>NZ_CM183454.1:690738-1036107 GCF_059512505.1 Candidatus Pelagibacter sp. uisw_098
ACCATTAAATTATCCTCATCATCATTCGTGAGAGCTAGTACTGTTTGAACCTCATCAATATTTGCTTCCATTAAAACTTCTTCATCTAAAGCATCACCATTAATTACAATGGTATTATTAAGTTCACTTGCGATGAGTTCTGCTCTTTCTTTATCTTTTTCAATAATTTTTACTCTTGTTGAATCAAAACTTTCTTCTAAATTTTTAGCCAAGTTAAAACCAATATTTCCACCACCAATTATTAAAATTTTATTTGAAATTTTTTCATTATGACCAAAGGCATTTAGCGTATCTTTCATTTGTGAGGCGTTAATTATAACATAAGCCTTGTCATCTTTAAGCATAATGTCGTTTTTTTTTAAAACTACAAATTTATCCTCTCTAATAACGCCCATTATATTTGCATTTAATTCAGAAAATTTTTTTGTGATTTCATTAAGTTTAATATCTTTTAGAGAACATTTTTCATTAATTAAAATTTCAAGTAATCTAATTTTATTGTCTGCAAATGGGACATTATCTAGAGCACCTGGTGCTTCTAATTTTCTTTGTAGGGATTTGGCTATTTCAATTTCTGGAGAAATAATTACATCAATTGGTAAATTTTCTTTATTATAAACTTTTGTAAACTTTGGATTTAAATAATCTTGAGATCTTATTCTGGCAATTTTTTTTTGGACATTAAAAATTGAAAATGCAATTTGACATATAAGCATATTAATTTCATCATTACGCGTTACAGCAATAATCATATCTGCATCAGTTGCATTTGCTTTTTCCAGGATTGAGGGATAAGTCGCTTTACCAACTATAGACTTTACATCTAACGTCTCATCAATTTTTTGAATATCTTCACTGGATTGATCGATTACAGTTATCGAATGACCTTGTTCGCTTAAAATCTTAGCTATGGTAAAACCAACTCTACCTGCTCCACAAATAATTATATTCATTTAATCTAATCCCTTAATACCTAAGCCTTTTAATTTTCTGTGCAAGGCAGATCTTTCCATTCCTATAAAGTCAGCAGTTTTTGCTATATTGCCATTAAATTTTTTCAATTGTGTAGTTAAATACTCCTTTTCAAATTTTTCTCTAGCCTCTTTTAATGGTACAGATAAAGAGTTTTCTGAGGCCTCACTCTTAATATCTGCAGTTTTTAAAGATTCTTTAATGATATTTGAGATTTTATCAGAAGTATTTGGGGAAAGTATTGCAATTCTTTCAATTAAATTTCTTAACTCCCTAATATTACCTGGCCAATCATAATTAAGTAAATAATTGTTATTGGTATCTATATTCATTTTTTTTAAATTGTAATTCGTTGAAGCTTTTTTTGAAAAATATTCAACCAACAAAGGAATATCAGATACTCTATTTTTAAGTGGTTCTATATTAATCTCAAAAACATTTAATCTATGATAAAGATCTTCTCTAAAATTTCCTTTATCTATTTCTTTTTTGATATCTTTGCTTGATGTACATATAATTCTAACATCAACATTAATATCATGAGTGCCGTTAATTCTTTTAAATTTTTGATCTGTTAAAACACGTAAAATTTTAGATTGAGTTTCAAGTGGTATCTCTGAAACTTCATCTATTAAAAGAATACCACTGGTTGATTTTTCTAAAGCACCATAAGAAATTGCACCATTATCTTTTTCTTCTCCAAATAATTCTAATTCATATTTTTCTATATCTAATAAAGCTCCATTTAAAATTATGAAAGGTCCTTTTTGTCTTTTAGATGCTTTATATATTTTTCTTGCAATTAATTCTTTGCCTGAGCCAGTTGGTCCATTAATAAAAATTCTACTTTCAGAAATTGAAATTTTATCTATTTGTTCTTTAATATTTTTGATATTTTCACTATCTCCAATTAGTTCATAAGAATAAAAAAGTTTATTTTCAAATTCTTTATTCTTGTTTTTTAAATTAATATTTTCTACTGCACGATTAACAAAATTTAATAGTCTTTCTTGATTAAATGGTTTTTCAATAAATTCAAAAGCACCTGCCTTAAGTGCTTTAATTGCCATCTCAACATTTGCATGTCCTGTTATTATTATTACTGGAATGTTTTTATCTTTTGTTTTGATGTGAGATAATAGCTCCAAACCATCATTATCTCCTTTGTCTAACTTAACATCAATAATTGCAACATCAGGAAGTTTTTTATCAATTTCATTTAAGGCTTGATTGTAATTGGCTGCAAGCCTAGTTTTATAACCAGCATCAATAATTAAATCATTAATGATGTTTCGTATATCTGAATTATCATCAATAATTAATATCTCTGTACTCATTTTATAAATTTGATTTCTATTTTTGCTCCATTTTGAATTGGAATAAATTCTATTGATCCATTATGGTCATTTATTGTTTTGTTAACAATAGCCAAACCTAAGCCAGTACCTTTTGTTTTTGTTGTAAAATAAGGGTTTAAAACATCCTTTATATTATTCTTAAATTTTCCAAAACCTTGACCGTTATCAATTATTATAAAATTAATATCATGTTTATTATCGTTTAAAGTAATGTCAATATTGCCCTTCAAGTCCATATTAATTGACCTTTTTTCCTGGATACTTTCTATGGAGTTTTTTATAATATTAAAAAAAACTCTACTTAATTGCTCGTTATCTGAATTAAGAATAACAGCATCAGCATTAGTATTAAAATTAATTGAAATATCGTTATCCAATTCTTTAATTAAATTAATATTATCTATTACCAATGATACTAAATTGTTATCTTTAAGTATTGGTTTTGGCATTCTAGCAAAATCAGAAAATTCATTTACCAAATTTTCAATTTGTTTTATTTGTTTTCCAATAATCTTTAAGCTTTTTGTAAAGTCTTCTTTTTGCTTTATATTCATACTATCTGAATATTTATTTTTTAATCTATCAATAGTTAATTGAATTGGTGTAAGAGGATTTTTGATCTCATGGGCTAATTTTCTAGCTAAACTTTCCCACGCTTCATGCCTTTCACTGATAATTAGTTTTTCTTGTTGGGCTTTTAATTGACTTGTCATTAAATTAAAGTTTTTATTTAAAATTTCCATGTCTTTATCAGCTTTTATTTCTGGAACTTTTGTATTCAAATTTCCCTTACCAATATTTGATGATGCGATAATTAAATTATTAATTGATCTAAAAAATCTTGATGAAAACCTTATAGCTATAGATATGGATAAAAATAGTAGTAAAGAAACTATAACCAGATAAATAAAAACAAAAGAAATTTTTATTCCTGTTTGTTTATTTAAAACTGTATAATAAAAATTAAGCGCTTCTTTTGACTCTAATAAATATTGAGAAATTTTTTTGTCTAAATATTTTGTTATATATAAATACTTGCCCTCGAAATTTTCTAATTTAATAATTGATGCTGTTTGATTTTGATAAGCATTAAGTATTTTAAGTGGTCTTTTATCATCTAAAACCATTTCAAGCGCCTCTGGTAAGGGCGGCCTATATAATGACTCATCCTTTAAAGTAGTTAAATAAAGAGTTCCATCAGCTTCGATAATGTGAACTTCATCCATATCTCTTATTAATTTTTGAGTATTAAGAAAACTTTTAAATTGATTAATATTTGTATTTAAAAAATTAATACTTTTATTTAAATCATAAGCTATTAATATAATTTCAGATTGCGTCTTAGTTCTTACTTCCTCAGTATAACTTTTGGCTATTTCATAAGAATTATTAACTGCTGTCGTAATTTTTTTATCTAAATATTTATCAAGGGCAAAAGACAACAAAAATAACGAAAATAAGGAAATTAATATTGATGGTATTAAAGTGAATAATGCAAAAAAAGTTATGTATTTTCTGTTTGCTTTAGATCCACTAACATCAACATCTACCCTTAATGATGTGTTTACCTCTTTAAAAATCATATAAAAAAGTACTATTAATAGAACTATGTTTCCGGTTAATAGTAATTGGAGATTTTCATCTGTTAACTTAAGAAAACTTTTGTCTATAAAGGTTAAAAAAGTTACAAAACCTAAGATTAATGTAATTAAAAATATCAGTCCAATAAAAATATTTTTTTTGATAAAATCGAGCATTATGAGATAAATAGATTAATAAATATTTTTATCATGAATAGCTGCTTTATAATACTTGCTGGAGGAGAAAGTAAAAGATTTAAATCAATAATACCAAAACCATATCATCTATATAAAGGTAAACCTTTATTATTACATTCAATAGATAAGGCTAAAAGTTATGGCAAATTTACCAAAATTGTTCTTGTTATTAATAAAAAACATAAATCTTATATTAATAATCTTAAAATTAAAGGCATTAAGCTTATTATAGGAGGAAAGACTAGAGCCGAGTCAGCTTATAAAGGTTTAAGAAGTGTCAAGAATTATAATATTAAAAATGTAATGATACATGACGCAGCGAGACCTAATTTTTCTCAAAAACTTTTAAATAGATTATACAAGGACCTAAAATTAAACGATTGTGTTATACCTGCAATTCAAACGGCAGATTCTATTAAACAAAAATCTTTAAATAAAGTTACAAATTTAGAAAGAGAAAATATTTACCTAATTCAAACACCTCAGGCATTTAATTATAATAAGTTGTTAAAACTACAAAATAACAAAGGTGTTGAGGTTACAGATGATGCAAATTTATTTGTAAAAGCTGGTAAAAAAATAAAAATTATAAAAGGTGAGGTTGATAATAATAAAATTACAATAAATTCAGATATCAAAATAAATAATTCAATTAAATATGGATTGGGCTTTGATGTTCATAGATTGGTACCAAATAAAAAACTTTATTTAGGTGGAGTTAAAATACCTTCAACTATTGGTACATTGGGTCATTCAGATGGTGATCCCGTTTTACATGCGGTAACTGATGCAATTCTTGGGGCGTGCAATATGGGTGATATTGGCGAAAAATTTTCTGATAAAGATAAAAAATTTAAAAACATTAGATCTACTATTTTATTAAACAAAATAATAGATGAGGTTAAAAAAAAAGACTATTTAATTAATAACATTGACATCAATATCATTACTCAGAAACCTAAAGTTCATAAATATAAAAAAAAAATTATAAATTGTATAGCTAAAATATGCAAAATTTTACCAACACAAATAAATATTAAAGGTAAAACAACTGAAAAACTTGGTGTAATAGGTAAAGAAAAAGCTATAGCATGCGAAGTAATAGCTTCAGTAATTAAATATGATTAAAACTTTTAACTCTCTTTTAGTGACAATGTTTGGTTTAGGTAAGATCAAATTTATGCCAGGCACTTTTGGATCGTTAGCTACAACTATTGTTCTTTTCTATTTATTTCATACACTTAACGTTTCATCAAATATAATTTTAATTGGGTGGATAATTATCTTTATTTATTCTTTTTATGCAATTTCAACACACACAAGAGATGGTAAAAATAAAGATCCAGGAGAAATTATTGTTGATGAGTTTTTAGGTCAATCTATACCAATTTATCTTTACGAAATATCTCACGGAACAACAAAGGAAAGTAATGAAGCAATTGTGTATTATGCTTTGTTTTTTATGCTATTTAGATATTTTGATATTTTGAAACCATTTCCAGTAAACTTCTTTGATAAAAACTTTAAAAATAGTTTTGGGGTAATAATGGATGACATTTGTGCAGGATTATATGTGGTTCTAACAGTGGTTTGTTTTATAATTGTTAAAAGTTACGTTTTATAATGAAAAATCTAGCCAATAAACTTGTCAAAAAACTAATAAAAAAAAAACTTAAAATTTCATTTGCTGAATCTTGCACTGGTGGAATGCTATCTAGTACAATAACATCTGTAAGTGGTTCTTCTAAAGTATTCAATCTAGGTCTAGTTACATATTCAAATAAAACAAAAATAGATATTCTTAAGGTTCCAAAAAAAATTATCGATAAATACGGTGCTGTCAGTAATGAATGCTGTTTATCAATGGTCAAAAGCTTAAGTAAAATTAGTAAAGCTAACATATCAGTGTCTGTAACGGGTATTGCAGGACCTAATGGAGGAACAAAATTAAAGCCAATTGGTTTAGTTTATATGGGAATTAAGAAGGGAAATAAGATTATTGTACAAAAGTGTTTATTTAAAAATAAAAATCGAATTTTAATCCAAAAAGCTACTACTACAAAAGTTTTAAAAACTTTATTAGTTCTTAAATAATTTATTCGCTCTATCTTGGAAAGCATCAGCAATTTTATCTAATCCATACTGGAAAGAAGTGGTCATCAAAATATTTAGAAATTTATTTTTTATTTCAAAATCTACATCAAAGTAAATTTCAGTTCCTTCTTTACGGTCTTCAAAAGTCCACTTATTATCCAAATGTTTAAGAGGACCATTTATATTTGTTACATAAATAGTATTATTTTTTTTATTAAATTTTACATCACTTTTATATGTATCTTTAAATGGACCCTTGCCAATTGTAAGGTCTGCAATAATATTTATAAAATTACTTGTCTCATTCTTTTCATAGATCTTTGCTTCAATACAATATGGTACAAATATTGGATATTTTTCTATATCCAAAACTAAATCAATAAGTTGATATTTATCACATTCAATTAAACGCTTAACTGAAGCTCTAGGCATTAATTTCTTAATCTATTTTTTTGAAGTTGCACAAAATCTTCATCTGCATGGTATGAAGATCGAGTTAAAGGAGTTGAAGAAACTAATAAAAAACCCCTTGATTTTGCTATAGTTTCAAATTCTTTAAATTCATCTGGATGATAATAACGATCTAAAGGATGATGTCTTGCAGAAGGCTGTAAATACTGTCCTATAGTTAAAAAATCTACATCTGCTGCTTTTAAATCATCCATAACTTGAACAATCTCATCTTTTGTTTCACCCAACCCAACCATTAAGCCTGATTTTGTAAAAACATTTTTGTTAATAACTTTTGCATTTTTTAACAACTCTAATGATGAAAAATATCTAGAACCAGGTCTTACTTTTAAATAAAGTCTAGGAACTGTTTCAATATTGTGATTAAAAACATCAGGATTAGCTTCTAGAACTTTTTTGTAGGCATCCCCTTTTCTAAGAAAATCAGGTGTTAAAACTTCAATAGATGTATTGGGATTTATTTTTCTAGTTTGACTAATAACTTCATAAAAGTGATTTGATCCACCGTCTTCTAAATCATCTCTATCAACTGAAGTTATAACTACATGTTTTAGATTAAGTTTAAGAACAGCTTTAGCTATCTTAATGGCTTCTAAAGGATCTAGTTTCCCTGGTTTACCAGTTTTAACATCACAGAACGCACAAGCACGAGTACATGTGTCTCCCATAATCATAAATGTTGCATGTCTCTTACTCCAACATTCTGTAATATTAGGGCAGTTTGCTTCCTGACAAACTGTTACTAGATTGTTGCTATTAACAATAGTTTTAGTTAAAAAAAATTCTTTGCTATTAACAAGTTTAGATCTGATCCAAGCAGGTTTTTTTTTTATTGGGTTTTTGGGTTTGTTAACTTTTTCTGGATGTCTAATTATCATTCTTTTCAATTATATAGAGGGTCTCTCCTTCTTTGCCAAACAAAAACTTCTCTCTAATTAATATCTCTACATAATCTAGGTCTAAATTACCGCTTAATAAAGAATTTTTAAATTCAAGATTTTTAATTTTATTTGATAGATCGGCTTCTACATTCTGCAAATTTACAAGAATTTCTTTTTTTTTAAAATAAGAAAAAAGACCTCTTTCACCATCTAAAAGGTTGAAAAAAAAATAAAGTATTAAAAAAGTAGAAATTAGTAAGAAGTAATTTTTTTTTAATTTATTCAACATTAATGAATTTTGTTCATTTTAGCTTTTTTTCCAAGCTCTTCTTCAATGCGTAATAATTGATTATATTTCGCTACTCTTTCTGATCTAGCCAAAGAACCAGTTTTAATTTGATTTGAGTTTGTTCCTACAGCAAGATCTGCTATAAAAGTATCTTCGCTATCACCAGACCTGTGAGAAATTATTGTTTTATAACCGATAATTTGAGCAAATTTAATTACTTCAAGTGTTTCTGAAACTGTACCAATTTGGTTAAGTTTAATTAATATTGAGTTTGAAGAAATGTTTAAAAAGCCTTTTTTAAGTCGTTCTAAGTTAGTCACATAAAGATCATCTCCAACAATTTGCACATTCTTTATAGACTTCATCATTTTACTCCATGCAGACCAGTCGTTTTCTCCAAAAGGATCTTCGATAGATTTAATTTTGTACTTATTTATTATCTTTTCATATTTTTTAATTGATTGGTCAACTGAGATGTATTTTTTGGAGTGGATTGAATATTTGTTTTTTTTTAATAATTCATTTGCAGCTACATCTAAGCAGATAGAGACATCTTTACCATTTTTAAATCCAGCCTTATTAATTGCAGCTACAATTAAATCTAAAGCTTTCTCATTACTATTAATCATCGGTGCAAAACCACCCTCATCACCTACTGACGTTGATAGACCTTTCTTTTTAAGAATATCTCTTAGATTGCTAATTATAATAAAGCATATCCTCATAGCTTCTGAAAAACTTTTAGCCTTATCAGGTCTAATCATAAACTCTTGGACACGCAATTCATTGTTAGCATGCGCTCCTCCATTAATAATATTCATTAGTGGATATGGTAATTTATAATTACTCTTTACTAAAAATGTTTTATAGAGAGGTGTTTTTTTAATTTTTGCAGAAAGCTTCTTCGCTGCCATTGATACTGCTAAAATAGCATTAGCTCCTAAACTTATTTTTTGTCTAGTACCATCTAAATTAATCAAAATCGTATCTATGCGTGTTTGATCGTGAATACTTATGCCAATAAGTTTTTTAGAGATTTTTGTATTAACTAAGTTAACAGCTCTTAAAACACTTTTACCTAAATATTTTTTATTATTGTTGTCCCGTTTTTCAAATGCTTCATATGTTCCTGTGGACGCACCAGATGGGCAAATAGCAGATGCACTTAAATTTTTTGAATAAATTTCCGCTTCAATTGTTGGATTTCCCCTACTGTCATAGACTTGCCGCGCTCTTATCTTTAAAATTTTACTCATTTATTTTTTAATTAAATTGTCAATTTCAAATAGTTGAGATAATAATTTCTCTAATTTATCTAAAGGAACCATATTGGGACCATCAGATGGAGCATTATCTGGATCTTGGTGTGTTTCAATAAAAACACCAGCAACACCAACCGCAACCGCTGCTCTTGCTAAATACTCCACAAACTCTCTCTGTCCACCACTAGTTTCACCTAAACCACCCGGTTGTTGTACCGAATGAGTTGCATCAAAAATTACAGGATAACCATTTTTAGCCATTATAGGTAAAGACCTCATGTCAGAGACGAGGGTATTATAACCAAAGCTTGCACCTCTTTCAGTGACTAAAATATTTCTATTACCTGAGTCAGCGATTTTTTTAGTAACATTAACCATATCCCACGGAGCAAGGAATTGACCCTTTTTAACATTAATAATTTTTCCCGTTTTAGAAGCGGCAATTAATAAATCAGTTTGCCTACATAGAAAAGCTGGAATTTGTAACACATCTGCGTGAGGAGCTACGATAGAGCACTGCTCCGCATTATGGATGTCTGTTAATATTGGAATTTCTAATTCTTTTTTTATTTTATCAAAAATAGGTAAGGATTGCTCAAGGCCAGCACCTCTTTTACCTTTTAAACTGGTTCTATTAGCTTTATCAAAAGAAGTTTTGTAAATAAACCCCATATTAAACTTAGAGGTAATTTCTTTAATTTTACCCGCCATATCCATGGCATGCTGTTCAGTCTCAAGTTGGCATGGTCCCGCGATAATACAGATTTTATTACTATTTGAAATTTCTATATTTCCACAATTAACTTTTATATTTTTCATTTATGATTTTTAGCTGCCTTGATAAATGACGAGAATAAAGGATGTGGTGACAAAGGTCTAGATTTAAATTCAGGGTGAAACTGAACAGCAACAAACCAAGGGTGGTTTTTCAACTCAATAATCTCTGGCAATTTGTTATCAGGAGACAATCCTGAAAAAATTAAACCATTTTTTTCAAATTGATCTTTATAACCAATATTAACCTCATATCTGTGTCTGTGTCTTTCTTGAATTGATTTTGATTTATAAATTTTTTTTATCAATGAATTATCTTTTAATTTAGCTTCATAAAGACCAAGCCGCATAGTTCCACCAAGATCTTTATCCGTTCCCTTGATTAATTTACCGTCTTTATTCCATTCTGTAATTAAACCAACAATTGGAGTGCCACCTCTTCCAAATTCACTTGATGTAGCTTTTCTCATATTTAACTTATTTCTAGCAAACTCAATAATAGCCATTTGCATTCCAAAGCAAATTCCAAAAAAAGGAATTTTTTTTTCTCTAGCATATTTAATTGCTTCAATTTTACCTTCTGTACCTCTCTTACCAAATCCTCCTGGTATTAAAATTCCAGAAACTCCTTTTAATTTTTTTTTAATCTCAGAAATTTGTAAATTTTCAGAATCAATTCTTACCAAATTAACTTTTAAATTATTGTCTATTCCACCATGTGTTAGTGCTTCATCAAGTGATTTGTAAGCATCCTTAAGATCAACATATTTGCCAATGATTGCAATGTTAATAGATTTTTTTGTATGAAGAATAATTTTTGTAATTCTTTTCCAGGGATTTAAGTTAACTTTTTTCTTTGATTTAATTTTAAAATACTCAAGAACTTGATTATCTAAATTTTCTCTATTGAAACTAATTGGTGCTTCATAAATAGTTTTAACGTCAACTGTTTGAATTACATTTTCAATATCAACATTGCAAAACAAGGATATCTTCTTTCTATGCACTAAAGGGATTGGTCTTTCAGATCTGCAAATGATAATGTCTGGTTGTATACCGAGGCTTCTCAGTTCTTTTACAGAATGTTGAGTGGGCTTTGTTTTGATTTCATCTGATGCTTTAAGATATGGGACCAATGTTAAATGAACAAATAAAGCATTTTTTTTTCCAACATCATTTGCAAACTGTCTAATAGCTTCTACAAAAGGAAGACTTTCAATGTCCCCTACAATGCCTCCAATTTCACAAATTACAAAGTCTTCTTTGGATGTATCGTTTTTTATAAACTCTTTAATACGGTCTGTTATGTGAGGAATGACCTGCACTGTCTTTCCAAGATATCCTCCTTTACGTTCTTTTCTTAAAACGTCGCTATAAATTTTTCCTGTTGTTATGTTGTCAGATTTTTTAGCAGAAATTCCTGAAAATCTTTCATAATGACCTAAATCTAAATCTGTTTCAGCACCATCATTTGTTACAAAAACTTCACCATGTTGAAATGGACTCATTGTTCCTGGGTCAACATTTAAATAAGGATCTAATTTTCTTAAACGAACTTTAAAACCTCTTGATTGTAAGAGGTATGCCAGGGAAGCAGAAGAAAGACCTTTTCCTAAAGATGAGACCACACCGCCGGTGACAAATATAAATCGCGCCATGGAATTATCTTATAACGATTAATTAATGAATTGGAAAGAATTAATTATTATTCTCAGGAATTGTAGGAGTATCACTAGATTTTTCCTCAATCACATCTAACACAGAAGACGTTGGTGTTAATTCTCCTCTAGATATTATTGTTAAAGCTAAACTACAAATTATAAATAAAGTTGCAACTAAAGCTGTGGCTTTACTCATAAAATTACCAGCAGACCTAGAAAGCATAAAATTATCTTGAGAAACACCTATGCCAAGTGCTCCACCCTCTGATTTTTGGATAAGTATCAACAGTACAAGTATTGCAGCAATTACTAAATTGAGTACTAATAAAATATTCTCCATGGGGATTAACTATATGTTTTTTTGACTATATCAATAAATTTTTTGGCACTTTGAGATGCTCCACCAATCAAAAAACCATCAATGTTATTAATTTCTTTTAAGTTTCTAATATTTTGAGGATTTACAGAACCTCCATATAAAACTTTTGGTGATTTTTCTTTGAATTTACTTTTAATAAATTCAATTGTTTTGAAAAGATCTTTTGATTTTGGAATAATGCCACTGCCTATTGCCCATACAGGCTCATATGCTATAAAAATATTTGATTTGTTCTTTATACTATTTAAACCAACTTTAATTTGTTTAGACAAAGTTGATTGAGTCTTTTTTTTTCTTTTTTCAATTAAAGTTTCTCCAATACAGAAAATAACTTTTAATTTTGCTTCTAGGGCGCTTTTAATCTTTAGGTTTATCAATTTATCATTTTCACCTTTTTCTCTATTTTCAGAATGACCAATAATTACAAAGTGAGCGCCAATGTTTTTTAACATATGCGAATTAATAGACCCAGTATATGGTCCATAACTTTCACTTTCATGACAATTCTGACCCCCAATACCAATTTGGCAATTTTTAAATTTTTTTGAAAAAGAACTTATTAAAGTATATGGGGGGCAATAAATTAATCTGCCTTTGTTTATTTCTTTAGATTTTGAAAATCTAATAACTTTATCCAATGTATTTAAAGAAGATAAATTCCCATACATTTTCCAATTAGCCACAAAATACATATATTTATTTGTCATAATGAAAAATTTAATCTATAGCTTGATATTTTAAAGATCAATAAATTAATGAAGCAATGATAAACCCTTTTCAAAATTTTACAAAAAAAAAGATTGGTGGCTTGCTACTAATTCTTGTTATAATTATAGCCTTTGGCTTTGGTGGATTTGGTGGAGGCTTCAGCACTGGAAATCAAAACAATATAGCCAAAATAAATAACACTAATATTTCAACACAAGATTTCATGAATTATTTAAATGAATCTGGATTAAGCCAACAAGTGATAAAAGAAAATATTGATAAAAATATTATTGAAGAGCTTTTATCAGCATTGGTATCCACAACTCTTCTTGATCTTGAAATTAAAGAATTGGACCTTTCAATTACCAAGGATGTGCTGATTAAAAAAATTAAGAGTAATAAAAACTTTCAAGATGAAAATGGAGTATTCCAAAGAACTTTATATGAAAAATTTTTATTAACTAATAATTCTTCAGCACCAATGTTTGAGATACGCTTAAAAAATAATGAACTTCAAAAACAATTATTTACTTATATAAGCGGTGGTACAAGGTCGCCGGAATTTTTGATTAATAACTTTTATAAAGAAAAAAATAAAAAATTGGACATTAACTATATCAATCTAGATAGATTCTATAAAAAAGTAGAAGTATTTACTGATAATGAAATTAAATTTTTTGCAGATGAGAATGCTGATAGCTTAAAAAAAGATTATATAGATTTTACTTATGTTAATATTAGTCCAAAAACACTATTAGGTTCAGAGGAATTTAATCAAGAATTTTTTGATAAGATTGATGATATTGAAAACCAAATATCTAAAAATATTGACTTTAAAACAATTATACAAGGTTTAGGCTTATCCTCAACTTCAGTAACGTCATACTTAAATCTGAATAATGAAAAAACAATAGAAAACAAAATTTACAACTCTAGAAAAAATAAAATTGAAATTCTTGAAGATAATGGCAGTTATATTTTTTACAACATAGATAATTCAAACACTAAGACTCCAAATCTTAATGATAATAAGTTTAGAAAAAAAATTAAAAATCTCCTATTTCAAAAAGAAAAATATGAATTTAATAAAAATATTTTAGATAAGATAAATGAAAAAAAATTCAACCAGGCATCTTTTGATGAACTTGGTGAAGATAGGATTGAAAAAATTAAATTAAACTCAATTAAAGATGACGAGAAGTTTGAAAAAAATTCAATTGAAATTTTGTATTCACTTCCAATCAATTCATTTACCTTGATTGCAGATAAGCAAAACAATGTCTTCATTGCAAAAACTGTTAGTTATGAAGTGGAAAATTTAAAGAAAAACTCTATTAATTATGATAAAATATCTCTCGAAGAAGGTTCTCAAAATAAAAATAGTATTTTAAAATCATATGATTTATTTTTAAATAAAAGATATCAAGTTGTAATTAATGAAAAAACTCTTGATAGAGTAAAAAATTATTTCAAATAATGTTAAATCGAAACTTTAAAGATTTTAAGTTTCAACACAAAAGAAACAAAAATCAAATCATTTATACGTCTAATAAAATAGAAAATGACAGTGAAGTTTTAAATTTAATTGATAATTTCCTTCAAGAAAAAAATAGCTTTATTTTTGAATCGGTTGAGAAAGGAAAAATAAGAGGTAGATATACAATTTTTGGTAAAAACCCAGATAAAATTTGGGAGTTTAATGATAAAAACTCTTATTTAATTTCAAATAATAAAAAGAAAAAAATTAAAGGAGCTCCTGATAAAATTATTGAAAAAATAATAGAAGAATTTAAATTTAAAACACCCTCAGGACTGCCACCTATCTGTTCCTTAATATCAGGGTATTTTTCTTACGATTCCATTAGATATATCGAAAAAATTCCAAACAAATGTAAAGATGATTTGAAACTACCAGATGTTAGGCTCTTAAGACCAAGAACATTAGTTATCCATGATAATTTAAAAAAGAAAATTTTTTATATTGTAAATATCTTTAAAGATGAAAAAATTTATAATTATAAAAATAAATATCTAAAAATTAAGAATGAAATTAATGATTTATTAATTCAGGCCTCTCTACAAAAAAATAAACCCAATCAAACAGCAGAGATCAATATTAAAGTTAAGTCAAACACTTCTAAAAATAAATTTTTAAAAATGGTTAAAAAAGCTAAAGAATACATTAAAATTGGAGATATTTTTCAAGTAGTTTTAAGTCAAAGGTTTGAAGCTAAATTATCTAAAAAGCCATTAGATATTTATAAAAAACTACGTGTTACTAACCCTTCACCATTCATGTACTACTTTAATTTTGAAGATTTTCAAATAATTGGTGCTAGTCCGGAAATTTTAGTCAGATTAAGAGATAATAAAATTACGGTTAGACCAATAGCTGGAACTAGACCTAGAGGTAAAAATTTTAAAGAAGACATATTTTTTTCCAAGGATTTACTCAAAGATCAAAAAGAGCTTTCTGAACACCTAATGCTACTTGATTTAGGTAGAAATGATGCGGGTAAAGTATCTAAAATTGGTACCGTTAAAGTTACAGAAAGTTTTATGATAGAGAAATATTCCCATGTAATGCATATAGTTTCTAACGTAGTAGGAGTTTATAATAAAAAATATTCTAAGTTTAAATCACTTCTAGCAGGTTTTCCAGCTGGAACTGTTTCTGGTGCTCCTAAAATCCGAGCTATGGAAATTATTGATGAATTAGAGACGACAAGAAGAAAGGTTTATGCTGGTGGCATAGGGTATTTTTCTGCTAATGGAGAATTTGACACCTGTATAGCCTTAAGAACAGCTGTTGCAAAAAGTAAAAAATTTTACGTTCAAGCTGGTGCAGGCATTGTTGCTGATAGCAATCCCATTAAAGAATATGAAGAAACTGTAAATAAAGCAAAAGCTTTAATGAATGCTTTAAGATAATGAAAATTTTATTAATAGATAATTATGATAGTTTTACATTTAATCTGTACCATTATCTGTCATCACTGAAAGTTAAAGTTGATGTTATTAGAAATGACAAAATTACTGATAAACAAATAATTAAAAACAAATATGATAAAATTGTTATATCTCCTGGTCCTGGTAATCCAAATCAATCTGGAAATTGTATTAAAATAGTTAAATCATTATATAAAAAAATACCAATACTCGGAGTTTGTTTGGGGCATCAAATTATTGGACAGGTATTTGGTTCAAAAATAATTCAAGCTAAAAAACTAATGCATGGAAAAACTAGTATAATTAGATCCAATAAGATTGGTATATTAAAAAACCTTCCAGCTAAATTTGAGGCTACAAGATATCACAGCTTAATTATTGATATAAAAACACTCTCTAAAGACCTTGAAATTACTGCTCAAACTGTAGATGGAATTATAATGGGTGTAAAACACAAGAAATACAATATTCATGGTGTTCAATTTCACCCCGAAAGTATAAAAACTATTATTGGCATCAAAATATTAAAAAATTTTATCAATTATAAAAACTAATGAAAAAGTTTCTAGAAAAGTTAAAAAATAAACAAGATTTATCTTTTGATGAAAGTAAAGCTGCTTTTGAAATATTAATGCAGGGTAGAGCTTCAGATGATGAAATATATGATTTTTTAACTCTACTTTCTGCAAAAGGTGAGGTCTCAGATGAAATAGCTGGTGGTGTTTATGTTTTAAGAGATAGATCTAAAAGAGTTAACGCTAAAGATTGTGTTGATACATGCGGCACTGGTGGTGACGGAATGAACACACTAAATATATCAACAGCTTCAGCCTTATTATTATCTAGTATGGGAATTAAGGTTGCAAAACACGGGAATAAAGCTGTTTCTTCAAAATGCGGATCTGGCGATGTTTTAGAAGCTTTAAATATTAAAATTGATTTAGAACCAAAGGATATTGAAGAGCAAATAAATAAAAATAACTTTGGTTTTATGTTTGCTCCAAACTATCACAGGGCAATGAGATTTGTTGGACCAACAAGAAAGAAAATAGGTAAAAGAACAATATTTAATATGATTGGACCTTTGAGTAGCCCTGCACTTGTTGAGAGGCAAGTTGTTGGTGTTTATGATAAAAAGTTACTCAAAATTTTTGCTGAAGCTTTAAAAAACTTAGATATAAAATTTGCTTGGATTGTGAATAGTGAAGATGGTTTAGATGAAGTATCGCCTTATGCAAAAACAAATGTAGTACAATTAAAAAATGGTGAAATTTCAGAAATTATAATCGACCCTAATGAATTAAAGATAGGAGCAAATAAATTTAAAAATTTATTAGGAGATGATGCTGAATTTAATGCAAGTAAAATGATTGATATTTTTAAGGGAAAAGATAGTGATTTTTCTAAGGCTGTTTGCTTAAATGCTGCAGCAGCACTAATTGTTACAGAAAAACATTCTTCATTTATTAATGCGTATGAAGATTCTAGAAAACATATCTTATCAGGGATAACATATGATAACTTAAAAAGAATACAAAATGCCTGAAAACACCTTAGATAAGATAATTAAACAAAAAATTAAAAAAATTGATTTATTTAAAAAATCTATTTCTTTAAAGTTATTAATTGAAAAAATTGATGAAAATAGATCATTTATTAATTTTAAAGAAAAAATTCAAAATAATATTAATGATAGAAAAATTTCAATAATTGCTGAAATTAAAAAAGCCAGCCCATCTGCGGGCATCATTATCAAGGAATACAATCCTGTAGAAATTGCAGAGATTTATTACAAAAAAAAAGTAACCTGTTTATCAATTTTAACTGAAGAAGATTTCTTTCTAGGAAATTTAATTCATGTGAGTAAAGTTAAAGAAAAAATAAATCTTCCTGTTCTTTGTAAAGATTTTTTTATAGATAAATTTCAAGTACCTCTTGCAAAAAGTTATGGAGCAGATGCTATATTAATTATATTAGCTGGAGTTTCTGACGAACTTGCTTTTGAATTATACGAAGAAGCTTTAAAATTTGATATGTCTATAATTGTTGAAGTTCATACAGTTCAAGAAGCAAAAAAAGCTCTTAACTTTAAAGAAGCTTTGATTGGCATTAACAATAGAAATCTTAAAACTTTAAAAACAGATATAAATACAACTTATGATATTCATGATATTTTAATTAATCACTCAGGTCCCCTAATTTCGGAGAGTGGAATTAAAACAAAAGAAGAACTTCTTGAGTTAAAAAATGGAACGAATATTAAAACTTTTTTAATTGGTGAATCACTTTTAAAAAACTTAAATAATAATTCAATTTTTTCAGTTCTTTAGCAAAATAAACCCTTATTTTAAACACTTTTTAGCTATTGTTATAATAGAAGAACACTTGTAGAACATATTTTGTACTTTATTTGTTCTTATGCTAACTAAAAAACAAAAAAACTTGCTTTTATTTATAAACAAGAAATTAAGAGCTTCTGGTGTTTCACCTTCTTACGAGGAAATGAAAGATTCACTAAATTTAAAATCAAAATCAGGGATTCATAGATTAATAAGTGCTTTAGAAGAAAGGGGTTTTATTAGGAGGCTTCCGCATAAAGCAAGAGCTTTAGAGGTGATAAAACTTCCTGAAACAGCTTCTGCTAACGATATTTATAATAGTTTTTCACCAAGTGTTATTAAAGGTGGTTTAGATACGGAAAATACCAATATTAATGAAATTGAAATACCTGTTTTGGGTAGTATCGCAGCAGGAACTCCAGTTGAAGCAATACAAAATGAGGTTTCAAGGATACCTCTTCCAAGTAACCTCGAAAAAAATGGCCAATATTTTGGACTTAAAGTTCAGGGTGATTCAATGATAGAAGCTGGTATCAATGAAGGTGATACGGTTATTATTAAAAGATCTGACACTGCTGACAATGGTAAAATTGTTGTGGCTTTAATTGACGAGCACGAAGCAATGCTAAAAAGAATTAGAAGAAAAGGAAAAACTGTTGCCCTTGAAAGTGCAAATAGAAACTATGAAACTAAAATATTTGGCCCTGACAGAGTAAAAGTCCAAGGCGTTCTAGTATCTTTATATAGAAACTTCTAAGAAAATAGTCTAAAAATCACACATGTCTAATGTTGCAACAAGATTTGCTCCTTCCCCTACAGGAGCCCTTCATATTGGTGGTGTGAGAACTGCTTTATTTTGTTGGTTGTATTCAAAAAATAAAAAAGGAACCTTTCATTTAAGAATCGAGGACACAGATAAAGAGAGATCTAAAGATGAGTATAAAAATCAAATTATAAAATCTTTAAAATGGATTGGTATAGAGCATGATGGAGAACCGTATATTCAATCAACTAAAATAAGCGATCATATTAACGTTGCTAATGAATTGCTTAAAAATGGTCATGCTTATAAATGTTACTGTTCTACAGAAGAAATAGAAGAACAGAAGAAAAGAGCTAGACAAAAAAAATTTCCTTATACCTACAATAGAAAATGTAGAGAATTCAGTGAAAGTGATGCTCCAAAAGATATTAAACCAGTTGTAAGATTTAAAAGTAAAATTGAGGGTTCTTCTATACTAAAAGACTTGGTACAAGGAGATGTTGAAATAGACAATAATACTATAGAAGATTTTATTATTCTAAGGAATGATGGGACTCCAACATATAATTTATCAGCTACTGTTGATGATCATCAAATGAACATGACACATATTATTAGAGGTGATGACCATAAAATAAACACCTTTAAACAGATGCAAATATATCTTTCAATGAAATGGGAACTACCATCTTTTGCTCACATACCTTTAATTCACACGTTAGCAGGTAAGAAATTGTCTAAAAGAGACAATGCCTCAACACTTGATGACTATTCTAAAATTGGAATAATGCCAAATGCTTTAAGAAACTATTTATTAAGACTGGGTTGGTCATATAAGGACAAAGAGATATTTACTTTAGATGAAAGTATTAAACATTTTAATCTTGAGGGAGTTGGCAAATCACCTTCAAAATTAGATATTAGCCGTATATTATCAATAAATGAGCATTACATTAAGAATATTAGTGAAAATGAACTGTACGATCAACTTGCGCAATATTGTGAACTTTATAAAGAAAAGATTTCAGACGAAAAAGAAAATAAAGTTAAAACATCGTTAGCTTTTTTAAAAAATAAAGCCAAAACCTTGGAGGATATATATAATAACTCAAAGTATATTATATTTGATGATGTTAGTTTTGACCAAGAAGATTTAAAACTTATTGATGATAAATCGAAAAAAATATTGGGAGATTTTGTGATTATGGCAAAAGAATTGGAAAATTTTAATAAAGAAAATATTGAGCCTATTATTAATCATCTAATTAAATCACACGAAACCAACTTTAAGAGTGTTGGCCAACCACTAAGAATAGGGTTAACGGGTACAAAATTTGGACCAGGTATTTATGATATAATAATATCTTTAGGAAAAGCAGAAGTAATTAAACGATTAGGAAATAAGATACTTAGCTAATATTAAAGACGCTTCGCTGCTAGATGATGTTTTAGATTTAATCTCATCAATAGTTTTCCTACAAATTTTTATTTGTTTTTCCATAATATCTGGATTTTTTAATAAATAAACTACAGAATTATAAATTTCATTTGCACTACATTCGTTTTGTAATAGTTCTGGAATAACTTCCTTTCCATTAATTATATTTATTATATTGGCAAATTTTACTTTAACTAATGATTTCATAATTAAGTAATTAATCATATTAATCTTATAAATAATGATTGATGGAATTTCTAAATTACAAATTTCTAATGATACAGTGCCCGATTTTGATACAGCAAAAATTGAATTTGATAATATTTCAAATTTAATTTTTTCGTCAGAAATTACTTGAGTATTTTTTAAACTAATTTTTTGTAAATAATTAATAATTAAATTTTTATTTTCAGTTGTGGCATGAAAAACAAAACTATAATCATTAAACTTTTTATTCATCATATCAATAAAGTCACACAAAATTGGTAGAAGGATATTTATTTCTGAAGTCCTGCTTCCAGCAAAAATAGATATAATTTTTTTATCACTCGCATTAAAAGATGATATATCAATCATAGATTTTTTATTCTGCTCAAGTAAAGGATGTCCAACAAAAGTATTAGGAATATTTTCTTTATCAAAATATTTTTTTTCAAAATTAAACAATAAGAGAATATGATCAATAAATTTTTTAAATTTTTTTACTCTACCTTCACGCCATATCCATACTTGTGGTGCCACATAATGAACTGTTATAACTTTATTATTAATTTTCTTAACTCGCTCAGCAACCCTAAGTGTAAAATCGGGGCTATCAACACTAAATAATATATCGGGGTTAAATTTAATAATCTGATCAACTGTAGTATTAATTCTATTCCTAATCTTAAAAATATTAAGTAAAACACTTGTGAAGCCAATATAGGTAATCTCTTTAAGGTCAAAAATTGATTTTATACCTAGTTTACTAAGATGGATTCCACCAACACATAAGTATTGAATGTCAGGGTTGTCCTTTTTTAATTTCGTTATAACTGATGAAGCAAGTTTATCTCCTGAGGGTTCACCGGTTATTATAAAAATTTTTTTCATTTAATAGTTATAAAAATTTTATTTTTATTTGCAAAATTAATGCACTTTTTTCTATCTAAAAAAATATTTTGTTTAGATTTCAAAACAATACCTTTTATATCTGCTTTACTACAATCTTTGAGTGTATCGATACCAATAGTTGGTAAGTCAACTCTAAGGTCTTGTTTTTTTTTAGGAAATTTAATTAATATTGCTTCTGAATTTTTTAATTTTTTAAATGATAACAACATTTTTTTTGTCCCTTTTGCAGATTCTTTTGCGACTACATTATTATTGCTAACAATTAATCCCTGAACATGATTATGAGCATTAAGTTTATTAAGCAGCATTATTCCTTTTTTAATTTGTATTAGGTCATTATTATTAGGCTTAAGTATTGTGAGATCACTTCTTTTTAAAGTTAGCTCTGGATTAAAAAAATTCGATCTTATAACTTTAATTTTATGCTCAGCTAATATCTTGATGAGTTCTCTTAATATAGCTGCATCACCAAGTTTAAATGCGGCAATAATTCTAGACATATAAAACAAGCCTTTAAAATCTAATTTTAATGTTGATAACCTAGGTTTATCTATTTTTCCTGCAAATAAAACTTTGTTGCATTTTTTTTCTTTTATCAAATTAAGGATTTTTCCAAATTGGCCTATACTTATGTGATATGAATTATTATTCTTTATAAATCTATTATTATTTGTTAAGTCGATGATAAAATATTTTATATTTTTTTTTGTTAAATTATTAATTATTAATTTTGGGAAATCTGTAGTGCCAAGAAAGAGGCCTATCATTTTTTTTCAAAATAATTTATATTTATAACAGTTCTAATACTTTCATCTGTACAATCAACACCACAATGTTTTTGATGTCCGTCAAAAATAACTATTCTGTTAGCTATAGCAGAAATTTTTTTTCCATTTTGGAAAAGTGTAGAACCATTATTTGTATTACAATAAAATACTGCTGTCTTAATATTTTCTATATTTGTGTCTGTATGCATGAGAGATTTTTTATTAGAATCTTTTTTTGTTGTTAGGTTTGCTTTTATTCTGTAAATCTTTTCAGGATTTATTTTTCTTATAATTGGCATCAAAATTTTAAAATATTTTGAAACAATTTTACCACCATCATCTACAAATAAATGTGTAAATTGAAAATCTCCATCATGGAGTTCCGATTTTCCATTAACAAAATACCATGGAAATTTTGCCTCTAAGATTACTTTTGCCAAAACAATAAAGGCATTAGGATCAATAAAATTATCAATTATTTTCATTTTTTAATAATGGAGTACAAATAGGTCGTTTTTTTTCTTTATTTATAAATTCTATTATATCGTTAATTAGCGAGTTATCTTTGTAAGCACTATTTAAGTTATTTAGATTTTCAGTTAATTGTTGTGTTTTAAAAATCTCTTTATAAGCTTCTGATAATAGTAAAATAACTTTATTGGATATTTTTTTTCTTCTTAAACCAACTAAATTTAAACCCAAAAGTTGATTTCTATTACCGGCAGACAGAGAATATGGAATAACATCTTTCTCAACACCAGTCATTCCACCAATCATAGCCATTTTGCCTATTCTAGTAAATTGTTGCACTGCTGAATTTCCACCTATAATAACGTCATTAGCAATTTGCGCATGCCCCGCAATTGCTACGTTATTTGCTAAAACAATATTATTTTCTAAGACACAGTCATGCGCTACATGTGAAGAAACCATTAATAAACAATTATTTCCTATAGTGGTTTCACGCCTTCCTCCTTTTGTTCCAGGGTTTATGCTTACATATTCTCTAATCTTATTATTATCACCAATTACAAGTTTTGTTTCTTCCCCATTGAACTTTAAATCCTGAGGATCATTTCCTATAGATGAAAAAGGATAAATTTTATTATTTTTTCCAATAATTGTATTTCCAGAAATACTAACATGGGAATGTATTGTTGTATTTTCATTAATTTGAACATTTGGACCTACCATAGAGTATGCTCCAATTTCAACATTTTTGCCTATAATTGCTTTATTATCTATAATTGCTGTTTTGTGAATCACTTATTATCCTTAATAAAATTTTTTAAGCTTTTTGCAGGATATCCCATTACTTTCGAATTATCTGAAATATTTTTTATTACTCCGCTGCCACCTCCTATTTGAACGTTATTACCAATGGATAAATGTCCAGCAATTCCAGTTTGTCCACCTATAATCACATTGTTTCCTAGCGTTGAACTGCCAGCAAAACCAACTTGTCCTGCCACAATACAATTATTACCAATTTTATTGTTGTGGGCTATATGAACTTGATTGTCCAAATATGTATTTTTTCCAATAATTGTATTTGATAACGACCCTCTATCTATGGTGCATCCACAACCAATTTCACAATTATTTTCGATGATAACAATCCCAATATGCGGATATCTATTATTTTTTTTTTTATCAGGATAAAACCCAAAGCCTTTTTTGCCAATGACACAGCCATCTAAAATGTTAACATTATTTTTAATTATAGTTTTTCTTAAAATAACATTAGAGCCAATCGAGCAATTATCTCCAATAATTACATTATTTTCAATAATAGAATTATGACCAATCGAGCAATTACTTCCAATTTGCACATCTCTACCAATTAAGATATTTTTTCCATATTTAATTTTATTTATAAAGCTAATTTTTTCTGCACTTTCTACAGTATCATCAAAATCATCATTGACAGCATCCGGATAAAAAATTTTAGTAATATTAGCTGTAGCTAGCAATACATTATCAACAACTATTGGATTACAATTTTTGGGAAGAAATTGTGATAATTTTCTCGTAGTAATACAAAATTGAGCATTAGTTTTTGATGCTAAATTTTCATATTTTTTTGAATGAAAAAATGTAATATTATTTTTTTCTGCTGTAACTAAATCCTTAATATCATTTACTATAGTTTCAGAATAATTTTCTAAATTATTAATATTGCTCAATTTTAAAACATTGGCTATGTTGAATGGACCATTTTTTTTGAAAAAAGGATTGTTCATTAATCTAGCTTTTTATCAAAATCTAAATTAAATGATTATCAAGAATTGTTGCTAATTATTTCTTATCTACAATAGTTGCAGACCAAAGTGCATCTGCCATACGTTTGCCATCAACAAGAGCTTCGCCTTTATATTTCCACACTCTACCGTGAGATCTCACAGCTTCGATGTTCAATTCAAGTTTACAGTCTGGAATAACAGGGTTTCTAAATCTAGCCTTCTCAATGCCCATTAAAAAGACCAGTTTATTAGCATAAGTTTCTTTATCAAGACCATGAGCGGTTAATGCTGCTGCTGCTTGACCAAATGCTTCAACAATCAATACACCAGGCATCACAGGATTATCGGGAAAGTGGCCTTGAACAAAAAAACTATCAGTTTTAACATAAACTATGGCAGTAGCAGAAAGCAACTTTTTAATATTATGTAGCTCATCAATAAGCAACATTGGCTCTCTATGTGGTAACAGGTTTTGTATTTGAGATTTATCTAAAAATTCTTTTGTCATTTAACCTTAAATTCTTTAATTTTTATATTGATAAGTTTAACAACATCTTCGCTAATATCCAGATCAGATTTTCCAAGAACAATATTTTTTTTATGTAAAATTAATGAAATTTTATTTTCCTCAGAATATTTTAAGAGAATTGTATTAATCTCTAAAATAAATCTACTAGTGTTCTTTCTTTTTAATTCTTTTAATTCATCAATATCTTTTTTTTTTTATTGAATATTTATTAATTTGAGATTTTAAAGAAGTGATGTTTTTTTCATATTCTGATGCTGCTAAAATATTTTTTTGAGTAATAAGTTTTTTCTCTTTATTCTTTAGATCTTTTGCAATTTTTTCTAAATCTTTTAGTCTTTTTTCATTTATGTCATTTAATTGATTCAAAATTGATTTACCTGCGATAGATGTAGACATGATTTTATCCATATCAATAAAAACAATGTTTGTATTAGCTATTAAAATATTCGGAAATAATAAAAATATAAACGGAATAAATAAAAAATATTTTTTCATTAAAAAGTAGTACCAAGGTTAAATCTAAACGATTCAGTAATATCGTTATCATCTTTACTGATTACCTCTGTAAAAGAAAAGTTAAGTGGACCTATGGGGGTAAATAAATCAACGCCCATTCCAATAGAGGATCTTATTGCACTTCCGTCATCTACACTAGAATCGTAGTCAACACCCCACACATTAGCTGCATCAAAGAATATAGAAAATTCTGTATTTTGTAAGCTTGGTAATATTTGAGGGAGTGATGTTGCAATATTTATAGCAGCAGCATAGTTTCCTCCTACATAATCCTCTCCATCCTTTGGTCCAACTTTTCCTGACTCAAATCCTCTTAGTCTATTTGAAGGTAAAGACAATCTGTCAGAAAGTTTGACATCTTTATTTGTAAGTGATTCTGTTGCGGAGGCATAAAAGCTTATTGATGCTACGTTCTCATTAAACCAAGTATTAAAAATTTTATAATCATAAGTATTTGTTAGTGAATAATTTTCGCTTATTAAGGGTAAGTTTTGAGTAAATCTGCTTCTAAAACCATCTGTAGTTTTATATTTTTGATTTCTCTTATCATAATCTAAGGTGAAATTAAAAAAGGTATCAAAATATGATCCTTTTTGTCTAGTCATACTAGCCGATGCTGTGCTATCTGTTTTTAAGTTTTCAATAAACGAAGATACGCCACTAGTCAGATAGAAATCATCGTAATATTCAAAACCACTGCCTATAGTAAAACCAGTTTTGCTTGATTTATAACCAGAGGCTATAAGCCGATCTGTGACAATACTTTGAGCACTTAATCTTAATGAACGATTTGAACCTCTATAATTTGGATTATTTAAGGAAAATAAACCTTTAACAGAATCTTTGCTTAATGTTAGATTTGAAGAAAATTTAATACCCCTACCTAAAAAATTATTTTCTTTTGCACTAAAAGCTAATGTACCACCAGAAGTTCCAACCCCAGCACCAGCACTAATTTCACCTGTTGGCTTTTCTTCAACAATAATGTTAATTATTTTTTGGTTATTATTTGTCCCTTCAACAATTTCGGTTTTAACATCTTTAAAAAAGTTTAATGATCTTATGTTATTAATTGATTTTTTGTGTAATAAATCACTGAATGAGTCACCCTCATCTACATTTAACGCATTTCTAATTACCTCTTCTTGAGTAACATTGTTTCCGAAAATATTAATTCTCTCTACGTAAAATTTTTCCGCTTCTACAATATTGAAAGTTAAATTGATTAAATTATCAGTAAATTCCTCATTAACAGTTGAGTTTAAAAATTCATATTGTTCATTTAATACAATCTTATCAATTTCATTTAGAATTCTATCTATAGAATTTAAAGAATATTTTTTTCCTTTTAACTTAGTAAAAATTTTATTTAAATTAATAAAATTAGCTTCATCGTAATCATTTGGTAAAATAATTTTAATATCGTTAAAAAAATATTTTTTATTAGATGTAATATTATAAATAAGCTCAAATTCATTATTACCAAGATAATTTGCATATGATGATTCAATTTTTACCTTATAAAATCCACGATTTTGATAAAAGTTTCTTAATAGTTTTTTATCAAAATTAATTAGTTGTTCATTTAAAAATTTTTTACCTGAAATAAATTTCCAAAATTTATATTCTTCACTCAAGATTACATTTCTAAGCTTGTTATCTTTTATCTTTTTGTCACCTATAAAAGAGATTTTTGAAATTTTAGCTTTGTTTCCAATATCAATATCATGTATCAAATTAACTTTATTGTTACCAAGGTTTTCAATCTTTGTTGTTATAACTGAAAAATAATAACCTCTATCTTTAAGTAAATTGATTATTCCAGTTTCGTCATTTTTAAGAAGGGCTATATTGAACGACGACCTATCCTTTAAATTCAAAATATCAATTATAGATTTTTTTATTGTTTTAGATTTTATACCCTCAATAAAAACACTTTGTATAATTGGGTTCTCCTCTACTTTGATTAGAAGTTGATTATTTATTATTTTGATAGAAACATCTTTAAAAAAACCCGTATTATATAAATTTTTTAAAATTAAATTAATTGAATCTTCATTCAAAATTTTGTTATCTGGAATAGCTGAAAAAACCTTTATAGTTTCATCCGATATTCTAGAATTGCCATTAATAATAATCTCATTATAATTCTTAGAATGCAAGGGAGTGATGAGGAAAAACAGCACTAAAGATAATTTTAAAATAAAACTTAGCATGCTGATGTTATACACTCATGTTGTTAATTTTTAAACTTACATAATTTGATAATTTTGTAATTTGATTGATATTCTTAGGTGCTATTTTTTTATATTTCTTAAATTCAGTCATATTGAGAGTTTTTAATAAAATTCTAGATATATCTGTAAATTTTATTTTTTTTTCTAAGAATAGTTTAACCAAACAATCGTTAGCTGCAACAATAACTGTTTCAAATAAAGAGTTGTTATTTTTTAATTTATCTAAAAATTCAACAAGTGGGAATCTTTTTTTATCAATTTTTTCAAGATTAAGATTATTTAATTTTTTTAAACTTAATTTTTCAGATTTAATCTTTTTGTATGAATCTGAGTATAAAGAATTAAAAATTGGTATTTTCATATTTGTGTCATGAATCAAAAGCTTAGTAAGACCATTATTAAATTTAATTATTGCATGAAGATATGAATGAGGATGAACAATAATTTCTAGTTGATTATAACTTAAATTGAAAATTTTTTTTGCTTCGATAATTTCAAAAACTTTATTCATCATGGTTGCTGAGTCAATTGATATTTTTTTTCCCATAGACCAATTTGGATGCTTAAGGGCCATGGTTGGTGTTATTGATTTAAATTTGCTTAATGGATATTTTCTGAATGGGCCTCCTGAAGCTGTGATATAGACTTTTTCAATACTATTATTTTTTAAATTTTCCAATAAAGACCAAATTGAAAAATGTTCAGAGTCTACTGGTATAAATTGTGTTTTGTTATATTTAAGACTTTTTTTAATTAATGACCATCCACATATAATTGACTCTTTGTTTGCTATTGCAATTTTTTTACAAAATTTAATTATAGATAAAGTTGGTTTTAATCCATTAAATCCTGAAATCGCACTCATAACGTAGTCGATTTCTTTTTTTTGGAAGATTTTATTGATTGAATTAAAATCGTTATAAATATTTATTTTTTCATTTATCAAAATTTTTTGAATTTTAATAAATGCAAGTTTATTTGTAATAATTATATTTTTAACTTTGAAAATTTTAACTTGTTTTAAAAGCTCTTTATAATTTGAGTTAGCAGTAAGCAAATAAATTTCAAAATTATCTTTATCATTTTTTAATATACTAAATAAAGACTTTCCGATTGATCCTGTGGAACCTAAAATAACAACTTTTTTTTTCATTTTAATTAATATTAAATAAAATAATTCCAGCAGGTATTGCAAAAATAATTCCATCTATCCTATCTAAAAATCCACCGTGACCAGGTAATAAATCACTTGTATCCTTAACTTTT
Source organism: Candidatus Pelagibacter sp. uisw_098 (assembly GCF_059512505.1). The sequence continues at coordinate 719,526 of NZ_CM183454.1, forward strand.
GCTTTTCTTTTTATTAAAGAGATAAATAAGTCACCCATTTGAGATGTAAGGGATATGACTAATGTAGCAAAAAATAAAAAGAAAGTATTACCTTCATATAAATCATTAATAAAAAGAGGTATCAACATTACGGAAAATATAAATGACCCTATTGCACCTGAAATAGTCTTTTTTGGGCTTATTTTTGTAAGTTTTTTACCTTTAAAAGTTTTGCCAAAAACAAAACCACCGATATCTGATACTATAGCTACTAACAGCGAATATAAAATAAAAATATTATTATCTGAATTTTGATTTACAATTATAAAAAAAGTCATTATTGATAAATACAAAAGTGATATAGCTTTTAACGCAACTCTTAAAAATTTATCCTTAAAACTGCTACTTTTAAATATTTTTGATATTAAAGCGTAAAATTCAATCCACACAATCGTTGTGATGATTATTAAAGATATAATAAGTATAAATGAATAAAGATACATTAAAAAAAGTAATACTGTTAAAAATATAGATGTAATTATTCTTTTTTTAAACTCAGATATCATATTAAATAGAACCAAAATTTCTTTTTAAACTTTTAAATTTTTTTAAAATTTTTTTAAAATCATGGTTTTTGAAGTCTGGCCAAAGTTTTTTTTCAAAGAATATTTCTGTATATGCTAGTTGCCATAATAAAAAATTGCTTAGTCTATTTGTATTACCAGTTCTAATTAATATGTCTGGGTCTGGAATTTGGTTGGTATAAAGGTTTTTTTCAATATTTTTTTTAGTTATATTTATTTGATTTTTAACAGTCAATTTAATAGCGTTTATAATTTCATTTTTTGATCCATAGTTTAGTGCAATATTAACTTGCAATTCATTGCCATCTCTTGTTTTTAACTCAGATTCTTTTAACAGTTTTTTTAATTTTGCAGGTAATGTTTTTATAGTGCCGATAAATCTTAATTTTATTTTTTTTTCAATTAAATTATGAATTTTTTTTACTAGGAAAGTTTCTAGTAAATTGAATAAGAAGTTAATTTCTTTTTTAGGTCTTTTCCAATTTTCAGTAGAAAAAGTGTAAAGTGTTATGTATTTAATATTGTTTTTAAAACATTCATTAATTACCATCTCTACTGTATTTAACCCAGCTCTATGTCCAGCGTTTCTAGATCCTTTGTGCTTAATGCCCCATCTCCCGTTTCCATCCATAATGATGGCAACATGTTTAACTGGGTTCATATGGTCATTATTTCTTTTTCTTTAGCTTCAACTTTTTGATCTATAATTTTAATATGCTCATCTGTAAATGTTTGTATAATTTTTTCATTTTTTTTTTCATCATCCTCACTGATTTTCTTATTTTTAACTAAATTTTTTAAATCATCATTAGCTTCACGTCTTATATTTCTAATTGAAACTTTGCACTTTTCGCCGATGGATTTAATTACTTTTTTAATTTCAGACCTTCTCTCTTCATTTAAATCTGGAACAGGCAGTCTAATCAATTGCCCATCTATTTGAGGGTTTAAACCAAGCTCAGATTTTTTTATGGCAGAATCAACCAATGGAACGTTATTAAGGTCCCAAACTTGAATGTTGATAGTACGCGCATCTGGAGTTGTTATGCTAGAAACTTGATTTAATGGCATCGCTTGTCCATAAACATCGACCTTAACAAGATCAAGCATTGCTGCATTTGCTCTACCAGTTCTTAATGATGTTAATTCTTTTGTAAAAACCTCAATGGTTTTATCCATCTTCTGGTTGTACATTTTATCATCAAACATCTATTCGCCAATTTTTATTCTATAGAAATCTTTAATATTTAAGTTAGTGATATTAAGATCTTTTATTACATCTTGCACTCTTTTTTTAGGTTCCATAACCCATGCTTGAGTAAGAAGTGCATTATCCTCTTTAAATTTATTCATTTTACCTAGGCTAATTTTTTGCGCAATATCATCTGGTTTTCCAGAATTTTTCAATTCTTCCGTTACAAGATCTTGTTCTTTTTGAAGTACATTTGCATCAATTAAATCTGAACTCAATGCTAGTGGATTAGATGCAGCTACATGCATTGAAAGCTGTCTTCCAAAATTTTTAACAGCATCACTATCATCGGAAGTTTCAAGAGATACCAAAACCGATAATTTAGATAAATTATCCTTAACTACAGTGTGTAAATAGTTAAAATTTTTAGTGCCTTTTTGGTTAAACGTTTTAAGTTTGCCGACTGTTATTTTTTCACCCATTTTTGCTATTAATGAAACTAGGTTGTCTTCAACCGTTTGGCCATTTAGCATATTAGATTTATTTAATTTATTTAAGTCTGAATTGTTTTGATTATTTAATTCACTCAGTTCTTTTGCAAATGAGACAAAATCATCATTTTTAGCAACAAAATCTGTCTCACAATTTAACTCTATTAACGATATTTTATTTTCGTCTCCAGAGGTTGCTATAACTCCTTCTTTAGCATCTCTAGACATTTTTTTTGAAGCTTTAGAAATTCCTTTAACTCTTAAAATTTCCACTGCTTTATCTAAGTCTCCACCCGATTCTTTAACAGCTATATTGCAATCTTTAAAACCAGCACCTGTTGCTTCTCTAAGTTGTTTTACTTTTTCTATATCACTCATATTAATTCAACTTTTCCTTTTCTTTTTTTGAGAATTTAGCATCTAATTTTTCTCTATCTAATTCTTGAACAGTTTTAGTAGATTTTTCTTTTTCTTTCATATCTTCAACTTTAAGTTTCTCTTCACTTTTAGATGGTGTTGCTTTTTTTGCATTTTCAATAGTTTCTTTTATTAGATTACAATAAAGATCAATTGCTCTTCTAGCATCATCATTACCAGGAATTGGAAAATCAACACCGTCTGGGTTCGAATTACTATCCAATATAGCACAGATTGGAATTCCCAACTTAGTTGCTTCCGCGATAGCTAAAGATTCATAGTTTGTATCAATAATAAAAACTAAATCTGGAATTTTTTTCATTTCAGCAATTCCACCTAAAGCTCTTTCTAATTTATCTTTTTTAACACTCATTTTTAATAACTCTTTTTTTGTAAAGCCTCTATTTTCAGCTACAAGGTCAGCTTCATATTTCTTCATCTTTTTAATTGATCCAGAAATTGTTCCCCAGTTAGTTAACATTCCACCTAACCATCTGTAATTTACAAAATATTGTCCAGTTTCTTTTGCAACTTCTGCAATAGCTTCAGATGCTTGTTTTTTAGTTGATACAAAAAGAATTTTGCCATTATTAGCAACAACATCGTAGACTTTTTCTAAAGCTACATTTGTTAATTCTAATGTTTGCGTTAAATCAATAATGTGAATTGAATCTCTTTTACCAAAGATATATTTTTTCATCTTTGGGTTCCATCTTAAAGTCTTATGACCTAAGTGAACGCCTGCTTCTAATAATTGTTGAATAGTTAGACTTGGTATTTTCATATTTATTCCCGGTTAAGCCACCACAGTAATTTCCATTTAAGGACCGGAGGTATAAAACCACAAACTGTGTGCGTGTTAATTTAATTTAAGAGTTATTTACAAATTATTTGTAAAACAAACAAGTCTTTTTTAGTGAATAATCGTCGAAATATCATTGTTTCTTAAGATATTTATAGCTTTTCTATCAATAAGTCTTTTATTTTTAAGTTTGAAGTTAATATTACCAGATTCATCATTAATATTAATTTTTACTTCCGTTGTCCCCTCTTCACTAACTAAATCAGATATTTTATCAATGTCTTTAACAGACTTAAGATTGAATATAATTTCATTAACAGGTTTATTAAAAAGATCTTTTAGAGAGGCTATTTTTTGAACATTTATTCTTTTGGATTTTTTTTCATCATTAGAAATTGTTTTAATTAAGGTTATAATTAATGAGCTACCCTCAATAAGAGCGTCTCTATTAAGTTCTAATATGTCAGAAAAAATAAAAAGTTCAAAAACGCTAGTTAAATCTGTAAACTTGATAACACCATAAGAATTTCCTCTAGCAGTTTTTCTTTCTGTGATTTTTAAAAGTGTTGCAGCAATATTTGCATCTTTTATATCATCATTCAAATTAAACTTTACATAATCAACTATTTTATAATCATCAAAAATTTCTTTAAATTGGTTTAAGGGGTGATCGGATATAAAAAAACCTACAGCTTCAAATTCTCTTGACAGTCTATCTTCAAAGTTCCAATCCTCAATATTAAGTACTATTTCATTGTCCTGCTCTTCATCAGATTCAAATAGATCAATTTGATTTGCTGCTTTATTTTCAAAGATATTTTTTGTTTTTAAGATAAAATTAGGAATTGAATTAAATAATGCCTGTCTATTGCCATCTATATTATCAAAAGCTCCTGCTTTGACTAAACCTTCTAACTGTAGTTTATTAATATCTTTAGGATTAACTCTATTTAGAAATTCGTTGATTGATTTAAATTTGCCATTTTCTTTTCTTTCTTTAACAACATTTGAAATTGCTTCAAGTCCTACGCTTTTAATTCCACCCAAGGCATAATAGAAATTTTCTTCATCAAACTGAAAATCAGCAAAACATCTGTTTATATCTGGGCGTATAACTTTAATATTAATTCTCTTAAGTTCTTCATGAAATTCACTAAGTTTATTTTGGTTTGACATATCCATTGTCATTGATGCTGCAAAAAACTCTTTGGGATAATATGTTTTTAAAAATGCTGTTTGATAAGAAATGATTGCATAAGCTGCCGCGTGACTTTTATTAAAACCATATTCAGCAAATGGTTCAATTTTTAAAAAGATACTTGCAGCAATATCCTTGTTAATTCCATTTTTAAGAGCACCAGCAATAAAACCTTGTTTCTGTTTTTCTAATTCTGCTCTTTTCTTTTTACCCATTGCTCTTCTTAAAATATCAGCTTCTCCAGCAGTAAATCCTGACAATTTTTGGGCTATTTGCATTACCTGCTCCTGATAAATAATTACGCCATAAGTAGGTTTAAGAATATCCTCCAGTAATGGATGCAAATAATCTGGTGTTTGCCTACCATGTTTACAGTCATTATAAACAGGTATGTTGCTCATAGGTCCCGGACGATAAAGAGCAACTAGAGCTATAATATCCTCAATATGATTAGGTTTCATCTGCAATAATGCTTCACGCATTCCAGCACTCTCCACCTGGAATAATCCAACTGTATGGCCAGATGATAATAGTTCAAAAACTTTCTTATCTTCAAAATTAATATCTTCAATTTTAAAATCTTTAACATTTTTATTAATTAGCTTTTGAGTTCTATTGATTACAGTTAAAGTTTTTAAACCTAAAAAATCAAACTTGATTAAGCCTGCATTTTCTGCTGAATACATGTCAAATTGTGTGGATGGTAACAGTAAATCAGCCGATACATCTTTGTATAAAGGAACAACTTCTGTTAATTTTCTGTCTGCAATCACAACACCAGCAGCATGAGTTGCTACGTTTCTATTCAAGCCTTCTAGTTTTAAAGAAAGATCAGTTAATTTTTTTACACGGGAATCTTCATTAACTAATTTTTGAAGTCGAGGCTCACTATTAATGCATTCAGATAAACTTTGTGGTCTTGAAGGATCAAAAGGTATCATTTTTGAAATACTATCAACAAAACCATAAGGTAGACCTAAAACTCTACCTACATCTCTAATAACCATTCTTGCCTTTAATTTACCAAAAGTTATTATGTGAGCGACGCTATCTTTATATTTCGTTGTTAAATATTTAAAAACTAGATCTCTTTTTTCCTCACAAAAATCTATATCAAAGTCAGGCATTGACACACGATCAGGATTTAAAAATCTTTCAAATATCAAATTAAATTTTATTGGATCAACATCAGTAATAGATAAGCACCATGCAACAAGAGAGCCAGCTCCTGAACCCCTACCAGGTCCAACTGGAATATCGTTACTCTTAGCCCATTTGATATAGTCAGAGACAATCAAAAAATAACTAGGATACTTCATTTCAATGATTATCTTTAATTCATGGTCTAATCTGTCTTTATATTTTATAAATTTATCATTATTCTCTAAATTTTTTACATCGATCTTAAAAACTTTTAGGAATTTTTCTTTCAAGCCATCTAATGAATCTTTTTTAAGTATTTCATCTGCACTACCTCCTTTTTCAGAGCTAATATTTGGCAATACAGGCTTAGAAAATTGTGGTCTAAAATTGCATTTGAATGGCAAGTTAAAATTATTTTCTAAGGCTTCAGGAAGATCTGAAAATAATTCTGACATTTCTTCGTTAGACTTAAAGTAGTGTTGATCGCTGTATTTAATTCTATTTTTTTCGTTAACATAAGTCTTTGAACCGATGCATGTTAAGGCATCATGTGCTTCATGCATATTTGATGTTAAATAATAAACTTCATTAGTTGCAATAATTGGTATTTTTATCTTAAAAGATTGATCCAGATTAAATTTTTCAAAGACAATTTCATTTTGATCTCCATGCCTTTGAATTTCTAAATAAAAATTATCATACAATTTTGATGATAAACTTTTATAAATCTTTGTTATCTCCTCTAAACGACCCTTTTGAAATAGTTTCCCAAATAAACCCTGGATAGTTCCAGAGAGCAACAATACACCTTCAGTATTATTTAAAAGTTCCTTAATATCCAAATGAGGATCAGAAAGAGCGTCATTTTCAAGATAAGATCTAGAAGAAAGTTCAATGATCCGCTTATAACCTTTTTCATTAAGGGCAATTAGAGGCAGTAATCCTGTTGTGTCTTCAAATTTAAAATTGATTTGTGTACCAATAATAGGTTGCGTTCCAACTTTAGAAATATTTTCAGCAAATTCTAATGCACCACACAAATTAGATGTATCAGAAAGGCCTAGGCAGGGTATTTTATTTTCTTTACAAAAATCCTTTAAATTATCAATCTTAATTGCACCTTCACAAATTGAATATTGTGTATGAATCTTTAAATGATTAAAGTATTGATTATTTAATTCTAGCATTGACAGTTTTTATATTACCATCAATCATTTCTAATTTGCAATCAGCCATATTGGCAAAAAATCTATTATGAGTTGCATAGATTATTAATCTGTTCTTACTTTTTAAATTATATAAAACATTAAAAACTTCTTTTGCCGTCGTATGATCAAGACTGCCAGTTGGTTCGTCTGCCAATATTATTTCAGGTTCATTTATGAGCGCTCGAGCCATTGCAATTCTTTGCATTTCACCACCTGATAGTTCGGATGGATAATGATGCTCTCGAGATGAAAGGCCCATTTCTTTGATGATTTTTCGTGCTTTTTGAATTGAACTCTTTTTATTGTTACCTTGGGTTAGACTAGCAAGATAAACATTTTCTAGGGCTGTGAAGTCAGGAAGTAAATTGTTTTGTTGATATATAATGCCAATTTTTTTAGATCTAATTTTGTCATTATCAGCATTGTCATTAAAATCTATTGTGTCATTGCCAATTGACAATGAGCCAGTTGTAGGTTTGTCAATCATTGATAAAATATTTAGTAGCGTAGATTTTCCTGATCCCGATGGACCCATAAGAGAATAAATTTTACCTTTTGCAAATGAATAATCAATTTTATTTAAGACAGTTACTTTTTTATTATTAGAAAAAGATTTAGAAATTTTTTTTATAGTTATTGAATTATTCATACTTTAAGCCTTTAACAGGATCTAATTTTGATGCTTTAATTGCTGGAAAAATTGAAACAATAATAGTTATAAGAATTGAACATAACGAAATGATAAAAATTGATGCTGGATTGATCTCGGAAGGCATTGTACTCAAAAAATAAATATCCTCAGGAAACAGACTAATATTAAAAGTATTACTTAAAAATTCTCTTAAATTTTCAATATATAAAGAGAACATCACACCCAAAAAAATACCAAAGAAAGTTGCGCTGGTTCCAATAATAACACCAACTAAAAAAAATATTTTTGTAATAGATTTATTTAAGACACCAATAGATTTAAGTATTGCTATATCTTTAGTTTTATTTTTTACTAAAATTGTAAGTCCTGAAATAATATTAAAAGCGGCTACTATAATAATTAAAGATAAGATTATAAACATTACATTTCTTTCAACTTTTAAGGCTGAAAATAAAGAGCTATTCATATCTGCCCAGGTGTAAACAAATTCATTATCAAATACTTTTTGAATCTGAATCTTTATTTCATCAATATTGGCTGGATTATTCAAATATATTTCTAAGTTTCGTTTTTCTTTCTCAAGATCAAAAAAATTTTCTAATGTATTGAGATTTATGAATGCTATGTTGACATCAAAATCTGCTAAGCCGCTGTCGAAGATTGAGCTTATAATAAAAGTTTCTTGCTTAGGTAAGCTTCCAATAATTGTTTCAATACCTACTGGAGACATAATTAACACTCTATCTCCTATGTTAAGCCCTAAATTAAAACTTAATTCTTTACCTATAGATATAGAATTTTTTAATAACTGTTTTGGTTCTCCTATTAAGTTACCTTTTTTAACAACATCAAGTTTAGGAAAATTTTTACTACTGTAGCCTCTTAAAACTAGTCCTTTTGTATAATCTTTACTAATAACAATAGCCTCACCAGAATTGCTAAAAATTAACTCTTTTGAAATTAGTTTTAAATTGCTGTTATTAAGTTTATTTAAATTAATTGAATTTTCATAAGGTTTAACAGTAACATGTGCGTTAAATCCGACTATTTTATTAACTAGCTCAGTTCTAAAACCATTCATAACAGACATGACAATAATTAACACTGCAACACCTAAGCTTATTCCAATAAATGAAAAAATAGAGATGATATTTAAAAATCCATCTTTTTTTCTTGTTTTTAGATATCTAAATGTAATTTCTTTTTCTAATGTAGAAATCAATTTTTTACTTTAAGTTCAGTTAAAATTTTAGTTATTTGTTCTATGGTTAAATTTTTAGGATCTTTTCCTAACTCTTTAAACTCTAATAAATCACCTTCTGATTTTTTTCCTAAAATTATTTGATATGGAACACCAATTAAATTAAATTTCTTAATTTTAGATGAAAGATTTTCATCTATGTCATCAATAATTGTATCAACATTGTTGCTTTCAAAGTGTTTAAAAAGTTTAGTAGCCTTATCTAAAGCAGATGTGTCATTTTTATTAATCATTGGAATTATAGCTAGTTCATATGGTGCTACAGAAAATGGCCATTTCATTATTTCTTCTTTATCATCATATTTAGCTTCGATAATAGCTCCTACTAGTCTTGAAACACCAATGCCATAAGAGCCCATCTTAACAAAGTCTTTTTTGCTACCCGGAAGATCTACAGCTGCATTTAAAGCTTTTGAATATTTATCACCAAAATAAAAAATGTGTCCCACTTCAATACCTTTAGTAATCAGTCTATTTTCTTCAGAAACTTTTTTTTCAAACTCATCTTTATTAAATTTTTCATCAGCAACAGAATAGTATTGTTCATATTTTTTTCTTAAATCCTCTAAAGATTTTCTGTCCATTACTGAGCCATCGCTATCTAAATCAAAAACTCTTTTATCCATAAAAATTTTACTTTCACCTGTATCTGCTAAAATAATAAATTCATGAGAAAGGTTTCCACCTATAGGTCCTGTATCAGCTGCCATTGGAATGGCTGAAAGTTCCAATCTTTTAAAAGTTTTTAAATAAGAAAAAAAAAACTTATTATAAGAGAAAGCTGCATCTTCGTCGTTTACATCAAATGAATATGCATCTTTCATATAAAATTCTCTACCACGCATAATCCCAAATCTTGGTCTAACCTCGTCTCTAAATTTCCATTGTATGTGATACAATAATTGAGGCAATGATTTATAAGATTTAATACTTGATCTAAATATATCTGTAACTAATTCTTCGTTGGTTGGACCATAAAGCATCTCCCTGCCTTGTCTGTCTTTAATTCGAAGCATTTCGTCTCCATAATCATCGTAACGACCACTTTCTTTCCAAATATCACTGGGCTGAATAGTTGGCATCAGTATTTCTTGAGCACCAATTTTATTTTGTTCCTCTCTAACAATCTGTTCTATTTTTTTCATCACTTTAAAACCTAATGGTAACCATGAATAAATACCTGCTGAAGATTGTTTTATCATTCCCACTCTAAGCATTAATTGATGTGACTTAATTTTTGCTTCTGATGGGTTATTTTTTAATATTGGTATGAATGATTTTGAAATGTACATTTTTAGCTAATTATATATCTTAAATTTAAATATTGATATTTTATCAATAAATAAATTATCACGAAAATAACAGTTGTAATACCGGTGCAATAGATAAATTTTTTTAACATTTTAGGATTTTCTGGAGAACCAAGGTCTTCACCCTTGATTTTAATAGGTTTTTGTCTATTTACATCAATTGGAAGAATTACAAAAAAAACTATCCACCAAATAATTATGTAAATTATAGCAAGACCCGTTGCACTCATCTAAATTCTTACTAAATTGATATTTATAAATGGTCTTTTACCAGTCAATTCTTTAGCACATTTTCTGCATGTGATTTTTAAGGCATCAATTAAATTATATTCTTGTTTTTTACTTTTTATAGAAAAAGTTCTTGTTGTTTTTTCTATTGCTTCTTCTAATTCGTATATAAATTCATCAACATCATATACTGGTAAGCCTCTAAAAGTTAATATGGGTCTTTTATGAATATTTCCTTTTGTAGTAATTAAAATAGTCACCTCCATATACCCATTGGCAGCTATATTTTTTCTATCTTTAATTGATTGAGCATCTTCCTCAACGTTCATATTTCCATCTAAATAAAGTCTACCACTTGGTGCTTTATCAAAAACATGTGGTCTACCTGGAGCTAATTTTACAATATCACCATTTTCTACTTGAACAGGGTGTGGAACTTTCATTTCATGTGCAAATTTCATATGTTCTATCATATGTCTATGTTCTCCATGAACGGGTACGGCACATTGTGGTTTAACCCAATCATACATTTCTCTAAGGTCGTCTCTATTGGGGTGGCCAGAAACATGTACAAATTCACTTTCTTCCGAAATAACTTCAATGCCATCTTTGACTAATTGGTTCTGTAATTTGTATAATTTTTTTTCATTACCTGGAATAATTTTTGATGAAAAAATAACAGCATCATCTTTTTCTATATAAACATCTGGATGAGTATTGCTAGAAATTCTCATAAGTGCAGCCATAGGTTCACCTTGGCTACCAGTGCAAAGATAAACTATTTTTTCTCTAGCGATTTTATTTGCGCCACGAGCATCTATAGGTTCAATAACATTTTTTAAATAACCACATTGTCTTGCTGCTTTAAATATTCTATGCATAGATCTTCCAACTAGAGCTATTTGTCTGCCAGTTTTTTCTGCACAATAAAAAGCCGTTTCCATACGCGCTACATTTGATGCAAAAGAAGCCATCACAATTCTTTTTTTAAGGCTACCCATTATATTCAATAAGCTTTTTCTAACATCTAATTCAGAACCAGCTTTTCCCATGCTAAATACATTTGTTGAATCGCAAATCATAGCAAGGACACCTTCTTTACCAATCTCTTTAAGTCTATCAGAATTAATTTTTTCACCAATTAAAGGTTCTGGATCAATCTTCCAATCTCCAGTATGTAATATTATCCCAGCTGGAGTTTCAATTCTAAGACCATTAGGCTCAAGGATCGAGTGAGTTAGTGTAATGTACTCAATTTTAAAAGGATCTAAACTTACAGTTCCATTCAATTGAACTATTTTTAGATATTTGGTTACATCGATATTTTTTTCTTTAAATTTTTCTTTTATTAAAACTGCAGTAAATGGGGTTGCAAAAATTTTACATTTTAATTGAGGCCATAAATGAGCAATTGCCCCTATATGGTCTTCATGAGCATGAGTTAGAATAATTCCTAAAAGGTCCTCTTTCTTGTCCACTATAAACCCAGGATCTGGATAAATTAGATCAATTCCAGGTAAGGTATCATCAGCAAATGTAACTCCTATATCAACCATGATCCATTTATGTTCTCCAGGTTTTCCATAGGCAAACAGGTTCATATTCATGCCAATTTCTCCTGATCCCCCTAAAGGGCAAAATAATAATTCATCTTTCATATCTATTTAATTAAAATGCTGGCTCTGATTAGGCCGTTAATTGTAATGTCTTTATTTAATGTAGCTTTCGTTTTTGTTGAATTCTTGAATAAATTAGAAAATCCTCCAGTAATTATAATTTTAAAGGACATCTTAGTCTCTTTCTTAATTAAATTAACGATATTGTCAATTAAACCCTCATAGCCCCAAAAAAAACCAGCTCTAACAGCGCTAATAGTGTTTAAACCAATAACTTTATTTGTTTTTTTTAAATTAATCTTGGGAATTTGAGTTGCTTTGTCAGTCAACGTATCAAGTGAAAGCTTTACCCCAGGAGCAATAACACCACCATAATAAGTGTTCTTAATCAAAACATCAAATGTTGTCGCAGTTCCAAAGTCTAAAATTATAAAATTATCTTTATTATTAATGACTCCAATTGCATTGGCCAATCTATCTGAGCCAACTTGTCTGTAGTTAACTTTAATTTTAATTAATCTATTTAGTTTAAGCTTTTTAAGCTCGTGACATTTAATTTTATAAGTTTTATTAAAAAAGTTTTTAATTTCATTAAATGATTTTGGAACAACACTGCAAAATAAAGATTTATCAATTGATTTATTTTTCAAGTTTAGGTTTGATAAAGATTTCTTAAGTAAAGAAGGGTTTATTTTTTTTGTTATTAAGGTAACTCTTTTAATAATAATATTTTTAGAGTTTACCAAACAAATTTTTGTTTCAGTATTTCCTATATCGCCAACAATAATCATTTTAAATTTCTATTTAAGTTTTTTATATTAAATTCAGGTAACAGTGGAATAAAAAATTCATAAATTTTTTTTAGTTTTAAAATTGCATTATTAGCTGTAATTTTTACACCAGTTAAGTCAAAAAGATTTGTGGTTAAATAATTTTTTATAATTGGGCTCTTAATCAAATTTATACCTATCCCAACAACAATAAATTTTTTACCTGATTTAGATAATGTTTCCTGTAATATACCTGAGATTTTCATATTATTTATTAATAAATCATTTGGATTTTTAATCGTAATTTTATCTTTATAAAAATTTGATAATAGTTTTTTTACTAAAAGACAGTTAACTTTTGTCAAATCCTTAAGTGATAATTTAACCAAACTAACTTGAAAAAAAATACTTACAAATAAATTTCCTTTAAATGAAGTCCACTTTTTCCCATATTGACCTCTTCCTCTTTTTTGTTTCTCTGCAATTACAATTCCTGATTTATTATTGGTATTTTTAATTATTTTTATAGCTATATCATTTGTACTATTTACAATTTTAAAATTGAACTTTTTTAACTTCATTAAATAATATTAATTCTAGATACAATTTCCACTAATTTGCTAGGAAAGATAAAGTAAAAAAGAATTAACAACGTTGAAAAAGTTAATGATATTCTTAACCAAATACTATGATCAGTGTCATATTTTTCTCTTCCTTCATCAAAATAAATAACTTTAATTATTCTTAAATAATAAAAGGCAGCTATCACAGTTGATAGTAAGCCAACAATTGCTAAAAAATACATTGATTGTTCAATTACAGATTTAAATACATAAAACTTAGCAAAAAAGCCAGCTAATGGTGGAATGCCAGCTAATGAAAAAAGTATAACAAGTAATGATAGCGATAAAACTGGATGATTTTTTGATAAACCTGATAAATCATCAATAGTTTCAAAGTATTGATCATTTCTTTTCATCATAAGTAAGCAGCTAAATAAGCCTAGATTCATTACTAAGTAGATAGAAATATAAACTATAGATGATTGAATACCTTCGTTAGTTCCAACAGAAAGACCTGCTAAAGCGTAACCAATATGACCAATAGAACTATACGCTACTAGTCTTTTTAAATTATTCTGTCCAATCGCTGCAACAGCTCCAAATATCATTGAGGCAATTGATAAAAAAATAATGATAGGCTGCCATTGATCAATCATATTAAAAAATGGGACATATAAGAATCTAATAAAGACCGTTAAAGCCGCAACCTTAGGTACTACAGCAAAAAACAATGTTACAGATGTCGGTGATCCTTCATAAACATCAGGCGCCCACATATGAAATGGTACAGCGGATATTTTAAAAGCTAATCCAACTAGGATAAAAACTATTCCGAATGTTAGACCATAATGAGTGGAATCCATTGAGTTACCAATAATATTAAAATTAGTTGATCCAGAAAAGCCATAAATCAAAGAACAGCCATAAAGCAATAAACCAGAAGAAAGTGCACTTAATACAAAATATTTAAGACCTGATTCAGATGATTTTAATTGATCTCTATTAAATGATGCTAAAACGTACAAAGCTAGTGATTGTAATTCAAGTCCAATGTAAAAAACCATAAGATCGTTAGAACTAATCATAACCATCATTCCTAAAATTGAACAAAGGACTAAAATTGGATACTCAATTAAAAAAATTTGGGATATCTTTAAATATTTTGTTGAAATTGACAATACAAAAGCTCCACCTAAAATTGTAAGAATTTTCATTAAAGATGAGAGGCTGTCAATTACATAGCTATTTCCAAATAAGGTTACGGCTCTATCAAAAGGATTATTTAATATTAAAATTCCAGTAATCAATAAAAGCCCTATTGAAAGATTATGAATTAAACTTGAGCTATTTTTTTTAAAAACACCCAAAATTAATAAAAACATTATCGATAAAGAGATAAAGATTTCAGGAGAAATAAAATTCAAATTATTCATTACTTTTGTACCTCGGGACCGAACATATTTAAGTTAAAATTATACATTTCAATTAAGTCATTTACCGATACTTCAATCGTGTTAATAAGTGGTTCTGGGTAAAAACCAAAGAATAATACTGGTATAGCCAAACTCCATAAAATAAATTTTTCTGAATTATCTAAATCAGGTATTTTTAGAAGGTCTTTGTTTATTAAATTTCCAAAAACTACCCTTCTATATAACCATAACATATATGCAGCACCAAAAATGACACCAAAACTAGCAATAACTGCTACTAAAAAATTATCCTTGAATGCACCCATTAAAATTAAAAATTCTCCTATAAAGCCACTAGTACCTGGCAGTCCTAATGAAGCCAAAGTAAACAGCATAAATAAAATTGAATATTTAGGCATCACTGAAACTAGACCACCATAAGTTTTAATTAACCTTGAGTGCATACGATCATAAACTACACCCACACATAAAAATAATGCAGCTGAAACAAGTCCATGACTAATCATTTGAATTATACTTCCTTCAATACCCTGCTGTGTAATTGTAAAAATTCCTAAAGTTACAAACCCCATATGAGCCACAGAAGAATATGCTATTAATTTTTTCATATCTTCCTGCATTAAGGCTACTAGAGACGCATAAATAATTGCAATTAAACTTAATGAATATACTAAAGGAGTAAATAATTCTGAGGCTACAGGAAATAAGCCTAATGAGAATCTAATAAAGCCATATCCAGCCATTTTTAATAAAATTGCAGCAAGTAGAACTGAACCAGCAGTTGGTGCTTCTACATGAGCATCAGGTAACCAAGTATGAACTGGCCACATAGGTGTTTTAACAGCAAAAGAACTAAAAAATGCAAGCCACAATAAATTTTGATATTTAGTATCTATGCCCAATTCATAAAGTTTTGTTATATCAGTTGTGCCAGCAATCCAATAAATTGAAATTATTGCAACTAACATTAAAACTGAACCAAGTAATGTGTATAAGAAAAATTTAAAAGCAGAATAAACTCTTCTTGCTCCACCCCAAATTCCAATAATCAAAAACATTGGAATTAATCCAGCTTCAAAAAATAAATAAAATACAAGTAGATCAAGTGAACAAAAAACTCCAATCATTAGACTCTCCATTACCAATATGGCAATGAGAAAATCCCTTAACCTTATTTTAATTGTGTTGTTAACAGATATTATACACAATGGAGTAATAAGTGTTGTTAGAATTATAAATAGAATTGAAATTCCATCTATACCCACCTTATAATTAACAAAACCTTTTAGCCACTCTCTATTTTCAATAAATTGAAAGCTTGATGTTGATGGGTCAAATAAATACCATAAATATATTGAGATTAAAAAATTAACAAAAGAAGTGAACAAAGCAACATATTTTCCTGTATTTGAATTTTTATCTTTTGAAAATAATAAAAATAAAGCTCCAATAGTTGGTAAAAGAATTAATGATGATAAGATTGGAAAATTCATTATTGTAAAATTAAAAATGTTAATAATGCAGATAGACCAATCAATATCATGAAGGCATATTGATAAATAAATCCACTTTGAAATTTACTGGCTTTTAATGATAAGTTTTTAATTAGTAGAGAAAGACCATCGGGTCCAAATTTATCAATAATTTTTACATCAATTGTTTTCCAAAAGAATAGTCCTATTTTTTTGGAAGATCGAATAAATATAAAGTCGTATAATTCATCAAAGTACCATTTATTAACTAAAAAATTGTACATAGGTTTGTTGGATTGAACAAATTGATTTGGTAATTCTTTATTTTTTACAAATAAATAGTAAGCAATTGGAATGGATAACAAGACAAGAATGGGTGTAATCAAAATAATCCATAAAGGTGGATGATCTGTACTTAATGGATTTAGAAATTTAATAGAATCTCCCCAAAAGTGATTTTCTCCTCCATGACCAATAAATAAATCTTTAAACAAAAAACCTGCGAAAATTGAACCAATTGCTAATACAATCAAAGGTATAAGCATGACCATAGGAGACTCGTGCATTTCTTCAATTTTTAATCTTTTATTATTATAAGTTCCATGAAATGTTTTAAAAATTAATCTCCACGAATATATTGAGGTAAGTAAAGCTGTTAAAATACCAACACCCGCAGCATAATACCCTACTGTATTACCTCTGAGATAGGCAAATTCTATAATTGCGTCTTTTGAATAAAAACCTGAAAGAAAAGGGAAACCTGTCAGAGCTAGCGTTCCAATAATCATCAAAATCCAAGTATAAGGTAACTTTTTATGCACTCCTCCCATATGATTAATATCTTGTTCATCTTTAAATGAATGAATTACAGATCCAGACCCTAAGAAAAGTAACGCCTTAAAAAATGCATGCGTAAATAAATGAAACATCGCAACATTATAAGCACCAACACCAGCTGCAAAAAACATATAACCTAACTGACTACATGTTGAGTAGGCAATAATTTTTTTTATATCTGTTTGAACTAAGGCGACAGTTGCAGCAAAAAAAGCAGTTGTCATTCCAACTACAGTAATAATATTTAAAGTTAAAGGGGAATATTCAAAAATTGGAGAGCATCTAACAACCAAAAAGACACCTGCTGTAACCATGGTAGCTGCATGTATTAATGCTGACACAGGTGTGGGTCCTTCCATTGCATCTGGTAGCCATGTGTGTAAAAGAATTTGTGCAGATTTACCCATGGCTCCAATAAATAAAAGGATACAAATTAAATCAATGGCTTTGATGTGCATTCCTAAAAATAATAATTCTTTGTCAATAATTTGTGGAATTTGTTGAAATACCTCGGAGTAATTGACGGTACCAAATAGATAAAAAATTAAAAATATTCCTAGGGCAAATCCAAAATCACCCACTCTATTGACTACAAAAGCTTTTATAGCCGCTGCATTTGCTGAATCTTTTTTATACCAAAAACCAATTAAAAAGTAAGAACAAAGGCCTACCCCCTCCCATCCAAAAAATAATTGAAGAAAATTATCAGATGTAACCAACATTAACATTGCAAACGTAAAAAGAGAAAGATATGCCATAAATCTTGGTTTATGAGGATCGTGAGACATATAACCAATAGAATAAATATGAACTAGTGAAGAAACCAGAGTTACAACAACAAGCATTACTGAAGATAACGCATCCACTTTAAAAGACCAATTCACATCAAGTGTTCCTGAATTAATCCAAGTAGCAATAACTACATTATTTTCATATCCGCTAACAATAACTTGATAAAATAAAGTCAAAGATAGTAGAGCTGAAATCGAAACAAAAATACTGGTTATGATCTCTGAATTTCTGTCACCTATAAATTTACCAAAAAAACCAGATATAATAGATGCTAGCAGTGGAAGAAATAATAATGCAAATTCCATATTATCCTTTCAAACTATTTATTTTTTCAACATCAATTGATGATGAGTTACGGTAATAAACCACTATTATTGCTAAACCTATGGCAGCTTCTGCAGCAGCTACAGTTAATATAAAGAGTGTAAAAATTTGCCCCGTTATGTCATTCAAAAATATAGAGAAAGCCACCAAATTAATATTCACTGCTAATAGAATAAGCTCTATACTCATTAATATTACTATGATATTTTTTCTATTTAAAAATATACCAACTATACCAATAGTAAATATTATCGCTCCTAAAGTAAGGTAGTGGCCCAAACCTACATCAATCATCAGACTTAACTCCTTGATTGCTAGGAACATCTATCAATTCAACACCATCTGTTCTTTCTCTAGATATTTGACTAAAATAACTTTGTTTTTTGACACCAGATCTCTTTCTAAAGGTAAGAACAATAGCCCCTATCATTGCAACTAATAAAATCATTCCACTTAATTGAAAGATATGGATGTAATCAGTATATAAAACATAACCAATAGCATGAGTATTACTAATGCTACTATCTATATTTAATGACATAGAAGAAACAAGATCTGACTTGTATTTCCATCCACCAATAACAATAATTAATTCAAAAAATATAATAGTACTAATGATTAATCCAACAGGCAGATGTTTTGAGCTCTCCCTAGCACTAAACCATTGGTTTTTTTGTTGAGCAACATTTAACATCATTACAACAAATAAGAATAAAACTGCTACCGCTCCAACATAAATAATTAACATTATCATGCCAAGAAATTCTGCACCTATCATTATAAACAAACAAGAAATACTAATAAAATCTAAAATTAAAAAAAAGACAGAATGAACAGTGTTTTTAGAAACTGTAACCATTATCGCAGAAACAATTGCTATTAATGAAAAGATGTAAAAAAAAATGGCATGTGCTAACATAATTATTATCTATAAGGTTTATCTGCTTTAATATTAGCAGCTAAAATATTTTCCCATCTATCACCATTATCCAAAAGTTTTTCTTTATTGTAATAAAGTTCTTCTCTTGTTTCTGTTGAAAATTCAAAATTTGGTCCTTGAACTATTGCATCCACAGGGCAAGATTCTTCACAAAGACCGCAATAAATACACTTCATCATATCAATATCATATCGGGTAGTTTTTCTACTACCATCCTCTCTCTCAGAAGATTCAATTGTAATTGCTTGAGCTGGGCATACAGCTTCGCATAATTTACAAGCAATACATCTTTCTTCACCATCAGGGTATCTTCTTAAGGCGTGTTCACCTCTAAATCTTGGACTAATTTTTCCTTTTTCAAAAGGATAATTAATTGTTTTTTTAGATTTAAAAAGTTCTCTTAAAGCAATAGTAAGACCTCCTAGAAAATCTAACATTAAAATTGTTTTAAAAATTCTTGAAATTTTCATAATTAATTAATTGGTAGTAGGTTAAAGTAAAATAAGTAACTTGATGTAAGAACCACCCATGTTAAAGCTAAAGGTAGAAAGATTTTCCAACCGAGTCTCATCAACTGATCATACCTATATCTTGGTACAATAGCTTTTACCAACGCAAATAGTATAAAAAGAAATAAAATTTTAAAGATTAACCAGATAGCACCTGGAATTAAAGTGAATGGGTAAATTTCAATTGGAGACAACCATCCACCTAAAAAAAGAATTGCTCCCATGGCACACATAAGAAGAATATTTGCATACTCACCCAACCAAAACATTGCATACATCATTCCAGAATATTCAGTTTGATATCCTGCAACGAGCTCTGCTTCTGCCTCTGGTAAGTCAAATGGTGGTCGATTTGTTTCTGCCAACGCTGAAATAAAAAAAATTATAAACATTGGAAATAATGGAATTACAAACCATAGGTTTTCTTGAGCCATAACTATATCGTTTAAGTTTAACGAACCAACACAAAGCAAAACATTAATTATAATAACACCAATTGAAACTTCGTAAGATACCATTTGAGCTGCTGATCGAATTGCACCAAGAAAAGGATATTTTGAATTTGAAGCCCAACCACCCATAATAATTCCATAAACACCTAAAGATGAAACTGCAAATAAATAAAGAATACCAACGTTGATATCAGCTAATACTTGAGTTGCACTAAAAGGAATAACTGCCCAAGAGATTAACGCCAAAGTCATGGTAACAATTGGTGCTAATATAAATATTACTTTATTGGAGCTTGATGGGATAATAACTTCTTTAAACATGTATTTTAGTGCATCAGCCAAAGATTGAAGTAAACCAAAAGGTCCGACAACATTAGGTCCTTGTCTTTTTTGAACGAAGGCCCAAATACGACGATCAAGCCAAACAACCATTGCAACAGAAACAAGAACTGGAACTAATAAAAATAAGATTTTATATGTCTCTGAAAAAATTATACTTAAATAATCCATTTTATTAACCTTCAGTGCCTGTTAATTTTAAATTTGTCTTAGCACTCTTACATTCAAACATGGTTTTTGAAGCTCTTGCTATAGCATTGGAGTAATAATAATCTTCATTATTAACTTTTAAAATCTCTTGCTTAAATTCTAAATTCTCAACATTAGAAGATTTAATAGATTTATTTTTTTCAATGTATAAATTAATTTGATTATGCAAACTGCTATCCAACTCGTCTTTGTCATTAAATAATTTTCTATGATTCATTACTTCTGCTAATTCATTAATTATCAACCAGTCTTCCTTAGCTTCTTCTGGTGGATAAGAGGCCTTATAGGCTTTTTGCATTTTACCTTCTAAGTTTGTAAAGTAACCATTTTGCTCTGTGTATGCAGCACCTGGAAGTATAATATCTGCAATCTCTGCTCCTTTATCTCCATGACTTCCTTGATAAATTATAAATTCATTCTTTTTTTCAAATTTAAGATTATCTACTCCTAAAAGATAAACAATTTCAAACATATGATTTTCTAAATCTTTTAGTACTTCGTTTGAGCCATCTACTGTTTTATATAAACCTAAGTCAAAGCTACCGACTGTAGATGCATTTTCTGAAATTGTATTTAAAGAATTCCATTCATCTGACATCTTATTATTTTTTTTTAAAAAAGATCTAATAGATTCAAAAATATATTTTGCAGATTTGGTTTTTAGGGATGACTGACCAAAGATAATTAAAGGTTTTTTGGCTTCTTTAATTAAGCTCGATACTTCATGATTGTCTTCTGTAATTTTTTTAATATTTTCAATATCACCATTTAAAGATTCGTATGGATAAGTCAGATCACCAATTTCATTTAAAGAGATTATTTTTGTTTTATTTTGTAAATATGCTTTTCTAATACGCGCATTTAAAATTGTTGCCTCATACCTTGGATTGCTTCCTATAAGTAAAATAAAATCCGCTTCTTCTATGCCGTTAATTGTTGAATTGAATAAATAGTTTTCTCTTTTTTTCGGATTCAAATATGTATGATCACTTCTTGATTCAACATTATAGGAACCTAGTGTTTTATTAAAAAACTCTTTAAATATATAAAGTGTTTCCATGTTAACTAAATCACCAGACATTCCACATATTTTATCTTTGTCAGTATTTTTAAATTTAGACTTAATTATATTAAAAACTTCTTTCCATGATGCTTTCTCGAATTTACCATTATATTTTATATAAGGTGTATCTAGGCGTTGATTTAACAAGCCATCACAAGCATATCTGGTTTTATCTGAAATCCATTCTTCGTTAATATCTTCATTAATTCTTGGTAAAATTCTTTTAACTTCCCATCCATATGTATCAACTCTTATATTTGAACCAATAGCATCCATCACATCAATAGATTCAGTCTTCTTTAATTCCCAAGGTCTAGCCTCAAATACATACGGTTTTGATGTCAAGGCACCAACGGGACATAAATCTACTACATTAGCTGATAGTTCTGATTGCATAGATTGTTCAAGATATGTTGTGATTTCCATATCTTCACCTCTGCCTATCGCTCCAATCTCTGTTACACCAGCAACCTCTGTAGCAAACCTAACACATCTCGTACAATGTATACATCTGGTCATTTGTGTTTTAATTAAAGGTCCCATATTTTTTTCAGAAACATCTCTTTTATTTTCTTTGTATCTAGATTTATCAATACCATAAAACATAGATTGATCTTGCAAATCACATTCGCCCCCCTGATCACAAACAGGACAATCCAATGGATGATTAGCCAACAAAAATTCCATTACACCTTTTCTTGCTTTTTCAACAAACTCAGTATTTGTTTTAATATTCATTCCCTCTGCTGCTGGCATAGCACATGAGGCTACAGGTTTAGGGGATTTTTCTAATTCTACTAAACACATTCTACAATTACCTGCTATTGATAATTTTTCATGATAACAAAATCTTGGGATTTCAACACCAGCTTTTTCACAAGCTTGAAGCACAGTTAGGCCCTCTTCAACCTCTATATCAATTTCATTAACTTTTAATTTAAGCATTTTTTTTATCCAATAAGTGTTGATCTACCAAGTAAGGAATATTTTTTTCTTTTTTTATAGTTGGGTTAAGATTATTTCTATCTTCAATATCTTTTTTAAAATGTCTTAATAATCCCTGTACAGGCCATGAAGACCCCTCACCAAAAGCACAAATAGTGTGTCCTGCGATTTGATTTGTTACATCTCCCAACATATCAACTTCATCTCTTGACGCTTCACCTTTAGCCATTCTTTCAAGCATTCTCCACATCCAACCTGTACCTTCTCTACAAGGTGTGCATTGACCACAACTTTCATGTTTATAAAATCTAGCAATTCTTGCCATGCATTTAATGATGTCTTGATCTTTATTAATAACAACTATACCTGCAGTTCCTAATCCACTTTTTTCTGCCATTAGTGAATCAAAATCCATTGTTAAAGTTTCACAAGTTTTTTGTGGTATTAAAGGCATTGATGAACCACCAGGTATTACAGCTTGTAGATTTTCCCACCCCCCAATAACACCTCCGGCATGAACTTCAATTAGTTCTTTAAGAGATATGCTCATTTCTTCTTCAACATTACATGGATTGTTAACATTACCGGATATACAAAAAATTTTTGTTCCTGTATTCTTTGCTTTACCTAAAGATGCAAACCATTTACCGCCTCTTCTTAATATAGTTGGGATAACCGCTATAGTTTCAACATTGTTAATTATAGTTGGGCATCCATAAAGACCAATTAAAGCTGGGAAAGGTGGTTTCAATCTTGGCTGACCTTTTTTACCCTCTATACTCTCAAGTAAAGCAGTTTCTTCTCCACATATATATGCTCCTGCTCCATAGTGAATATAAATATCTAAATCCCAACCTGTTTCAGATGCATTTTTTCCTATTAAATTTTTTTCATAAGCCTCATCAATTGCTGACTGAAGTTTTTCTCCATCTATAAAGTATTCTCCTCTTATATAGATATAACAAACATGTGCTTGAACAGCATAAGCAGCAATTAAACATCCTTCAATTAATTTATGAGGTTCAAATCTTAAAATATCTCTATCTTTACAAGTGCCTGGTTCTGACTCATCTCCATTTATAACTAGATAATGAGGTCTTGAACCCAATTCTTTTGGGGCAAAAGACCATTTTAAACCAGTTGGAAATCCAGCACCTCCTCTACCTCTAAGTTCTGAAGCTTTAACCTCAGTTATTATCCAATCTCTACCTTTTTCAATTAAATCTTTAGTGTTTGTCCAGTCACCTCTTTTTCTTGAAGATTCAACATCTGAACTCTTATCATTATATAAATTCTGAAATATTCTATCTTCGTCTTTAAGCATTTTTTAAATCCATAAGTGTTTTTCTATTATTTTCAGGTTCGTTATTTATACGGCCTCGATACGATCCTGGCTTAGGTGTTTCACCAGCAAGGATCTTATCTAAAATTTTTAATGTCTTTTCTTTATCTAAATCTTCATAATATTCATCATTGATCTGCATCATGGGTGCATTAACACAAGCACCTAAACACTCAACTTCCATCCAAGAGCAACTTTGATCTTTTGATAATTCATTTTCATTTTCAGAAATTTTTTCTTTACACGCTTCAACAAGTTTGTAGGCCCCTCTAATCATGCATGGTGTGGTTGTGCAAACTTGTATAAAATGTTTACCCACAGGAGCAAGATTATACATTGTATAAAATGTTGCTACTTCGTAAATCTTTATATAAGGCATGTCTAAAAACTTACCTAGGTATTTCATAGCAGCTAATGGAATCCAGTTACTGTTTTGTTTTTGTGCGATATAAAGCAAAGCCATTACAGCACTTTCCTGTCTATCTTTAGGATATTTTGCAACGATTGATTTGGCGGCTTCTAATGAGTTTGTATTAAACTCAAAAGTCTCAGGTTGCTCTTTTGAAGGTCTTCTTAAGCTCATTATCTGTCAACCTCTCCAAATACAATATCTAATGAACCTAATACAGCAGGTACATCTGCAAGCATATGTCCTTTAATTAAGTAATCCATTGCAGCTAAGTGGGAAAAGCCTGGGGCTCTTATTTTGCATTTATACGGCTTACTAGAGCCATCTGAAATTAGGTAAACACCAAACTCACCTTTGGGTGCTTCAACAGCAGTATAAATTTCATCTTTATCTACACGGTAACCTTCTGTAAATAGTTTAAAATGATGAATTAAAGCTTCCATAGATTGTTTAATATCATTTTTTGGTGGAGGGCTAATTTTCCCATCAGATGATTTAATTGGTCCTTTTTTCATTTTAGCTAAACATTGTTTAATTATAGAAACGCTCTCTCTCATTTCTTCAATCCTACACAAATATCTATCATAGCAATCTCCATTTTTACCAACAGGTATCTTGAAATCTAATTGTTCATAACATTCGTATGGTTGTGATTTTCTTAAATCCCAAGGAACTCCTGATCCTCTAATCATAACACCACTAAAAGAATAATCTAAAGCATCTTCTTTGGTCACAATTCCAATATCAACATTTCTTTGTTTAAATATTCTGTTGTCAGTTAACAGTGTTTCAAGATCATCAATTATTTTAGGGAAAGACTCACAAAACTTACCTATATCCTCTTCTAACCCCGTTGGTAAATCTTGATGGACACCTCCTGCTCTAAAATAATTAGCATGCAACCTTGAGCCTGACGCTCTTTCATAAAAGGTCATTAAAGTTTCACGTTCTTCAAAGCCCCATAATGAGGGTGTTAAAGCACCAACATCAAGTGCTTGAGTGGTTACATTTAATATATGACTTAAAATTCTTCCAATTTCGCAAAACATGACCCTTATAAATTGAGCTCTAATTGGCACATCAATCTTTAATATTTTTTCAATAGCTAAAGCAAAAGCGTGCTCCTGATTCATAGGAGCAACATAATCAAGTCTGTCAAAATAAGGTACAGCTTGCATATATGTTTTATTTTCTATTAACTTCTCAGTACCACGATGCAACAAGCCAATATGAGGGTCTGCTTTTTCCACAACCTCACCATCCAATTCTAAAATCAATCTTAAAACCCCATGAGCTGCAGGGTGTTGAGGTCCAAAATTAAGATTTAATGTTTTAGTTTTTTTTGTCATTTTCTTGATCTGTTTGCTTTTTGATATACTTGGTTCCTTCCCAAGGACTTTCATAATCAAAATTTCTATAATTTTGTTCTAATTTAACTGGTTCTTTAATTACTTTTTTCTGCTCTTCACTATATCTAACCTCTGTATGTCCTGTTAATGGAAAATCTTTTCTTAGTGGATGACCTTCGAAGCCGTAATCGGTAAGTATTCTTCTTAAGTCTGGGTGATCTTTAAACTTAACTCCATACATATCAAAAACTTCACGCTCCATCCAGTTCGCGGCTGGGTATATTGATGTTAATGAAGGGATAACTTCATTTTCACTAATGAGATAACTTAATATTATGCGCTGGTTAAACTCATGACTTAGAAATAAATAAACCATTTTAAATCGTTGAGCATTTTCAGGGAAATCAACAACAGTTATATCAATTAATTGTCTAAATTTTGTATTTTCATTGCTCTTAATAAATAATGTGACATCAATTAAATCTTCACTATCAATACTTATATAAAGTTGATCATGTCTAATTTCAGATTTTTTAATCTTAGTAGTAAGTTGTGAGTTAATTTTTCTTTCAAGATCTGTTAAATTAATCATAATAATTATCTATCAAAAGATCCTTTGTTTCTAATTTTTTTTTGGAGTTGCATGATGCCATAAAGTAATGCTTCAGCTGAGGGTGGACATCCTGGGACGTAAATATCAACCGGAACAATTTTATCGCAGCCACGAACAACAGAATAAGAATAATGGTAATAACCACCACCATTAGCACAGCTTCCCATAGAGATAACATATCTTGGTTCAGGCATTTGATCGTAAACTTTTCTTAAGGCGGGTGCCATTTTATTTGTTAAAGTTCCAGCAACAATCATTACATCTGATTGTCTAGGTGAGCCTCGAGGTGCGGCTCCGAATCTTTCCAGGTCATATCTTGGCATGGCAGTTTGCATCATCTCAACTGCACAGCAAGCTAAACCAAAAGTCATCCAATGTAGCGATCCAGCTCTTGACCAATTAATAAGATTGTCAAGTGATGTTGTTATAAAACCATTTTTACTAAAATCTTCAGAAAGTTTTTTAAACTCTTCTGGGATCTGTTTGTTTTTATCTTCTAAATTCATATTTAAAATATTACTCCCAATCTAAAGCACCTTTTCTCCACTCATAAATAAAACCAATAGTTAATATAAATAAAAAAATCATCATTGAAGAAAATCCTAATAAACCAATATTTCCAAGAGAGATTGCCCAAGGAAATAGAAAAGCTATTTCCAAATCAAAAATTATAAAAAGGATAGCAACCAAATAAAACCTAACATCAAATTCTATTCTAGAATCTTCAAAAGGTTCAAACCCACACTCATAAGCTGATAATTTTTCAGGATCAGGGTGTTTTGGTGAAAGTATTAAATTTATAACAACAAATGCACAACTCAAACCAAGAGCTATAATCAAAAATAATATTATTGGCAGATAATCTTTTAAAAATTCTGAAAGCATGAAGTCTATATAACACTTTTTATATCATGTTGAAGGGCTCTTACGTCACATTTTATGGAATATTCACATTAAAAAGTCTAGAAAAGTGGCGGGAGTGAAGGGACTCGAACCCTCGACCTATCGCGTGACAGGCGATCGCTCTAACCAACTGAGCTACACCCCCACTTTTAATTGTTTTGGTGGGCAGTAAAGGACTCGAACCTTTGACCCCCTCGGTGTAAACGAGATGCTCTACCAACTGAGCTAACCGCCCAAAACCAAATTACGCACTATTTATAACAACTTATTTAAGAAAGCAAACACTTTAGAAAGGCAAATTAGGAAAATAAGTGAACAAACTCGATTCCTATAACATACCTGGCTTTTGTCAGTTGGAATTTTGTTCTACATACCTGGTGCATACCTGGCCGCTTATTTTAATACCCTACAAATCAATATGGTAAATACAAAAATAGAAAAAATTGAGTAATAATAATAAAAAAAATATGCTTTATTTCTTTAGCTTTTTAAACTTTAGATAACTAATAAATTTATTATTTCCTTCAATAATTATATTTTTTTCAATTTTGAATTGACCATTTAGGTTTTTAACTAGTTGGCCATTTTTAAACATTTGAACATCATTGGAATTTTTTGAATTTCTAATATATTTAATCGAACTATTTTGATCAGAGCAGCTCATAAAATCTTCAGCAATTTTATTAGCTAATAAAATTTCAGAAATATACATATTTTTGGTTTCAGCTAACTTAGAGTCACCAGAATACTCTTTATTTTTTACAATATAATAAAACTCTTCATCTTCTTTTTCTATAAACCATTTTGGATCAGTTTTTTCTACAGAAAGATTTGTTTTCACTTTACAAGATTTAACTTGGGGTGATGATGTAGAAC
The DNA here is from genome assembly GCF_059512505.1 of Candidatus Pelagibacter sp. uisw_098. The sequence goes on from NZ_CM183454.1 coordinate 747,748, forward strand.
ATTGATTCAAAAAAAATAATATTAATATTAAATATATCTTATTCATTATTTTATAAAATTAAAATTCATTTTCTAATTTCTTTTTTTTATCTGCTTTTTTCTTTTTTATCTTTTCTTTATTTTCTGCAAAGGTTTTTTCATTATTTTCATTAACTATTTTAATTGGTCTTACTAAATAACTGCCATTACTAATATCTTCAGGAAGATTATTTTCTTTGGAAAGCATTTTGGCTTTACTATAACCTGTAGACACAGAAGTAATTTCAATTAAACCCAATAAAGTTTCAACATTACCAATCACTTCATTTGTGTAACTATCAATAATTTTTTCTCCTTTTTCGAATAATTCATATTGATCTGATTTTTGGAATTGGTTTCCACCTTGTCCTAAATAAATCTCACTGTTTACAATTTTTTCAACTAAAACAGGATATATACTAAACAATATTTCTTCCCCAAGTATTTTTGATATTTTTGCTATTATTTCTATGTCAGGTTTTTTTGAATTTTCAGTAAGTGTCAGTTTGTATTCAATAGTATTTGAGTAGCTTATTTGTTTAGTTGCAACATCAAGTAACCTATATGACATATATATACTTGCCTCTTTTTTCTTTATCTCCATATCAGAAGATAAAATCTTTTTTACTTTTTCTATAATATTAAAATTTTCTACAGAACCTACTAAAATAAAGTCTGCTGATATTTCGTTACCAATTTTAGCCATTTCTATTGCGGGTGTTTTACCATCTAAAATAGTGCTTTGCTCTTTTGCAACTTCTTCAATATAAGTTCTATCCAACATTGTAAATTTTTTTGTTTGAACAAAATAGTCATTAATATTTTGATCTATCAGTCTATTAAATCTGCTTTTATCACCTTCTACATCATAAAGTTTAAATGGAAATATTGCCATACGAACTCTCATCGCTTCTTTTGGTAAATCAAAAAATGCTACTTCAGCTTTTAATTTTATATTATGCCATCCATTTTTATCTGTTTCTTTTTTAATAATTTCGTATGATTTTATTCCACCTTTAGTTTCGTCTATTATTTCTTTTAGGTAATTTTGTGAGTACTCAACTTTATCTGAATTCTTTTTCTCTTCTTTAGGTTTTTCTTTTTTTTCTGGTTTATTAAATTGTGACAATAAATCAGCTAAAAAACCTACTTGTTTTTTATCTTGAGCAATTTCTTTGGATAGAGGGTCTCCGCTTAAAACTTGAATTATTGTTTTTGTTTGAATATTTTTGCCATTTACCATTGCTATTGCTTCAGCAAATGCATTATTCAGAGCCTCTTCATAAGAAAGACCTGCCGCAGAAACTGTAACTGTTTTAAATTTTATTTCTGACCAAGAATTTGTAGATAGAAAAATTGTTAAGAACAAAAATAATATAATTCTTTTTAAAATTAGTTGCATATCTGAGCCTTAAAATATTTAAAGAGCTAATGCGTCCATTTCTGAGTCTAAATTGTCAGCACCCTCAATTTTTTTTGCTTTAGCACCACTAATTACAAGTTTTGAAGTTTTTGTAAGAGTTGTAATGTAACCAGGAATATTTGGTATAATTCTTGATAAACCACCAATTTGAGTTATCGCATTCATTGGGTTTGATTGTATATTGGCAATCATATTTTGAGTTTCTGGTCTTAATTTCATAGTTCCTATAAGACCTCTACCTAGAAAAGGTAGTGATTTAGCATAATTAGCTTTACCCTCAACTGATAATTTAAAACTTTCATCTTTCATTGAGGTTTCTATGCTTTTACTTGCTTTTGTTGTGACTTTCATAGAATTTTTTAATTTTTTAGAATCACTAACACCTGAATCTTTTGCGTACGCTATGGCTTCGGTTACTTGTGCTGCTTCTGTATTTTTTCCATAAGCTATTAATAATAACTCTTGTGCCATTAAATAATTATTTGAAGATTCATAAAAGAGTGCCATTAAAGCTGTTTTCGCATTTTTAAGATCAACTTTTTCACCTCCACTATCTTTCTTCTTCTTAAATAAATCTGCAGGATTTTTAAGACTCTTGAGAGTGATTGCTGAAGCTGGCACAATATATAAAGTTGAAAGAAAATATAACGTTATTGTAACAATAATTACCTTTATAAATTTTACTTTATTCATTTATTTTATTCCTTTTGCGTTAACTTTTTGAACCATTTGTTTAGCTACAGATTGTGCACAAAGTCGTATAGCGTTATTAATAGCCTCGTCATACGTTGTGCCTTTACCTTTTCTTTGGTTCCCAGCAACAGATGCAACTGTTTTCCAAAATTTTTTACCCTCTTTCTTATGCATCATTTTTGCACTAACTACAGAAACGTTAACTACTTTAAGACCTGTAGCAGCATCAATTTCTTGACTTCCAATTTTAAAGATACCTTGTATATAAAATGAAATTTCCTCAGATGCGATATTCTTTTTTATACTTTTTTGAACGGCTTTAGATAACTTTCCTTTTTCACCATAATCTGCTTTAAGAGTTTCAATTTGCTCTTCTAAATCTAAATCTCCACCATCAATTAATTCAAATCCAGCAGTATTTAGGATTTCTACCATACCAGCTTCAATTGACTCATTGTAGATGTCGCTTATCTCATAAGTAATAGTTTCTGAGCTTTTAACTGTGTTTCCACCAGTTGTAGTAACATTAGTTTCTATTGTTTCGCTAGATACTAATGTTTCACTTTCACTCGTAGCCTCTGTTTGCTCAACATCAACACTTTTTTTAGATTGATCAACTTTAGTTACTTTGTCATCTTTTTGTTTGATACTTTTAGTCTTAGCTGAAAACATCAGTAAAACAATATCTGAAGCCTCATCACTACTTGTGTTGGCGATAGCTGAAGATTCTATAAGTGCTTGATTTATTTTTGTTTCATCAATATTAGCTTTAACAAGAATGGTATACTTACCAGTAGATGTATCGAGATTTTCATCTATAATCTTATCACAAACCATATAGTTGAGATAATCTTTTTCAATTTTAGACTTTATTTTGTCATAATTCTTTTTTTTATCTATCGTGAAAGTACTTACATATTTTTTTAAAGCATCCTTACAAGCAATTTGTTTTGCTTCAAAAATAATTAATTCTTTTTTTTCTTCAAAAGATGAAATTGCAGTAATGCTTATTGTTCCTTTTCCAACCTCTTCAAAAGCATATAAATAAGAGGTATTTAAAAGAAAAATAATAAGAGAGAATATTTTAAAAGAAAATTTAATCATAGATAAGATTATTTATGAAACCCTAACACAAAACAGCTCTTCTAAAACTACCGAAGAACAACACTAATTTCTCTGAGAAATAAAACTTATTTAAATTTAACCATAAGTTTTCTTACATTTTTCATACTTTTCTTGAATTTATCAGTTTTATTTGTTTTGGAAATCCATTTTTCATCCATCACATTTATATTGTAAGAAAAACCATCAAATAATTCATATGTAGTTATATAAAACTTATACCAATCATTAATATCTGTAATTTGAGAAGGGATTGATTTTTTAATTACATTTTTTAAATCATCATCCATATAGACTTTATTTAGATCTGGTTGAGAAATTTTTAAATTTAAAAAAGTAGCCCAGAAATAAATATTATTAACATCTGATTTTTTTGCTAAAACTTTTTTGAAGCCTTTTATAATTAAATCAATATTGTAATCAGGCTTTGGTAATTCAATATCATATATTACATCACTGTTTACAAATTGCTGTTTCATTTTTGCACCAATCGCCATACCCTCAATATAAGGAACAAGTGCAACATTGTTATGCAAAGATAATCTTGAAGAAAATAATTGAGCAAAAATATTCTCTAAGGGTTTAATATTTTTTTTATAATTTTTTGGTATAACAGAAATAGCTTTATCTTCAAATTTAACACTAGTGACACCTATGCGAAGATTATATTTTTCTTTTAACTCAAAATCATTTAATGATTTTTCTACTTGTGAAAAAGCATTGATTTTTTTTTCAGAATTCATCTCTTTTAATCCCACTGTGTAAAATTTTTTTATATAATTTGTAATTTCTTTTTCAGTTGGTTCTTTTTTAGTAAAAAAAGGAACCGAAACATCATATGGTATTGATGTAATTAACTTTTTAGTTTTAAAATTATAAAAAATAATTTGAAAAAACATCTGAATATTATTCATATAAGTTTTTGAAATTGGCTCATATTCGTTGAAATAAGTTTCATTATCTAAAACAACAGCCATTACAACTGATTCTTCAAGACCTTTTTCTAAATCAGCAAAATCAAAATCAATATTAAAATTTTTAGCTTTAACTTTCTTTATAGTTTTAATTAAACTCTTTGAAATTATATCTATCCCATTTTCATCTTTTTCATTTATAAGTTGATTTGTAAATTGAATAGATGAAGATTTATCTATGTAGTTTCCTGAAAAAGAAAACCCAGCATAAAATACTTTTTTCTCACTTGCTAAAACGTTATTGAAAACTATAAAATTACATAACAATATAAATAGCAACTTAACATGTGTGACTCTCTTCATAATTGAATACGCTAACAGAATAAATTTTTACTGACTATAAGAATTATTTTAATTACTTTTAATTTGTATCTTAAAATACCCATTAGGTGTTATTCCCGCACAATTATACCCTGAACTATTACATAACACTACTTTTTGCACTGAATTATTTGCAGCATTTGCAGGGGAAATTATTTCACTTTTAAATAAGTGAAAGTTTATGCCAAGTACTCCAGTTGCAATTATTGTTAAAATAAATTTAGTGTATTTGTCCATATTAACTCCTTCTTTTGATTTAATTAATCTTAAGACAACATCTAATGCTTAGATTCTTTTCTTTTTCAAATAGAATTTAGTATCCCACACCAAAAGTCCATAAACCTAATGTTAAGAATAAAACCAACCATTGGATGAGGATAATAATTATGTTACTTTCAGAACGCGTTGTATAATAAATTGCATTCCACCCATTATTATTATTCTTTTCTATCATTTTATCTAATGCTTTTCTTGGGTTGGTTAATATTAATCCAATTAAACTACCAGATAGAGCGATACGGACAATTTTATTAATTTTCATAAGTTAGCTTAATTAAAAAATTAATTGAATTAAACATTAAATTTGAATGCTTTAAAGTTCAAGAGAATAACTTTTATAGAGTAACTTTTTCTATACCTATTGCTTACCTAGCTTAATTGGAGCTCTCTTATTAAGTAAACTATTATTGTTATTTATAGAAGGTTATTTGCGTTTTTTTTGGACTAGCTTTGTGTAAACGAGATACTCTACCAACTGAGCTAACCGCCCAAAAGAAGTGCTACTATTACATCAACAAATAGATAATGTAGATTGATAATTACTGAATACTAGCTTGAGATTTATCGTCTGATTTAGAAATTTTTTCAACCTCTACCCATTCAACTCTTTTTAACTCTTTAGTTAAAGCTATTTTTAGTACTTCATCAGCATGTTCTACTGTTGTTATTTTAATATCATCAGTTATTTTTTTAGGCATATCTACTAGATCTTTTTCATTTTCCTTGGGAATAATAACCTGTTTAATTCCAGCTCTATGCGCAGCTAGTAATTTTTCTTTTAATCCACCGATTGGTAAAACTTGTCCCGTTAATGTTACTTCTCCTGTCATTGCAACATCTCTTCTTACTGGATTGTTAGTAATTGCTGATACTATGGATGTAACCATACCAATTCCAGCAGATGGTCCATCTTTAGGGGTGGCCCCTTCTGGAACGTGAATATGAAAATCTTTTTTTTCAAATAATGGTGGAATAATTCCATAATCTAAACTTTTAGATCTAATAAATGATTTTGCAGCTTTAATAGATTCTTGCATTACCTCACCAAGTTTTCCGGTAATTTGCATTCTTCCCTTACCAGGCATAATTACAGTTTCAATTTTTAGAATTTCGCCACCATACTCTGTCCATGCCAAACCAGTAACTACACCGATCTTATCTTCGCTTTCAAGTTCACCAAATTTAAATTTCTGTATTCCAAGGTAATCTGATAAATTCTCTAAATCAATTTTAACTTCCTTTTCTTCACCAGTTACAACTTTTTTAACGACCTTTCTTGCAACTTTTGATATTTCTCTTTCTAAATTTCTTACACCAGATTCTTTTGTGTAACTTTGAATAATTTCTTTAATGATATCTTCAGATAGTGTCATTTCTTTTTCTTTAACACCGTTATCTTTAATTTGTTTTGGTAGAAGATATTTATTTGCAATATTAATTTTTTCATCCTCTGTATATCCAGCTAATCTAATTACTTCCATTCTGTCTAATAGTGGCGGCAATATATTCAATGTATTAGCTGTCGTTACAAACATCACATCTGATAGGTCGTAATCAACTTCTAAATAATGATCATTAAATGTTGAGTTTTGTTCAGGGTCCAATGCTTCTAATAAAGCTGAGGATGGATCACCTCTATAATCATTTCCAATTTTATCTATTTCATCGAGGAGGATTAGAGGGTTTTTAGTTCCTGCTTTCTTCATCATTTGAATAATTTTTCCTGGTAAAGACCCAATATAAGTTCTTCTGTGACCTCTAATTTCAGCTTCGTCACGCATTCCACCTACGGAAACTCTCACAAACTCTCTGTTAGTAGCTTTCGCAATTGATTTACCTAAAGATGTCTTTCCAACACCTGGGGGTCCCACTAAACATAAGATTGGACCTTTAATTTTTTCCATTCTTTTTTGAACTGCTAAAAACTCAATAATTCTCTCTTTTACCTTTTCTAAACCAAAGTGATCGGCATCTAATACAGCTAAAGCTTTTTTAAGATCAATTGCAACTTCACTTTTTTTAAACCAAGGAAGGTCAATCATCCAATCTAGGTAGTTTCTAATAACAGTAGCTTCTGCTGACATGGGACTCATATTTTTTAATTTCTTAAGCTCCGCCATGCATTTTTTCTCGACGTCTTTTGGCATTTTAGATTTTAAAATAGATTTATTAAGGCTTGATGTCTCATCTTTACCATCTTCAATTTCACCCAGTTCTTTTTGAATAGCTTTAAGCTGTTCATTTAAATAATATTCTCGTTGAGTTTTTTCCATTTGAGTTTTAACTCTTCCTCTAATTCTTTTTTCAACTCCAATAATACTAGTTTCATTTTCCATACTCTTAATTATAGAATTAAGCCTTTTTTTAACGTCCATTGTTTCAAAAATTTGCTGTTTTTCAGAAATAGTTGCTGTCAAATGAGAAGCAATATTATCAGCGATATGAGATGCATCAGTTAATTTTTTAATACCATTTATTGTTTCGCTTGAAATTTTTTTATTAACTGATGTTAATTTTTCCAGTCTCCTAACAGCTGTCATCGCTAAAGGAATTAAGTCTTCATCTTTTGTAATTAAATCATGTTGATGAGCATACTCACAAACGATAAATTTATCATTATCTTTAAAGTCTAAAATTTTAACTCTTTTGCTTCCCTCAACTAAAACTTTTACTGTACCATCAGGCAATTTTAACAATTGAAGAATGTTTCCTTCACAGCCATAAGTAAAAACATCTAATTTTTTTGGGTCATCTATTTCTGAGTTTTTTTGTGTAACAAGGACAATTTTTTTGTCTTTTTTCATTACTTCATTTAAAGCAGCTATAGATTTATCTCTTCCTACAAATAGTGGGATAACCATATTAGGGAATACAACAATATCTCTTAAAGGTAATAACGGTCGTTCTATTTTAACATCCATTATCTAAATATGGATATTAAATACGATATTGCAATAGCTATTTATTGTTTATTAACCTTAAATTAAGCCGCAGAAGTTTTGTCAGACTTAGTTTTACTGTTATTTTTTGAATGAACTATAATAGGTTGGGATAAACCTTTTGCCGCACCAGCATCAACAATTACCTCTTCTACATTATCTTGACTTGGTAAATCATACATAGTTTTTAATAAAATATTTTCCAAGATTGATCTTAGCCCTCTTGCACCAGTTTTCTTATTAATTGCTTTTTGTGCAATTTCTTTAATGGCATTATCTTTAAAACTTAACTTTGCTCCATCTAATTTAAACAATTCTTGATATTGTTTAATTAAAGAATTTTTTGGTTCTTGTAATATTTTAACTAAAGATTTTTCATCAAGATCTTCTAAAGTTGCAATCATAGGTAATCTTCCAATAAACTCAGGTATAAGACCATATTTTAACAAATCTTCAGGCTCTAAACTTTTCATCCACTCACCTGTTTTTTTATCATCTGTCTTTTTAACATTTGCACCAAATCCAATTGAAGTACCTTTGTCTCTTTGGGAAATTATTTTATCAAGTCCTGCAAAAGCTCCTCCACAAATAAATAAGATATTAGTTGTATCTACTTGCAAAAATTCTTGTTGAGGATGTTTTCTTCCTCCTTGGGGTGGAACACTTGCAACAGTTCCTTCCATAATTTTCAACAATGCTTGCTGCACACCTTCGCCAGAAACATCTCTAGTAATTGATGGATTTTCAGACTTTCTACTAATTTTGTCAACCTCATCAATATAAACAATTCCTCTTTGAGCTTTTTCTACATTGTAATCTGCAGCTTGTAATAACTTTAAAATAATATTTTCAACATCCTCACCAACATAACCCGCTTCAGTTAATGTGGTAGCATCTGCCATTGTAAAAGGTACATCTAAAATTCTAGCTAATGTTTGGGCTAATAAAGTTTTACCACAACCAGTGGGACCGACTAGAAGAATATTAGATTTAGAAAGTTCAACAGTCTTACTGGTTTTACTTTCATAATTAAGTCTTTTATAGTGATTGTGTACAGCTACTGATAAAACTTTTTTAGCATGAGGTTGACCAATAACATAATCATCCAATACTGCGCAAATTTCTTTTGGGGGTGGCAAACCATCTTGATGTTTAACAAAAGTATCTTTGCTTTCTTCTTTGATAATATCCATGCAAAGCTCAACGCATTCATCACAAATGAATACTGTAGGTCCAGCAATTAATTTTCTAACCTCGTGTTGACTCTTGCCACAAAATGAACAGTAAAGAATATTTTTATTATTAGTAGTCATAATTTTTTAAACGAATCAATATATGTACTTTAATATAGATGACTCATAATAATCAAGTATACGTTTGGTAGCCCTCAAGATGTGGTATATTAAGACCTGTTTTCTACTACTGCATCGATTAAACCAAAGTCTTTAGCAACTTCTGGGGTCATAAAATTATCTCTCTCTAGTGCCTTTTTAACATCATCTACAGATTTACTAGTATGCTTGGAGTAAATTTCATTAAGTCTTTTTTTTAATGCTAAAACTTCCTTTGCATGTATTTCAATATCCGTTGCCTGACCTTGAAATCCAGCTGATGGTTGATGAACCATTATTCTGGAATTTGGCAAAGAAAACCTTTTACCTTTTTTTCCTGCCGCTAATAAAAAGGATCCCATTGAAGCTGCTTGACCGATGCATAAAGTCGAAACATCTGGTTTGATATATTGCATAGTATCATAAATACCAAGACCTGCTGTTACTAGTCCGCCTGGGCTATTTATATATAAATTGATTTCTTTTTTTGGATCTTCAGATTCTAAAAACAAAAGCTGTGCTGTAACTAATGATGCAACATTGTCATTAATAGGACCAACTAAAAAAATTATTCTTTCTTTTAAAAGTCTTGAATAAATATCATAAGCTCTTTCACCCTTGTTGGATTGCTCCACTACCATAGGGACTAAATTATTCATTTGTTCAGAAAAATTTATTGACATAAGTTGATTCTTATAACTTATACAACTTGTGATTACTTTTTGCTAACTTTTTTTGTTGCAGTTTCTTTGGGTTTTGTAGCTTTTGATTTAGTAGTATCTTTTTTAGTAATTGCTTTTTCTTCCTCTGGATGGTCATGATCGTGGTTATGGTCTTGTTTTTGATGTTCTTTTAAAATTTTTTCAGCATCTTCTTTAGATATTTCTTTCTTATTAGGCTTTGCTTTTGTTTTAATTAAATTAATAATTTTTTCCTCATAAACGGTTCCTCTTAAACTTGCTAATGCAGATGGATTCTTCTGATAAAATTCCATAACCATTTTTTCTTGTCCAGGCATCATTCTAAGTTGTTTTTGCACTTCAGCTTGAACTTCTTGTTCGGTAACATTTATCTTATTTTGTTCACCAAATTCATTCAAAATTAATCCAACTTTAATTCTTTTTTTTGCCACATCTTCAAAATTTTTTTTACTTTTTTTAGCATCCTCTTCACTCATACCTTGGGCTAATATTTTAACCTCTTCTTCTATTAAGTTACCTGGAATTTCATCAACTTTAAAATTTTCGATTTCTTTTAAAATTTGAGTTTTGGTTAATTTATCTAAGGAGTTTTTAAATTCTTCATTAATTTGTTTTGAAACTAATAATTTTAGGTCAGCAAGATCTTTCGCTCCTAAATTTTTTGCGAAATCATCATCAATTTTTACATCTTCAGATTTTTTTATAGCTATAATTTTACAGACAAATTTAGCTTTTTTCTTTGCAAATTCTTTTTGTGGATAATTCTCAGGGAGCACAGCCTCTACTGACTTTTCATCATTTTTTTTAACTCCTACTAATTGCTTATCAAAGCCTTTAATAAATAGATCTTTTCCAAGAACTAACTGTGTATTTTTTCCTTCACCTCCTGTAAAATCTTTTCCATCAATTGTAGCCTTGTAGTCAAATACAACAGAATTGCCAGCAGCAGCCTTAACTTCATCAGCAACATCAATAAAATTGTTTTGACTTTTTGCTATTTCCTTAATTCTTTTATCAGTCTCACTTGCATCTATTTTTACTGAATATTCATCAAATTTTATATTCTCTACTGATTTAAGTTTAACTTTTGGTAGTTCGGTTACAGACATTACGTATTCTAAATCCTTATCCACACCGTATGTTTTAAGATCAAGTTTAGGTTGTCCGGCTGGTTTAATTTTACTATCCTCTAAAGCTTTAACTGATGTATCTTTAAGAACTTTATCAAGGACTTCACTAAAAATTGCTTGGCCAAATTGTCTTTTAAGAATTTCTTTTGGAACTTTTCCTGGTCTGAAACCTTTTAAATTAACAGTATTTTTAATTTCTTCGTATTTTTCATCCATATAAGTGTTCATAATTTTTTTATCTATGAAAACTTTAACGTCCTTATTTAAGCCTTTTATATTTTCTACTGTTACTTTCATAATTTTATACTTTCCTGGTAGGCGAAAAAGGACTCGAACCTTCACATCTTTCAATACTGGTTCCTAAGACCAGCGCGTCTACCAATTCCGCCATTCGCCCACAATTCTTGTGGGTTTATATATGATAGATTCTATTTGTCCAATGAGAATAATTATGAAATATAATAATATTCAATTATATTAACTAATAATTTTAAAAAATGATTGTTTCTCCGTGTATAAGCATATGTAAAACAGATCCTCAAACTGGATACTGTTATGGTTGTGGTAGAAATAATGAGGAAAAAAAGATGTGGAAATTAGAGGAAACATCAGATGAATGGAAAAAATCTAATCTAACTGATATTCAGGCAAGACTGGGTGGCTGGCAATTAGAAAGTTTTAAAGAGTCTTATAATCATAAAGTTGAAAATGGAATTTCACTTTATAAAAAAAATTTAATTAAATGAATAAAACAACAATAGCAACTATAATTTATGTACTTGGTATCTTAATTGGTGCTTTTTTTTTAAAAGTTTGGGGCGCAGAAACATCATTCATAAAAACTATTTCAATATTTGTATGGACAATTATTTTCTTAATCGCATTATTTTATTTTGATAAAAATGAGAAAAAATAGTTTTAGTATTAATTTTTTGATAATTTTAACATTTTTACTTAATTTTCAAACAGTAGTTTTTTCAGAAATAATGCTTTTGACAGGATGCAAAAATTTAAATGATAGTTTTATTAAAAATGAATACATCTTAGATTTAGAAAAATCTTTGATGATTAGAAACTATGTTTATGACAACAAAACATATAAAAAGCATAAAAGAACAGACTTAAGTATAAAGAAAGACAACACCTTAGAAAGATTTGTTTATGAGGAGAAAAATCTAATCTTTACAGATAGAATTGGTTACCCACAATTTTACACTCAACTAGTTTTTGAAAAAAATAACCCTATAATTAACATTAAAACTGTAATTAATGGTGAAGAAGCTATTTCGAAAGTATCAACTTGCAATAATGTAGAGCTTTTTGAAAAAGAAAGTTAAGACTTTTTATTTATAACGCTAGTCTTGTTGGTCTTAATAACAAAATTTAATTTTTTTGCTCCAAATTTAGTATTTGTAATATTACTTCGATGCTTTGCATAAGCTTGCTTTTGCGCTAACTTCATTGCTTTTTTTGACGACATTTAATTAGTTTATATTTTTTAAAAATTTTGTCGAGCAAGAACATTGAAATTTCTATCTGAAATGATTATTTCTCCAGAAGAAGATGTGATATTTAACACTTCTTGAATTGTTACATAATGTGTAACTAACACTAAATTATTATCACCACTCCATTCATTAATATATCTTTTTAAATCGTTTATTTGTTTGTTCTTATTTCTTGAAAATTTTTCACTAAAAAATGAATTTAAAAAACTTTTTGTTTCATATTTGTTAAAAGCATATTGTGCTGTTTGCTTACATCTGCACCACTCACTAGACAGAACTTTATCAATTTTAATATTGTTTTCTAAAAAAAACTTTCCAATATTTTTAGATTGTACAATGCCCTCTTTACTTAAATTTCGTTGGGTTTCACATTTTAATATATCAAAATCTAATGGATCACCTCCACCAGGTGCAACTGCATGTCTTATAAATATTAATTTTTCACCTTCTTTTAATAAATTTTGTATTTTATCATTTGAATTTGCTTTTACTGAAATATTGAAAGATAAAAGTATTAATAAAAAAAATTTTATAAGTTTCATATATGGGTATAACATTCAAAAAATTAAATAATTCAATAGTTAAATGTAAAAGTTGCCCTAGATTAATTAAATTTAGTAAAAAAATTTCTATAGAGAAAAGAAAACAAAATATAAGCGAAACTTATTGGGCTAAACCAGTCACAGGATTTGGTGATATTGATGCTAAACTATTAATTGTAGGTCTAGCGCCAGCAGCACACGGAGGAACTAGGACAGGCAGAGCTTTCACTGGAGATAAATCGGGAGATTTCCTATTTAATTGCTTATTTGAAGCTAACATAACAAATATATCAACCTCTATCCATATTGATGATGGGCTAAAATTAAATAAAACTTATATTACAAATATTCTAAAATGTGTCCCGCCCGAAGATAGACCTTTAAATGATGAATTATCTAACTGTTCAACTTTTTTTAAAAATGAACTGTTGTTGTTAAAAAATTTAAAAGTCATCATAGCGCTTGGTAAGGTTTCATTTGATAATTGTATAAAATTTTATAAAAAAAGTTATAGTTTTAACAAAAAATTACCCTTCATACATGGTGCAAAATATATATTACCAGATAATAAAATCCTAATTCCAAGTTATCATCCTAGCCCAAGGAATGTTAATAGAAAAATAATTAATACACAAAAAATGGTAAGCTTGCTTAAGAAGGCTAAGAAAATTATTTAATTTTTATACTATCGCAAAAATAGGGTTTAAAATCTTTAAAGATAACTTCTGGAACTTTTATAGGTTTTCCATCTTTATCTACAAAAACTAAATGCACTTTTGCCTCAACAATTAATTCATCATCTCTAGAAATAAATTGTGACATAAAAAAAGAAGTTTTTGTAAAAGATTTAACAAAGGACCTAATTTTTAGCTCGTCTTCAAGGTAAGATGGTTTTTTGTACTCAATGTTACAAGATTTAACGACAATTAAAGCTCCGTAATCTTCTTTAATTTTTTTATTATTAAAACCGATTGTACACAATGCTTCAGTTCTTGCTCTTTCAAGAAACTTTAAATAATTTGCATAATAAACAACACCACCAGCATCTGTGTCTTCATAATAAACCTTTATATTGTGAAAAAAATTTTCGTGCATAAATTTATATTATCAAAAATAAATATTTTAACATCAAACTAAGATACAATATAACAATGAAAGTTTATATTATTTGGCTTTTAGCTGTAATTGCCTGGAATTTTCTGGTTCCTAATGCTGCACCCATTGAAGATGTAATTGTGGCTGTAATTTTATCTTTTTTAAGTATTGGTCTTAAAAAAGTATTTAAATAATCTTATTCAGCTGAAAAATAAATATCTTGATAATAAGATATAGCCTTTAATTTAGAGTTATCAGTATCAGTCATTATAGCAATACCCGAAATTTCAGTAACATCAATTTTATGAAGTTTCATGAAATCTTTTTGCACATTTGCTTTAACGGTAACCCATGTATTTTTGTTATCTTTTGTTGTTGAGAGAACATAATCAATAGATTTTTTTGTATATGGGCTTGGCCAATTTTCTCCAACATCATTATTACTAGAAAAAACATAATTAATTGCTCTATTAGATAGTGGTGTGGAACCTGTTTTCTTTATCACAAAAACTCTAGCGGCATAATCGTGCCCTTTTTTACTAGTTTCTATAATGCCAGATAAATCTTTCTCAACTTTCCATGTAATATTAATAAAAGGAGTTTTATTTAGGTCAATTTTAATTTCTTTTCCTAGACCTGACCCAACACCTTCGGCTTCCGCTCTTATAAAATTGCCATTTTCATTAGATCCAAGCGTCCAGCTGGTCTCTCCTTTAACTTTTTTAACTTTTAATGTGTTTAACTCATCGTTAGTAAAATCAAAAACATTAACTTTTTCAGCTAACAGAGGTTTCATTATTAAAAATAAACATCCAAATAATATTAAAAAAAATTTCATCAAGTTGAGGGTATATCTAAATTAAATTTTAAAACAATATTTGAACACACTTTAAGCAATAAATTATCAATATTGGATAGTAGATATATATAATGAAATTAATTTCTGTATTTATTTTGTTGATATATTGGTCCATAATTCTATTGGCACCAGTTATTTCTAAAGAAAGTAAGTCTCTTAATGCAGAATCTAAAGTGTTAGTTAATAAGTAGATCGACCACCACTAATGTCAAAAACAGCTGCTGTTGAAAATGAATTTTCCTCTGACGCTAGCCAGCAAATTAATGAAGTAAATTCTTCAATTTCTAAAAATCTACCTCTAGGTACCTTAGAGAGCATTCTAGCAACATGTTCTTTTGACATTTGATCAAGAATTCTTGTTTTTGCACCAGCTGGTGTAACTGCGTTTACAGCTATGTTTTTATCAGCTAGTTCTTTACCTAGAGATTTAGTTAAACCAATTGCCCCTGCTTTGGCTGCGCTATAAGCGCTAGCATTAGCATTTCCATCTTTGCCAGCTACAGACGCAACATTAATAATTCTACCATAATTATTTTTAATCATATTAGGAACAACACACTTGCAGCAATTAAAAGTACCCATTAAATTTATCTGTACTATTTTATTCCATTCATCCACATCATAGTCCCATAGAGAAGATGTGGAACCTGTAATACCTGCATTATTAATTAAAATATCAATGTTCGTAGATTTTGTTATTTCATCAACGGTTTCTTTAACATTTTTATAATCAGAAACATCAACAACGTTATAAGACAGATTTGGATTGTTTAACTCTTGAGTTGCTCTTTTAAGTTCATTTTCATCTATATCCCAAATAATAGTTTTTACTCCTGAGTTTAAAAATCTTTTTGCAATATCAAGACCAAGACCTTGAGCCCCTCCAGTGATAATTGCAGTTCTATTATCTAAATCAAACTGATGCATAAGTTTATTTACTAGTTAAAAGATAATAAGTTAAAGACGAAATAAAGGCACCAATAATCCAAGAATAAGAATGGAAATTCATTAAACTTTCATTCCAGATAGTTGAAGCTGCAAAAATAAATCCTAAAACAAGTGAGTAGATCGCTTTTAAATGCCATCCATTAGAATAAAAGTACAACCCCTTCTCATCTAAAGAAAAAATCTCATTATTATTTAAGTTTGTTTTTTTTAATAAATAATAATCAACAATCATAATACCAAATAATGGACCAAAAAAAGAACCAAGAGTATCTACAAATGCTAATATTCCAATCTGACTTAATAATGGCAACCAAAATATACCAACAA
Source organism: Candidatus Pelagibacter sp. uisw_098 (assembly GCF_059512505.1). Next base: position 763,958 of record NZ_CM183454.1, read on the forward strand.
TAAAACCAATAATAGTAATAACAATAGCAGATTTTTTTAAATTAAGTGTTTGAGGAAAAAAATTCAGCAGTGAGTTTTGAGCAGGGATATAATTTGCTATTAAATTTGTTGATGCAGATGCAAAAACTATAAAAAATAACACAATCACAGTTAACTCAGTGTTGTCAATTTTCCCAATAATATCTGTAGGGTTTGTTAAAATTCTTTCCATGAGTTCTAAATTTTTGTTAAGGAAAATATCCGACCCAATTACTATAAAAACTGCAAAAAAAGAAAAGATTACCAAATTTAGTATTAAGCTTAGGTTTCCTTTTTTTAATTCACTCTCATTTTTTACATATCTGCTAAAGTCACCATAATTAACTATAACTACTGAAAAATAAGCAAATAAAGTTCCTACTACTGTAATCAATGGCGCAATATTATTACTATTCAAAACTTTTTGTATTGAAAAAATATCAACAAATGCAGCAGAAGTAACTTTAACATCGTAAAGTAAGACTGTTAAAAAAAATATAAGCATTCCTGAATAAACAGTAATTGCAGAAACTTTTATTATAGATCTATTAAACTGATGACTTTTACTAAATAAAAAAGCCTGTAATAAAATTGCAAAAATAAATGCTATCCAGTCAATTAAATTTAAACCAAAAACAAATACTAAAAATATATCCTGATCCAAGAATGAATTTTCAATAGAGTATAATGTTATTCTAATTAAGTAGCTAAAGAGTTTTGATAAAAAATATGTTTGAATTCCAAACATGAAAATTCCAACCATTCCTCTTAAAAGGGCAAAATATTTAGCTCCTTTTACACCAATTGAACTTCTTAGAATTACTGGAAAAGGAAGTCCATATTTTTGAGATGGTTTACCGATTAAATTTGCAAAAAAATAAACAAATATTGAGGCAATTAAACTTCCAGCCAAAACTACAAAAACATTTAATTCATAAACTAAATAAAGTGAGGCAATTAAAGAAAAAGCAATCAAACTTTGGATATTGTTTGCCCAAAAATAAAACAAGTCTCTCCAATTCCAATTTTTATCGTTTGGATTAACCGCAACTAGCTCCCAATTAATTAGGGTATTTTTTGATTTGATCTGATTCACTAAAACTATAATAAACTAATAAGTTCTACTGTCCATATAGATAGGCTGGAAGCCACAAAGCAATCTGTGGAAATACTATGATTAAAATTAAACCGATAACTTGAATAACCATAAACTGCATCATTCCATGATAAATATCTTTAAGATCCCATTCTGGAACCACACCTTTTAAAAAATAAGCTGATAGAGCAACAGGTGGTGAGAGCCAGGCGGTCTGGAGATTTACAGCAACAAGGATTGCAAACCAAGTTAAATTAAACCCAAGTGCTTCAACTAATGGCAATATAATTGGCACTATAATCATAACAATTGGTACCCACTCTAAAGGCCACCCTAAAAGAAAAATCATAACCATAATCATTCCAAGAATTAAATATCTATTCATCTCTAAGCCAAGCAAGAAATCAGTTAAAAGCATTGGTGTACCTAGTCTTGAAAATACCGCACCAAAAAAGTTTGATGCTGCAACTAAAACCATTATTAATGCAGAAATTTCTAAAGTTTTAACTAAAGCTTCTTGTAAACGTCCAAATGTTAATTTTCTATAAGCTATAGCTAGTAATAAAGATCCCATTGCACCACAACCAGCTGCCTCTGTTGGAGTAGCAAAACCAAACAAGATACTTCCAAGTGAAGCAAAAACTAAGGCTGCTGGTGGAACTAAACCAATAAAAAATTCTTTCCAGACAGCTAACATACTAGTGGCTCTTAACTCAACTGGCAGTACTGGTCCTAAACTTGGATCAATCCAACATCTAATAGTTGTATAAGCAGCATAAAGTGTCGCTAGTAATATTCCTGGAATAATTGCTGCAGCAAATAAGTCTGTGACAGGTATCTCCATGATAGGTCCCATTACAACAAGCATAATACTTGGTGGAATTAAAATACCTAAGGTTCCACCAGCAGTAATTGTTCCAGCTGCTAAACGAACATTGTAACCTGATTTGTTCATAGATTTAGCCGCCATAATTCCTAAAATTGTTACAGATGCTCCAACAATTCCTGTTGCTGCTGCAAAAATAACTGAAACAAATAATACAGCGTAATATAAAGAGCCTCTTACTTTAGCTAACATTAATTGAAATGCTGAAAATAATCTCTCCATTAAACCAGCTTGTTCCATCATAATCCCCATAAAGACGAAGAGAGGAACTGCTGCAAGAGTTTGTTCGGTCATGACCATTGAGAATTGTAGGGTCATTAAATAAAATACTAATTTGCCAAATCCTAGATATCCAAAAGAAAAACCTAAAAATATTAAAGTAAATGAAATTGGAAAACCTACAAATATAGAAAACAGCATTACACCAATAAGGATAAATCCTAAAATAGCTGGATCCATGAATTCAGCTAACATTATTCTTCTCCCCCTGGCCACACACCTTTAGTAGCCGCCCAATAACTCTTAAATAATTCTGAAACTCCCTGAATAAGCAAAAATACTATTCCTAACCATAAAGAAGATTTTATGGGCCACATGTACGGCATCCAAGCAGTGTCCATGCCTCTTTCACCTCTCATAATTGATTCCTGAACAAAGCCAGTAGTCATATATAAAAAGACAATTAAACCCGGAAAATAAAATAATAAGTATAACCAAAAGTCTACTCTACCTTGGGTTTTAGTCTTAAAATTTCTATATAAAAAATCTGCTCTTATATGAACTCCTTTTGATAAAGCATAACCAGCGCCTAGCATAAATAACGCGCCATAAAAAAATCTACTCATATCGTACACCCACATTGTTGGGGCATTAAAAAGTTTTCTAGCCAAAACCTCATACACCATTGCAAATATCAGGGGTATGATAATCCAACAAACCACGTTGCCTACACACTTGTTGGCAAAATCAATTTTTGTAATAGTTAATGCCATCCATTTAGGCATGTCTTTGGGCATTGGACCTGAACCACCTCTTCTTTCAGCAATCATTTCATCTGAAATATCAAGCTTCATAGGGTTGATTTCTTCTTTTGGTTTTTTGGAGTCGTGGTTTCTTGGCATAAATAAATTCTCTAAAAAAAAGAAGCGAGCCGTTAAGCCCGCTTCAATTATAATTATTTTTTATCTAAGTACTACTTTAATGTTGCTGCGTGAGCCATTCCTAGCTTAGCATTAGACATTTGAGATCCAGACCAAAATGGTACAGCGATATCGGCAAAGTCTTTTTGAGACTGCCAAACTTTAGCAAAGAACGGATTCTTAGCTGAGTTTTTTTCTAAAGCTGCTTTTGCTGCAGCCATATACGCTGGGAAGTAGTCAGCTGGTGTATCATGTAAAATAACACCATGCTTCGTAGTTAGCTCATGTAGAGCTTTTCCATTTTCGTATATTCTGTAACTCATAGATTTTGATAAAGATGCATTTGCAGCAACTTCTAAAGCTTTTTTCTCTAAAGCAGACATCTTTTTGTACTTAGAGCCTGTAATATAGAAGTCAGCATTTACTACTACTTGGTGAAGACCTTGTAGGTAGTAATGTTTTAGAACTTTCTGGAAGCCAAATGTCATATCCGGCTTAGGACAACACCATTCAGCAGCATCAATTGTTCCTGCTTCAAGAGCTGGTAAAATATCTCCACCACCCATTGCAACAGAAGCTACACCAATGTCTTTATAAGTTTGGCCAGGAATTCCCGGAGGAGTTCTGAACTTGTACTTTCTAAAGTCAGCCATGCTATTAATTGGCTCTTTGAACCAACCTAGAGCTTCAGGGCCTACTGGTTGTAACATAAATCCTTTGATGTCTCTTCCCATCTCAGACCATAGTTGGTCGTAAAGTTCTTTACCACCACCATATTGGAACCAAGATAAAAAAGCGATGTTATCGATACCAACACCTGCACCTGCTACTGGCGAACCAAATAACATAGCTGCTGGGTGATCGCCTGACCAATAGTGAGTCCAAGCAAAACCACAATCGATTAATCCTTTATCAACTGCATCTAAAGTTTCTTTTACACCTACTACTGATCCAGCTGGCATAATTTCGAACTTAAGTGATCCACCCGTTAGTTCAGTAACTGTATCAGTGAAGTCTTTCAACATCACCACTTCATCAGCTTTTGCACTAATTACGGTTTGACACTTAAGAGTTTGCGCAGATGCACCTGTTACTGTCATTACAGTAAGTAGAAGCGATCCAACAAACAAAGATATGATTTTTTTCATATTTATTTTCCCTCTCGTTGTGTTTTTTATAAAAGAGGAACTCTCTCAAAAAAATAAATCTAAAACAAGAGCTAATATTACTATTAACAACCTAAAATTACCGTGAACACTAGTATTTTTGATTTTACAAACTATAAACTCATTATTCGAATGGATAATTTTGATTATATAATTATTGGTGCTGGGTCAGCTGGCTGTGTTTTAGCTAATAGACTTTCAGAAAATCCAAATAACAAAGTACTTTTAATTGAAGCTGGTGGAAACGATTCCTACCCATGGATTCATATTCCAGTTGGGTATTATAAAACAATGCATAATCCAAAAACGGATTGGTGTTATAAAACAGAGCCCGATGAAACGATGGAAAACAGATCTATACCCTACCCTAGAGGAAAAACTCTTGGTGGAAGCTCCTCTATAAACGGACTACTTTATATAAGAGGGCAAGAACAAGATTATGATATTTGGAGGCAATTGGGAAATAAGGGTTGGAGCTGGAATGATGTTTTGCCTTATTTTTTAAAAGCTGAAAATCAAGAGCGAGGCCAAAGTCAATTTCATGGTGTTGGTGGACCATTATCTGTTTCAGACCAAAGAATAAAATTACCTATATTAGATGCTTTCATGAATGCAGCTCAAGAAATTGGCATTCCTAAAGTGAATGATTTTAACAAGGGTGATAATTTTGGATGTGGTTACTTTCAAGTAACAGAACAGAATGGCTTAAGATGTAGCACAGCTGTAGGGTATTTAAATCCAATTAAGAATAGAAAAAATTTAAAGACTGAAACAAAGTGTCATGTTGAAAAGGTAAACTTTGAAAATAAAAAAGCTGTCAGTGTTTCTTACTGGAAAAATAATCAATCTTTAACAACTAAAGCAAACAAGGAAATAATTTTAAGTGCTGGTTCAATTGGTTCTGCACAAATTCTTCAAACTTCTGGTATTGGTAATGGTGAAAAATTATCTAAACTTGGAATTGATGTTGTAAAAAACTCTATTGGTGTAGGTAAGAACTTACAAGACCATTTAATGTTTAGACCTGTTTATAAAGTTAAAAATATTAAAACTTTGAATAAAAAGATTAACAGTCTAATTGGTAAATTAATGATTGGAATGGAATATGTTTTTTTAAGAAGTGGTCCAATGACTATGGGTGCTAGTCAACTTTGTGGATTTGCAAAAAGTGACTCATCTAAAGAAACTCCTAATTTACAATTTCACGTTCAACCAATTAGTACAGATAAATTGGGTGGTTCAAATTTACATGATTTTGCTGCATTCACCCCTACTGTTGCAAACATCAGACCGACGAGTAAAGGTGAAATTAATATTATAAGTAAAGACAGTAGAGAAAATCCAAAGATTAAGATGAATTATCTTTCAAGTGATGAGGATCGGATAGTAGCTGCTAAAGGTTTAAGATTAATTAGAAAAATTGTTTTAGAAAGCAATGAATTTAAACAATATGAACCTGAAGAATTTAGACCTGGTGCCAATATTCAAGATGACGAAGAGCTAGTGAAAGCTGCAAGTAATTACGCACAAACAATATTTCATCCAGTAGGAACTTGTAAAATGGGTCAAGACGATATGGCTGTTGTTGATGACCAATTAAAAGTTCATGGTATAAAAAATTTAAGAGTGATTGATGCCTCTATAATGCCCAATATCACCTCTGGTAATACTAATGCACCCACAATAATGATTGCAGAAAAAGGTGCTGATATGATACTAAGCAGTTAATGTTTGCAGAATTATTTGGACCTGAACAACTGGTAATCTTAGGTCAAATTATATTTATAGATTTAGTATTAGCTGGAGATAATGCGATTATTATTGGAATGGTTGCTTCTAAATTTCCTGCTGAACAAAGAAAAAAAGTAATTTTTTGGGGAATAGGTGGTGCAGTAATTTTAAGAATTATCTTAACCATGTTAACTGCCTATTTATTACAAATAACAGGATTAAGATTGATAGGTGGATTGCTTCTTCTTTATATAGTCTACAAACTCTACACAGATGTAATCAAAGGTCAGTCAGGTGATGAAGATATTAAAGTAGATAACTCAAGTTTCATGAAAGCTATATGGACAGTTTTACTTGCTGATTTTACAATGAGTTTGGATAATGTTTTAGGTGTAGCTGGTGCAGCTGGTGATCACTATGTATTATTAATATTTGGTCTAGCTTTATCAATAATTCTTATGGCAACAGCTGCTACTGTAATATCAAAATGGATTAATGAGTATAAATGGATAGCTTGGATTGGCTTGATTGCTATACTAGTTGTTGCAATCGAATTGATCTATACTGATTTAAAATTATTTATTTAAATGTACTTACAAAAAATAAATCTTAAAAACAAATATGCATTAGTTACAGGTGCAGGCAAAGGATTAGGAAGAGCCTGCTCTATTGCTCTTGCTGAAGCTGGAGCTACAATTATTGCATTAAGCAGAACTCAATCAGATCTTGATAAACTTGAAAAAGAAATAAAAAAGATAAAAGGTAAAGTTATCAAAGTTAATTGTGACGTAATGAATTACAAAGATTTAAAAGAAAATCTAGATAAAATTAAAATCATAGATATTTTAGTTAATAATGCCGGTACAAATATCCCAGAACCTTTTGAAAAAATTAAGCAAGAAAGCATGAACTACTTGGTAGATTTAAACCTTAAAGCAGCTTTTAATGTTGCTCAATTAGTTGTTAAAAAAATGTTAAAGAATAAAAAAAGAGGCGGATCAATTATTAATATGTCCTCTCAACTTGGTCATGTGGGAATGGCTGGTAGAAATGTTTATAATATGACAAAATTTGGTATTGAAGGATTAACCAAAGGGATGGGTGTTGAGCTTGCAAAAAACAATATTAGAGTAAATACAGTAGCCCCTACTTTTGTCGCAACACCAATGGTTAAAAAATTTTTTAAGAACAAAGAATTTAAAAAACTAGCTTTAGGCAACATACCCATGGGAAAATTAGCAACAGAAAGTGATGTTGCAACAAGTGTTTGTTTTTTAGCTTCTTCAGCATCATCAATGGTTACGGCCACTTCAATCTTGGTAGACGGTGGATGGACTGCAAAGTAATTTATAGATTTCTTTTATCATTATTAATTTTTTCAACATCGCAGGTTAATGCTGTTGAGTTTCAGGGAAAATTTATACAAGGGCACTATATTCTAGGAAAAACAAATCCAAATGCAAAAATTATTATAGACAAAAAAGAAGTAAAAATATCAAAAGATGGTTTTTTTGTTTTTGGAATTGATAGAGATAGAAAGTTTGATTTAACTTTTACTAAAATATTAGATGGAAAAAAATCAGTAATTACAAAAACAGTTTTAAAAAGAAAGTACAACGTTCAAAGAATTGATGGTCTTGAAGAAAGTAAAGTGACCCCTCCCGAATCTGTTTATAAAAGAATTAAAAAAGAAAATAATGCAATTGGTGAGGCAAGAGCAATAAATTCTAATTTAAATTTTTTTAAAGATAAATTTATAATGCCTGTTGAAGGAATTATTAGTGGCGTCTATGGCAGTCAAAGAATTTTAAATGGCAAGGCAAAATGGCCTCACTACGGTATAGATATAGCAGCAAAACAAGGAACTATAATAAAATCTTCTGGAGCTGGAGTTGTTACAATGGCCAAAGATGATTTATACTATACAGGTGGTACCATCATTATGGATCATGGTCATGGTATTTCAACAATATATTCTCACCTTGAAAATATTTTAGTCTCAGTTGGGGACAAAATTAACCAAGGAGATATTATAGGAACTGTCGGTTCTACCGGAAGGTCTACTGGACCCCATTTAGATTTTAGAGTTAATTGGTTTCAAACAAGACTTGATCCCATGTCGGTATTGAAATAAAAAAGTTGGATGAATAAAAACTTAAAAAATAAAATCTCAGACAGACTTGTGAATGCATTTTTAAAAAATAAAATAATCTCACCACTGCCTCAAAAAATTACAAAAAAACTTACTGATGCTGATGAATTTAGAAAATTATGTGAAAGTAAAATTAAAGAACCTATTATTGGATTTAAGGCTGGTGGAACAGGAATTCCTGTAATGAAAAAATTAAAAGAAAAAGAACCTTTTTACGCATCTATTTACAAAAGAAATTTTCTAAAAAGTGGAAAAAAGGTTAAAATTAACAAATTTACTTTAGGTATAGAGTTAGAAGTTTGTTATTTGATTAAAAAAAATTTCTTTCTATCAAAAGGTGTAATAACTATGAAAAATATTTCTAAATATATTTCTCATATGGCACCGTGTATTGAAGTTGTAGGTTATAGACAAAAAAAGAAAGGTGTTACATCTTTTGGTGATTTATCTAGTGATTTTGGTGCAAATGTAAAATTTTTAATTGGACAAAAGAAAAAGTATAAAAAAATTAATATTAATAACCTTAAAACGATTATTTCGAATAAGAAGATAAATCAGACTGTCTCAGGTAATACAGGAGCTGTTTATATTAGCCCTCTAAATTCACTTCGTTTTGTACTAAAGAAACTTAAAAAAGATAAAATAAATCTTAATAAAGATTTCTACGTATTTACCGGTTCAACAGTTGGCGTTGTTCCCATACTTGGAAAAGGATTGTATGCAGGTAAAATTGATAAGCTAGGTTCAGCAAAAGCTATCATCCATTAATGGGATTGCATTTTACATCAGAAGAATTTTCTAAAAGAAAACAAGATGTTTTAAAATCAATGAAAGAGCAAAATCTAGATGCTCTTTTAATGTTCAGACAAGAGTCTATGTATTGGCTTACTGGCTATGATACTTTTGGATATGTTTTTTTTCAAACCTTAATCTTGGATCAAGAAGGTAATGTTATTCTGTTAACTCGTGCTCCTGACTTAAGACAAGCACAAAATACATCAAACATTAAAGATATTAGAATTTGGATTGATCAAGATGGAATAAATCCAACAGATGATCTTAAACAGATATTAAACGAACTTAATTTAAAAGATAAAAATATTGGAATTGAATACGAAGCATACGGCATGACTGGACGTAACGCCTTAAGATTAAATAAATCTTTAGAGAATTATTGCAGTGTTGAAGATCAATCAGAACTAATAACAAAATTAAGAGTAATTAAATCTAATGAAGAATTGGTTTACGTTAAAAAAGCTGCTGAATTAGCAGATAGAGCTCTTGATGAAGCTTGGAAATATACAAAAGCAGGTGCTAGTGAAGCAAAAATTTTAGCAGAAATGCAAAAAGCAGTTCTTGAAGGTGGTGGAGATTATCCTGCTAATGAATATATCATTGGCTCAGGTGATAATGCTTTACTCTGTAGATATCAGTCAGAAAAAAGAAATTTGTCTAACACAGATCAATTAAGTTTAGAATGGGCTGGAACCTTTAAACATTATCATTCTGCAATGTTTAGAACTATCCCTATTGGAAAAGCAGATCCTAAACATATAAAAATGCATGAAGCTTGTGTTGAGGTTTTAAATAATTGTGTAAAAACTTTAATTCCAGGAAAAACTTCTGGAGATGTGTTTGATATTCACGCTAAAACTTTTGATGATCTTGGATACAATAAAGCGAGAATGAATGCTTGTGGTTATTCATTAGGTGCAACATTCTCTCCTAATTGGATGGACTGGCCAATGTTATATACAGGTAATCCTTATGTAATAACTCCTGGTAATGTCTTCTTTATGCACATGATATTAATGGATTCAGACAGCAATCTAGCGATGAATTTAGGGGAAACCTATTTAGTGACCGAGAATGGCAACGAAAGATTAGGTAAGCAAAAACTGGATTTAGTAGTCTTATAGGTCTCCATCATCAAGTCATCATCAAGTCTGAAATAAAATAGAGGTACCAGTCCAAATCTCAACTTTGAATGGAATTTAGACCCCCACCACCCTTTTTCTTAAATATGGTACCTAAAGTAATACCTATAGTCTTTGTTTTAGACGGTCATAGCCTATGAAAACAAATTCATATTAAAAAATATTATAAAAAATTTTTCAGAAAAAATTATTGGGAATTAAACTGGGACCTCGAAAAGGTTTGAGCAACTATCTTGAAGCCCCAGTAAAAGTTTCATTACTAAATGATAGTGTAAATATAAGGCTTAAAAAATATTTTACAAATACAAATAGCCCTTCAAGTTATGTCATTACCCATCAAGATATGACCATATTTATTAATTATAAAATTCTTATGAACTTACCAGAATTGATTCTTTTAGGATTTATTCCACTTTATTTATTTAGAAAATTAATAAAAATTTTAAAGAAACTTAGAAAAAATCAAATAAAATCTAACACTATTTCCTGGTCTTAAATTCATATTTAAAGGCTAAAAAATTTGATTTAATCTTTTTTAAAAAAAAAAGGATTGGAAAAAATAAAACAGCATAAGGTAATAATAAATAAATGAAAGGAATTGAACTTTCTGCACAAATCAAAATTGGTATCAAAATAGAAAAAAAAATAAAAAAAACTGTAAATAAAGAAATAGATACTAAAATAAATAATCTTTTTAAAAATAATAATTTTTTCAAATTAAAATCTAATAAGTTATTAAATATGTCACAAGATCTTATTATTATTTGTTTAAATAATTTTCTTAAAGTCATAGATCTTCAAGTTTTTTGTATTTATCATAAGCTTTCGACCATTCTTTTTTGCAATACCAATCAATCGCATACCCAATAACAAAACAAAAAAAAGCATACCTTGTAACAATTGTCTGACTCATTTGAAATGGAGCTATCATAATTGCTCCAAGAAAAGCTGACACAGCCCCAAAAGCAAAAGAGGGGTAAGAGTGATTTAGATTATATACGGGATGATCTAATCTATACTGTTTTTCCCATTCTTCTAATTTTTTTCTTTTCGTTTCTTTTTTTTTATTGCTCATTATTCAGATAAAAGTTTTTTCATTTAATTCATCGCACAGGTTTTTATTAGCGCAAAAAATACAATAAAAAATAACGAAACCATCCATATAGATAATGATTTTTCTTTCTTTGTATTTTCTTTTTTTAAATTATTTGGATTGTTGGTAATTTCAATTTTATCTTGGATTTTATTGGTAGATTTTTTTTTTACTATATTAGGTTTTCTAATCAATGGTTTTGCTCTTTCTACGCGTTCTTTTGTTGAAACAATTCTCTTTAAACCACCCATAACGTTATCAAAATTATATTCATTTATAATAGGTAAATTTTCAAAAGATTTTTTTATATTATTGTTATCTCCAATATCTTCATCTAAAGTTTTTTTTGCTAATGAATATGAACAGCTAAAAATTTCATAACATTCATTTTTTTTATTATTCTTTAAATAACTTCTATTTATTAAATATTTATTTAATTTTTTATGTGTGTGAAATTCAATTTTTCCTGCATCTTTACACATTACTTGAAAAAGAATTTTCCAGTCATTGATCTCTCCATAACCTTCATCATTTAACGATTCTTCTCTGTTGTTAATGTCGCTGGCAAAACCTACTTTAATAACTTCTTCCTTTTTAGAGCCTGCAATATAAATATATCCTTTTTCATAGTGTCTTTCTAAAAAAGCAATAGTTGCAGTATTACATTGAACACAATGTCCATTTCTAGTTCTCATGGAATGGGAAAATTTTGCACAAGGAGTTACACCAATTGCAATAATCTTGTCCGCCTCTTTCATTGATTTGTGATATTCGGTCTTTGATAAACCTGTGGCATCAAAGATTTTGTCCAAAGATATTTTTTGTGTTTCTAAAAATTTGAGCTGTTCTTTTGTTATATTCATTTATCCCACCAGTTTAAATGATACTTCATATTTCATAAACTTTATATTGGGTGCCACAGATAAGGCATCTCTTAAATTTTTATCATCTTCTAAGGCAATAATCAGCCCCTTAACATCTTTGTCACCAGCTAAATTATTTTTAATATGACCCATATATCTCTGTATTTGACCCATGACTATATCGCTAGCTCTACCCTTCTTTAATTCAATAACTAAAAATTCTTTTTGGTCTTTGCTAATTGCCAAAATATCTAAAGGGCCAGACCCAGTTGAATATTGAGTACAAAGTTTATTATTTTCTTTATGAATATTATAATCTTTATTCAACTCAATATTGGACCAATTTTTGATAATATAATCTTCGAGATGTTTCTCTAGTAGGAAAGAGGATTTTGGAGTTAAATTGTTTTCTAATGAAATATCTTTATCTACATTTGTTTGATTTAGAATAGGAATTATCTCTCCCGAATCTTCCACAGTTAATTTTAATTCTATTGTCTCAACTTCATTTTTATTTCCATCTAAGCATGGATGACCATCCTTAAAACTCACAACATTTCCAACACCTAAATAAGAGAATTGAGGATCTTTATTATCCCAACGTGCAAAAAAGTGTGGTGTCATTTCACCTGATAATAATTTTTGAAATGTTGGTTGATTTGAATGAGACTTTGGTTTTCCATACCAGACAATAACTTCTTTTGAATGATCATAATGATTATCAAAGTCATGCTCTGTTGTGCCTGGAACACCGATGTTCATAAAGATTATTAGATTGTCTTCAACACGCACATACCCTGTATCCCAATCATCTCCAGCTGGTCTACCTTTATCAGGAAAACAAACCCACCCGATATCTTTTCTGGAATATTTTGATCCTTTTTTGAATTCTAATTTCACTGATCAAAGACTACCAAACCCCTAATCAGGTGTCTAGGTGATGGAATTAACTAATATGCGTAAATAAAAAAGGTTTGTTCACAGTTGATAAAATTCTTTATACCAACTTACAAAATTTGTCACTCCCTCAATAACTGATGTTGAGGGTTTATAATTAAATTTTTCATTTAAAATTTTTGTATCAGCATAGGTGTCTGATACATCGCCTGGCTGCAAAGGTAAAAAATTTATTTTTGCCTTTTTATTTAAAATTTTTTCAAGTATGTCAATATAGTTCATTAGCTTTACGGGATTGTTATTTCCAATATTATAAATACGCCATGGGGCACTACTAGTTGCTGGATCGGGTTGATTGGCATTCCAATTAGAGTTAGTTGTTGATGGATTATCAAGAGTTTTAATTATGCCTTTTACAATATCATCAATATAAGTAAAATCTCTTGTATGTTTACCATTATTATAAACATCAATAGTTTTTTCTTCTAAGATTGCTTTAGTAAATTTAAAAAGAGCCATATCTGGTCTACCCCAAGGTCCATAAACTGTAAAAAACCTAAGACCTGTAGTTGGTAATTTGTAAAGATAACTATAAGTATGTGCCATAAGCTCATTACTTTTCTTAGATGCTGCATAAACTGATAAAGGATGATTTGCGCTATCATGTTCTGAAAAAGGTATTTTAGTATTAGCTCCATAAACACTTGAGGTGCTAGCATAAACTAAATGCTCAATGTTGTGGTAACGACAGTTTTCTAGAATGTGAGCAAACCCTACCACATTACTATTTATATAAGCTAGTGGATTTTCCATAGAGTAACGCACACCTGCCTGTGCCGCTAAATTAACTACACTTATTGGTTTATGAACTCTAAATAATTCGTCTAAATTTTTTTGTTCACTAATATCCATTCTATAATGTTTATAATTTGAATATTTTAAAAGTCTTTTAAGTCTTGCTTCTTTAATTTTAGGATCATAATAATTATTATGGTTATCAATACCTATTAACTTATCTCCTCGTTCTAACAATTTAATGCATAAAGATGAGCCAATAAATCCAGCAGAGCCAGTTACAACTATCATAATATTCTACTAAGATTACGAATTACATAGAATGCCTCAGCTGCCGCTACTCCTATTTTTTTTCCATTACTTTTTAATTGCGACTCAATATGTCCAAAACTATGTAAACTATGATTAAAATACTTTATTTTACTGTAAGAGTTATATGACTGTTTTCTTCTTTTAGATTTAAGATCCACTTCTTCATACCAATTATCTGCAGCTATACCTAAATTAGAAAATGACCAATCAATTGACCCTGGGGTTTTAAATCCAAAAATTGTAGAAATTTTTGACCCAACTATAGGTCTAGAAGCTATCATTACAGCTTTGTTAATAACTTTATGATCTATATTAAGTCCTGACTCTTCATGTGTCCAAATACGGTTTGGTTTATGTCTTTTTAAAATATTCTCAATATTTTTTACAAAGCTTAGTAAAGGTTCTTTATCAAACTGATTGTCTGGATATCTAAAAAAATATTTCACCTTAATTCCAAGAGCAGAACAAGAGTCTTCAAATGATTTTTCAAGATTTGTATACAATTCAGTGCTATTCTTTTTTTTTAATGATGGCTCTATTCTTGAGCTGATCCCATCGCCCATTACAACTATTCCAACTTTTTTACCACTCTTTACTAATTTTGTTATTACGCCTGAGGCTACCAATGCTTCTGTTCCTGGATGAGCAAAAATAAATAAATCATCTAAATTAAAAAATGTCTCCTTATAAATTTCTTTTAATAGATTTGTTATTCTTTCATTTCCTTTACCATCAATAAATGAATTTGCTCTATTTGCCATATTTCTCGAAATTTTTTGATTTTTATATAAATAATTAATTTTGTACTTTAAATCACCCCATCTAATACCATTTTCAGCGCAACCTATGTATTCAATTGTTTTCAAATCTGAAAACCATCTAGCAGAATTATCTTGATGTTTATAATGAGTGACAGCTATTACTGGCAGTCTTAGAGCCATTGACTCGAATGCAGTTGTTCCAAAAGCAGTAATTGCAATATCACTCTTTTGCATTGATTCAATTATTTTTTTAGCTCCAACATTTTTAAGAAAAGTAGATTTTTTTTTATGTTTTTTTAAAAATTTATTAATAGATTGAGTGTCAATATTTGAATTACTACCAATTAATATAATTACATGATTAATATGTCTACAATCTGCTATCTGTTCTAATGCTTTTTTAATCATATTTAATGGATCCGTACCGCCCATTGTTAAAAAAATAGTGCCTCTAAATAATTTATTATTTTTTGGCTGAGCCAAATAAAACTGTTTTCTTAGTGCTATAAACCTTGGAGACACATTTCCACTAACTTTAACATTAGATCCGTCTGGATAAATGTCTATAAAACTTCTGAATAAAGATGTTTCAAGTTTAGGTTTTCCAATATTAACGACTCTAATATTTAACATTTCCAATTTTTCTATTAATTTTGTAATAAATTTTCTATTAGCATCAAGCCATGGGTCATTCCATGCAATATCAATTACTACTAACCTAAATTTTTTAAAATCTTTAATTTTTAAGGGTATTTTTTTGAAACACTTTATTTTCGATTTATAATTTAAACCATTAAGAATTTCTTTAATTTCTAAATTTTTATTAGTCCAAATTTCACAATTAAACTTTTCTTTTAAGAGACTATGTTGTAATTGTAGAGATCTCATTAAATGGCCTGTTCCAATTTTTTCACTACATTTTGTAAGTATTAGGATTTTAGAACTACTTTTTTTATTCATAATAATTATTTATATAACAGTTTTATATTTGATAAAGAAATCTCAGCATTTTTTTTAGCATCCTCTGCATTAGATCCTGTTGTGACAACATAAAGTAACCTGTTTGTATTTGTGGGCTCTTCTAATTTAATTGGAAAAGTTAAATCTTTTAATATCACTAACTTAATTACATTTTTTAATTTGTTTACTTTTTCAATTCCATTAATATTATAAATAATCCCTTTCCTATGAAATAAATACTTATGGCAAATTGGTTTGGATTTGGAAAAATCTAATAGTTTTGAACCGAACTTTAATTTTAAACCCATTGACCATTTAACATGAGTTGAAATCATGTCAAAATTATATACTTTATTAGAAATTAATGGAGCTAGTGGAGCAGATCTTGATGCAATTTCTATAACTTTTGGGCCTGACTCAGTAAACATAATATCTCCTTTAGCGGGCCCCTCATTCAATCCGAGAGCTACGCAAGCTTTCTCAAAAACCTTTTTCACCTGTTTAACTTTTTGTTTGTCAAATTGTGGGTCAGCTACACTTCCATGTTCAATAATTTTTCCGTTAGAAATTATTTCTATATCTCTAATAGCAAAACAATAATAATTAAATTTTCCTTTATAAATAAAAGCTTCTATTGATATTTCAAAACCTTTAAGAAACTCTTCCACTAAATACTTTGGGCTATTCATGAGTGAAAAATCTTTCTTCACAGATTCAAGATCATTTTTTGATGAGATAACTCTAACACCTCTTGCACCTGATCCTTCTTCAGTTTTAACAACATATGGATAATTTTTTTTTAAAGATTTTAAATTATTAATTATTTCATAATTGGCGTATGGCACATCTTTTTTTTTAAATTTAACTGTTCTGTTAATTTTATTTGTTACATTCTTTGCTACTAATGAACTAATACTTTTTGTTTTAAATTTTTTGGCTATAAATGATCCTAGAATAGCAAGTTCTACTCCAGCAACCAAAACTCCCAAAACTTTATATTTTTGAGTAACTTTTTTTATAGCTTTTAAAACACTTAATGACTCTTCGTTTGGAGTAGAAATATTTAAAAAATAGTCAGCATATAATTTGGCAGCACAATTTATATTTTGATCTAATACTAAAGTAGAAATTTTATTTTTTTTACAATATTTAATGTAGGGAATCTGATGTACACCACCACCAAAAATAATTAATGGTGAAGTTTTAAATAGAACTTTATTTTTTTTCATTTATTAAATAATAAATTAACTATATTAGAACAATCAAATTTATACCTTTGCAGTTAGGATCTAAGCATTCCACCATTTACATTGATTGTTTGCCCAGTTATATAACTTGAATGGTTAGAGGCAAGAAATAATACTACTTCAGCTATTTCATTTGGAAATCCAAAACGACCAATGGGAATATCCTTAAGAATTGAATTCTTGTTATTATCTTTTATCCATGAAGTCATTTCCGTTGTTATGATGCCGGGAGAAATTGCATTAGATGTAATTCCTGAGCCACTGTAAATTCTTGCAAGTGACATTGTTAGACCAATAAGACCAGCTTTTGCTGATGCGTAATGCACTTGATTAACTCCCCCCCATTGCCCTCCTATAGAAGCTATATTAATAATTCTTCCCCATTTGTTTTTAATCATCCCAGGAATAGCTTCTTGTGAACATATAAATGCTCCTTGCAAATTAACACTTAGCATTTTGCTCCAGTCTTTATCTGAGATATCAAGAAATTTTTTTGGTTGAGAGATTCCAGCATTATTAATTAAAATATCTATATTTCCAATTTCATTAAAAACTTTTTTTATAGATTTTCTATCTGATAAATCACAATAAATTGCTATTGCTTCACTATTAGATTTTTTAATTTTATTTACAATTGCTTCAGCTTTCTTTTTATTACTTTTGTAACCTACAATCACATAATAATTTTCATTAGCTAGTCTTTCAACAATTGCTTTACCTATGCCTTGAGATCCACCAGTAATAAAAACTGTTTTATTCATAAGTAATATTAAATTGCAATGTTTGGTATCATCCTAATTGAAGGATCAATATTGACTATTATAACATCAATTTTATCGTCATTAAAAAAAATTTTCATATCATTTTCTAAATCACCTTTAGAATCTAATGGCTCTAAATCGCTTGAAATTAAGACTTTTTTTATAGGAAAATAAGGGATACCCGATTCTACTGTTACAGCTTTTCTTCTGCCAGAAAGCATTTTTTCAAGATGGTCAACTATTGTTCGATATCCTTGATTATCCCATAAAATAATTTTTACTTTTCCTTTCATGGCTCTTAAATTTGGAAGAGATGACAAAGCCGTTCTAAAACCACCATCCCCAATTATACATACAGATTGCCTATTATTTTCCTCTAATGCTGCACCAAGAGAAGCTGGTAAAGAATATCCCATTGGAGAATTTGCCCAAGATGAAAATATTCTTAATCCTCTATTTCGCTTCAACCCTAAGGCTGAGGAACAAACATTTTGGCCAGTATCAACAAAAATATCTGAATTTTCAGGCAAATTTTTATTAAGTGAGTCTATTAGCTGAAAAATTGAATAATTATTTTCAGTAGATAATGAATTGTCTGATGGACTTGGAATACTTTGAAACATTTTAATTGGTATCAAATTTGTTGATAATTCTTTTTTAAACACTTTATCTTTTTCATCAATATCAGGGATTGTATCATCAACATATTTTATAAAATCATAAATTAATCCAATAATAATTTTATCGATAGGACCTATTTTATGATTAATGAATTCGCTAGGATCAATAGTTAAAACAAACTTTCTAACTGATTGAAATTTTTTCTTACTCTCCTCTGTTAATAGAGGGAATGCTCTTTGAGGAATACGGGCACCAAGCACGAATAAATCTGAAGCCTCAATAAGACTTTTATTGGCTTCAGGATTACCAAATGGTCCAATCAAACCATCATAATATAAATTATCCTGTTTAATTGCATTGACAGCAGTAAAAGTTGAAATAATTTTTATTTTAAGTTTTTTTACAATGTTCTCGAATAATCCACTTGGTAACCATTGCATTCCGCCACCAATTAAAATTACCGGATTTTTAGCCTCAAGCATTTTTTTTAAAAGATATTCATAATCTTTTTTTGATGATAATGTATTATCTAAAAGCATTCCTTTGTTTAATGTCTCTTTAAAATCATAATAAATGTAATTTTCTAGATTTGGATTTTCCATAATTTGAGTTTGTGCGTCCATTGTTATGTCTAGGACCGCAGGTCCAGGTCTTCCTGTTAACATAAATTTAAATGCATCTCTTACAGCCGGTATAATTTGAGAACAATGGTCAACTTCTTTACAAGATTTGGTTAGATGATTTGTAGAACTCATAACATCAGTTTCTTGAAATCCATTTTGTAGACAAATATCAAAATTTGTTTTTTCAGGTGATTTTACTTGTCCAGATATAAATAAAACAGGAACCGAGTCAAACCAAGAGCCCGCAATACCAGTAATAGTATTTGTCAAACCAGGCCCAGAGGTAACAAGAACAACCGTAGGTTTTAAGGTGGCTCTTACATATCCTTCAGCAGCGTATGAAGCATCAAGTTCGTTGTCATAAGGTATTATTTTTATTCCTTTATCTGCTACTGAGTCAATTATCGCACTTATTGCGCCACCAGTAAAAACAAATGCAACTCTCACTCCAAAATTATACAGCTCATTAGCGAGAAAATCTGCACCAGTTTTCATATAAAATATTACGTTAAAATAATTTACTAAATTAGATAGTTTTGTTCTTAATATATGAAATTATAATTTTAACAAGGCCTTTTAAATCATCATAACCAACATTATAAAATTTATCACATAGGAATTTTCCTGGCGCTTTTTTATCTAAATCAACCCCAACTATTTTCCAGTCTAGTTTTTTTTTATAAAATTTAAATATGGTATTTGATCATGATTACAGCCCAAGAATAGTAAGCTATTTTTCATACATTGACCTTTAAAATTTTTTTTTCAAGCATTCGTTTTGTGCTGGCTGTAAAAACTTTATATTTACCATCTGTTTTAAATTTTTTTAGTCTTTTTGAAAAAGTTTTATAATATATTGCTGTAGGTTTTATTTTAAAATTCGTTTTATATTTAGCATTTCCAGTTGCCATCTCGACAGCAAATTTTAAATAATCAAACGAAAGTGCTTTTGGATAGAATCCTTCGATTAAACTATCGCCACCCATATCAAGATGTACTTCAATTAATTTTAAATTATTTTTAGAATCTGGACGAAGAGAAATTGATAAGGGTGAACGTTTAATATTGAATTTAGAAATAATTTTTTTAGCAATATTATTA
Organism: Candidatus Pelagibacter sp. uisw_098; assembly: GCF_059512505.1. The sequence continues at coordinate 784,117 of NZ_CM183454.1, forward strand.
GCTTGTTGTGACCAGTTGTTTATATTCGACTCATATGTTTTAAACCCCTTACCTGATATATTTCCATTTTTATCTATAATGTTAATTTCTTCTAACAAACAAATAGGGAATAATTGACCATTATTAACAAAACTTACAAATGATAGGTCTGGACCTTTAAGGAATTCCTCTACTAAAATCTTTTTATTAATAGTATTTTTAATCGCATATTTAATTGATGATTGTATTTTATTTTTTGAAAACACAACACTAATTCCACTTTTTCCTACTAAACTTAAAGCTGGCTTTATTACAGCTGGAAGTTTTACAATATTAATTGAATTACATTTATCTACATTATAGATCCTATATTTTATTGATGGGATATTTTTCTTATCTAAAGCTATTCGCATTTTATCTTTATTTACTAATTTTTTAGCAGATAAAACTGGTACTCCTGGAAGTTTAAAATGTTTACAAATTTTAGCAGTAGTGATCACTGGTGGTCCTGAACTTCTATTTAAAACACCTATTAATTTAAATTGATTTTTTAATTTATCTAACTCTTTGATAATTGTTTCTGCATTATAAGTACTTAGGCAAATTTTAAAATCTACATACTTAAAACCTGGTGCATATTTATTTTGATCAATTGCAATAACTATAAGTCCAAGGGATTTTGCTTTTATAATCACTGGTATTTGCGATTTTCCTGCAGCTACGCAAATTACTGCAAATTTATTTAAATTTTTAAAATTCATAAATCTTTTTACTTTAAAACTATTCATCTAAACTAGATAATTAAATAGTTCAATTATAATGATGTTATCAGAAGAGTCTCTAATCTTATCACATAACTTTTAAAATCTTATATTTTTACAAAATATAATTTTTTGATAAGAATTTATATTAATAAAGACGATATATTTTCTTTAATATATTAGTTAATAGACTTAGGAATTAGATGTTTTATTTTTAGATTATTATTTACAAATTTTATTTGATCATTTTCTTTATCAATAATCATTAATTTATCTCCTCTTTCTAACAATTTAATGCATAAAGATGAGCCAATAAATCCAGCAGAGCCAGTTACAACTATCATAATATTCTACTAAGATTACGAATTACATAGAATGCCTCAGCTGCCGCTACTCCTATTTTTTTTCCATTACTTTTTAATTGCGACTCAATATGTCCAAAACTATGTAAACTATGATTAAAATACTTTATTTTACTGTAAGAGTTATATGACTGTTTTCTTCTTTTAGATTTAAGATCCACTTCTTCATACCAATTATCTGCAGCTATACCTAAATTAGAAAATGACCAATCAATTGACCCTGGGGTTTTAAATCCAAAAATTGTAGAAATTTTTGACCCAACTATAGGTCTAGAAGCTATCATTACAGCCTTTGCGATAATATATTTAACAAAGAATGATATCTTTGGTTGTCCTTGCTTGCCCATATGTTGGCATTATAACAGTCAACGCATATATAACCAGTACGATTTTTTAGTGAGCCATTAGCCTTGATCCACTTACGTTGTTCACAATTCAAGCAATAGTCATGTGTAGGTGAAAGTATCTGGGCCGGAGGCTTATACATTATACAAGCACCACTGGATCACTTAACAAAATTAAATATTTTATCTACCACTTCTTCTGCATATTCTTTCTGCTGTTCCCTGGTTGATTTATTATATGAGGTATCAATCGTTGCTGCTTTAGTATGGCCCGATAACATTTGGACTTTCCAATGCTCTTTTAAATGTATCATACCTAAAGAAATGAAAGTTTTTTCATTTTTTCTTTAATCTATAATCCCTGCTAAATTTTTAGCAGCCTTTTTTTTGGATCCTACAGTTAATCCTTTGACATAGGCTGTCGCTATTCTTTCTGGATTTTTAATATTTCTTTTTTTAAATTTTTTTAATAAATCTTTGTAGTTAGGTTTTCTAGGCATTACTTCGGAGCTTTTTTTGTAATGGATTTTTCAAAATCCTCTGTCATCTCAGCAATCAGTGGTCGAAAGAAACTTGTAGCAATAATTATGAGTGCAGAAATTATTAGTAAGGCATCAAACTTAACTATATCTACAATAACTCTTGTAGTGCCTAAAATAACATGAACCAGCATTGTTAAAAACATTGCACCTAGCCATAAATATATTACTGAAAATTTATATGTTTTAGCTACTAATCCAGCACCTAACAAAGCACCTAGTATAAGAATAATAGGATCAGTTCCGATGGCTATTAAATCACCCAAAAATGAACCAATGAGAGCTATGTTAGTTAGGTAACCAACAGACAAAATTAAAATATTTGCAACTATGATTAGGTAGGAGAAGTATAATAAGACCATTAAATTTAAAAATTAATTAATAAAAATATTATAGCGATAGTTATTAACACAGCACTCACAATAATATAATTCAGCCTAATATTAAATTTTTTAAATACTATTTCAGTAATTTTTTCCCAGAATACTACAATGAAGAGCACAATTATAGCTGGCAGAATAAATTTGATCATTAATGACTATCAATTAAATTATCTAAAAACTTACTACACCTATTAATTTGCTCAATACTTATAAACTCATTTGGCTTATGTGCTTGGTCTATACTTCCAGGTCCACATACAATAGTTGGTATATTAGATCTATTTTTAAACAAACCAGCTTCTGTTCCATAAACAACTTTTTTATGTTTATTATTTCCTAACAATTCTTTAATCTTTTTTACCAGATCAATATCTTCACTCATATCTAAAGCAGGATAATTAACTTTTTCATTAAAACTAATTCCTGTTTTGGATGAAACTTTATGCATATCTTTTATTAATTTTTGACTGGCATAATCTTCAATTTTTTTAACCAATTGTAAGGGGTCATCTTTTATTAAATTTCTTACTTCAAATTCAAATTCACATAAATCAGGTACTATATTCAAAATAGCTCCACCTTTAATTAGACCTGTATGAAGAGTAGTGTGTGGAACTTCATAATCATTATCAAAAGGTCCATTAATTGATTTTTCTTTATTTAGTTGATCAATATAAGCAATTAGTTTTGAGGCGTAATTAATAGCGTTAACACCAAAGGGTGCTTGTCCAGAATGACATGCTAATCCTTCAACTTTAACACTGTATGCATGTTTTCCTTTATGACCTATCACCACCTCCATACTTGTAGGCTCTCCTACAATACAAAACTCTGGTTTAATTGATTTTTTTTCAATTAAGTCCAATAAACCATGTACGCCAACACATCCAATTTCTTCATCATAAGAAAAAGCAAGATGAATTGGTTTAGATAATTTTTTTTCAACTATTTTAGGAACACGACTTAAAACCAAACCTATAAAACTTTTCATATCAGAGGTTCCTCTGCCATACAGTTTTTGATCTTTTTCTATTAATTGAAAAGGATCGGTATCCCATTTTTGGTTAGCAACTGGAACAACATCAGTGTGACCAGAAAGAACAATACCACCTGAAGAATTAGGACCTATTGTTGCAAACAAATTAGCTTTATTTTTTGTTTCATCATAAATTAACTCAGATTTTATTTTGTATTGGTTTAAATAATTTTCTATGAACTTAATTAGATTTAAATTTGATTTAAAACTTGTGGTGTCAAATCCAATTAATGTTTTAAGCAAATCTAAAGATTTTTTTTCTATCATGTGTTTATAAGTCACCTGGAACACCATAACTGGATGATTCAGAGGGATTTAAAGCTCTAGATTTATAATCTTTCATTTGAGGTTCAAATACTTTCCACAGCTTATAAAGTTCTTCTATAGGTTCGCTTTCTAACCAATCAATTCGTAAATCAACAAGTGGCCAAATAGTATTATCAGCAACTTTAATTCCAGCAGAATGAACTGGTCCCTCTTCTCCACCTTTTTCTAAACCAGCTTTAAGAGCAAGCAACAATCTTTCAGCAAGGTGAACATTTGGATTATTAGTAAAACTATCAACCATAGCTTTAGGTACCATTTCAGACTTAAGCATATTGCCTGCACCAATACAATTTGATCGCTTTTCTATAGCACTTATTCCTAAGGTTTTTGATCCAATGTGCTGTGAAGTATTACCTTTATTATCTATTAAAAGTAATTGTCGATATTCAATATTTTTTTCTTCTTTTACAATTTTATTAATTACTTCTGCAACTTCTAAATCTTGTTCTAAATAATCTAACATGAGGTTTCCTAGGCTAGGATCAGTAACGTTTTGTGTTGAGGCTGCACCAACTCCTGCTCTTACCCATGGACAACGACTAGCAACGCAAATGCTTGATGATGAGATTGCAACACCAACCATGTTGGTTTTTTCACATCTTCCAATTAATGAAAATGTCATGTTGGAATTACCGCTGTAGCATCAATTTCAACTAACCATTCTGGTCTTGCTAAACGTTCAACAACTAAACCTGTTGAGACCGGATGAACATTTTTTATATACTCACCAATGACTTGATAAATTACTTCTCTATTTTTAATGTCAGTAATATAAACAACAATCTTTACTAAATGGTTCATAGTTCCCCCCGTTTCTTCAATCAGCAGTTTTATATTTTGCATTACTTTGTGAGTTTGTTCTGCTGGATCAATACTGCTAATATTTACACCATCGTCTAAATTTTGAGGACATTGACCTCTCATCCAAACAGTTTTACCACCTTCTGTTACTACCGCTTGGCACAAATCATTATTTAAATTTTGTTCGGGATAAGTATCTTTAGTATTAAACTTTCTAATTCTTTTGTGTGTCATTTACTTTTAATTATTTAACTTAATATATTATTTTTTTTTACAATTTGTTCAGCTAAATACTTAGCATCTTGCCAAACACCCCAAATAAAAGATGATCCTCTCATAGATAACCAAGGTAACCCTATAAAATAGACTCCATCAACTTTTGCCACGCCTTTATAATGATCTGGTTTGCCTTGTTTATCAAAAGCATCTACTTTCAACCAGCTAAAATCATATTGATACCCAGTTGCCCAAATAATTGTTTTTATATTTTCTTTATTAAGATCTATTTCTAATATTGGATTAATTACACAATCAGGATCTGGTTTTATATTTCTAGCATCAGATTCTTCAGGAAAATCTAGATTATTCTTCTCAATATGTTCATCTGCCTGATTTAAAACAGATAAATAGTTTTGATCCCCTATATCCAAATTAATTTTTAAATCATTTTCAAAGTATAATTTTCCATTTTCGTATTTTTTTGTTAATCCCACTAAGGACATTCCTTGATTTGCAAATTTTCTAAAATCTATAGTTTTACCTCCATCATAACCACTGACTGCTATTGTTACATGTTGAGTATTTGGATCAGGAGTTTTTTTTTGCCATACCCCTAAAGCTCCAAACCACCACACATTATCTTTTCCTCGGTATCTTCTTGGCGGTCTATTATGTGGACCTATGGATAAAAAAACCTTTCTACCAGACAGCATTAATTCTTGAGCAACTTGTGATCCTGAAGAACCAGATCCAACAACTAAAACAGCTCCCTCTTTAAGTTGATGTGGGTTTTTGTAAAATTGAGAATGAATTTGAGTTATATCAATATCATGAGGAACTATGGGTGGAATAATAGGTTTTTGAAAAGCACCTGTGGCAACTACAATATTATCAGTCTCAATATTTCCTTCAGAAGTTTTAACTAAATATTTTTGAGTACTGCTTTCTCTTAAGACTTCTTCAACATTTACATTACATCTAATTGGAGCGTTAATTTTTTTTGCAAATTTTTCAAAATAAGAAACGACAACATCTTTTTGAGGGAAATAGTTAGGGGAATGATCATCAAAATCTAAAGTTGGAAATCGATCATGCCAAGCTGGTCCATTTGCAACCAGAGAGTCCCATCTGCAAGATCGCCAACTTTCTACAATACGATTTTTTTCTAAGATTAGGTGCTCTACTGAATGGTTAGATAAATGTTCACTCATTGCAAGACCAGCTTGGCCAGCTCCCACTATCAATGTGTCAATTTTTTTTATATTTTTTAAATAACTCATATAATTAGATTAATAAAACCTATCATCGTCCGTATTGTGTGTCTAGGTGGTGCAATGAATACTGAGCTTTACCTGATTTACTCAATTTAAAAAGGCTAGATTTTAGATTAAATTATACTGATATTCTGTAACTTTATAATCTGATTTGATTAATGAATTGTTATTCTGTGCATTATTCTATTACCTTTAAATGGAGTGGCTTGATGAAGCATAGATCTATTATCCCAAATTGCTAATTGGTTTTTTTCCCATTCTAATGAATATTGAAATTTTTTCTTAATTTGATGTTTTGATAAAAAATTCTTTAATTTTAAGTGATCTTTAATTTTTGGTTTAAAACCCATGAAATGTCCTGGGCTACAATAAATTGTATAATTTAAATTTATTTTTTTGAAAATTTTATGAACAGCTACTAACTCATCAATTTTTTTTCCTTTTTCTTTAACTCTTTCTTTAGTGGTAATTGATATTGGGCCTTCTGATGAGTAAACACCTTTCACTAATTTTAATTTCTTTTTAATATTTGTTGGTAAATTTTTAAAAGCCAAATATTGAGAACAAAATTCAGTATTAGCAGCACCTTTTTTTGGAACAAGTTTAGAAAACAACATAGTAAACCTTGGTGGTTTATTTGTGTAAATTGAGTCTGTATGAAATTGTTCCCCAAAACTAGGCCCTTTATCAGAAGATTTTCTTTGAACAACTGTAATTTGAGGATATTTTTTACTTAGACCTTTTAACCTTGGATAATTTGCTAATTTACCAAAATTTTTAGCAAACTTAATATAAGAGCTCGATGTTAAATTTTGTTTTTTAAAATATATAACACCATATTTATTAAGTGCAGATTTTATTTTTTTAAAATCTAGATTTGAAAGTTTTATTAGATCACAAATGATTTCAGCTCCAATATCTTTTTTATTCGGAATTATTTTAATCATTTCATTTAATTATAAATTATCTAATACAGCTTGCGCACATTCAAGTGTATTACTTTCTCCACTCAAATCTTTTGTTCTATTTTTTTTATCTAATAATGTTTTTTCTATTGAAGCCATGATTGTATTAGCTGCTTCTTTTTCTCCAAGATAATCTAACATTAAAGCACCAGACCAAATTTGCCCTATAGGATTTGCTATACCTTTGCCCGCAATATCAGGAGCTGAACCATGAACTGGTTCAAATAAAGATGGAAATTTTTTCTCAGGATTAATATTTGCTGATGGAGCAATACCAATAGTGCCAGTACAAGCTGGCCCTAAATCAGATAAAATATCTCCAAATAAATTTGATGCTACAACAACATCAAACCATTCAGGGTTTAAAACAAATCTTGCAACTAAAATATCAATATGAAATTGATCGGTTTCAATTTCAGTGTAATCTTTTTTATTAGCATCAAATCTTTCATCCCAATATGGCATTGTAATTGAAATACCATTTGATTTTGTTGCACTAGTTAATTTTTTTCTTTTTCGTGATTTTGCTATTTCAAAAGCAAATTTTTGTACTCTATCTATACCATGCTTGGACATTATTGTTTCTTGAAGGACTATTTCTCGTTCTGTTCCCTCGTACATTCTACCACCAACAGATGAATATTCTCCTTCTGTATTTTCTCTAACAATAATCATATCAATATCACCAGGAGTTTTGTCTGCTAATGGCGATTTAACTCCTGGAAATAATTTTACTGGTCTTAGGTTGATGTATTGATCAAATTCTCTTCTAAATTTTAATAATGAACCCCATAAAGTTATGTGATCTGGATATCTCTCTGGCATACCGACCGCACCAAAGAAAATAGCATCATGTTTTTCAATTTTTTTCTTCCAATCATTTGGAAGCATTTTTCCATGTTTCTCATAGTAATCACAAGATGAAAAATCAAATTCATCAATTACTAATTTAAATTGATGTTGTTCTGAAATTTTTTTTAAAACTTTGTGTGCTGCTGGGACAACTTCTTTTCCTATTCCGTCTCCTGCTATTGATGCGATATTGTATGTTTTCATAAGATAATTTAATTAAATTTATTTTATTAAAGTTTGACTATTTTAGTATTTTCAGTTTTTTTTTCAAAAAAATCTATAATGTTTTGAGCCGTTTCAACAGCCATACTTTCTAGACCTTCTTTAGTAAACGTTGCAGAATGTGGGCTTAACACTACTTTTTTATTTGTAATTAATGGATTTGTTGGTTCTGGTGGTTCTTTTTCAAAAACATCTATTCCAGCAAACGCTATGATATTATTATCAAGGGCATTGTTTAAATCCTCTTCATTAACAACACCACCTCTTGCTGTGTTAATTATGATTGAACTCTTTTTCATAAGCTTCATTTCTTTAAGCGTTATAAAATTTTTAGTTTCAGCATTTAATGGTAAGCTTAATGATAAAATATCAGCTTTTTTTAAACCTTCTTCAAGGATTGAAACTTTTGTTCCACCAAGAGATGTTATGGTTGTATCATCAACATAAGGGTCAAAAACTAAAACTTTCATATCAAAACCAAGACATTTTTTAATTAGTTTTTTTCCAATTCTACCAAAGCCAGCAATAAGAACTGTTTTGTCAAATAGTTCAAAATTTTGTTCAATATTCAAATGTATTGCTTTAACAAAATCACCACTTCTAACCATGGTGTCGAACATGCTAACACCTTTATAAATATTCATAATCATAAACATTATATGTTCTGCGGGAGAAGTGGATGTTGAATTGTGCGCCACAAGCAAAGTAATACCTTTTTCTTTTAAACATTTGGTGTCAACACTATCATAACCAACGCCATGTCTTGCAATAACCTTGAGCTTGTCACATTTACTTAAAATTTCTCTATCAATTTTACCTCTTCTAAGGGTAATCCCATCAAACTTAGGTAATTTTAATAAAAGATTTTCTCTAGATAGATCAGTTACAATTTCACAGTCAAAATCTTTGTAACTTTTTAAAAGGTTAATACCTTTATCCTTCATGGTATCGATGATGCCAATTTTATACATAATTTTCCTTCTATTTTAAACTCTAAACCAGAGACCTTCTGGAAGTGGTACTAATAATAAATTTTTAAACCCAAAGTATAAAAGTAGAATGAATATACTACCCAATAACATATAAAATATTATCTTTTTTAAAGAGATACTTTGACCTGCATTAATTAAAATAAGTAAATTAAATGAAATTAAACTTGTTAAAATAAATCCTGCTCTTTCTAAAAAATATATCCAAGCAAAAAACGTTATAATTAATAAAGGAATTTTAATAAATGAAACTTTTTCATTAATAACCCTAATTTCCAATCTAAATGAACGAAATATTAAAATTACAGATAAAATTAGTAGTGCTGTTGTTATTGCGTATGGAAAAACTGAACCAAAAGGGCTTAGGGTGCTTGCTTCATAAAAAAGAAGCAGAGATAACAAAATAAGACAAATGCCTGAAATAAAGGATGTTTTATCCTTAACAAATTTAAGCATTTTTTCTCCTATTATAAATTCGTTTCAAAGTAGGGAGGAATAATCCCATTATAATAAAGAACACCAGTGCAATCGAGATAGGTCTAGCAAAGTAATTTGCTAAAATATTTTCTTGAGCGTTACCTATTATATAAGCTTGAACAAATCCTTGTTCAGCAATTTGCCCCAATACTAATCCTAAGACAATCGGTGAAGCTTTAAAACCTGCCCTATTTAATATCCAACCAATTAAACCAAAGAAAAACATGAAATAAACATTTAGAATATTATTTTGAATTGAGTAACTACCAATAATTGTTAAAAAAATTATAATTGGAATTAGTATTTCTCTTGGTACTTTGATAATAGATTTGTATGCATATCTTCCCATTAACAATCCTAATGGCAACATCATAATAGTTGCTAAAAGTAAACCGAATATAAAAGTGTAGACAATTGAAGATTGCTGAGTAAATAAAGTGTCCCCTGTTCTTATTCCTTGAACTAATAATGCTCCTAAAATTACAGCATCAGGTGGAGTGCCTGGTATACCAAGACATAGTGTTGGAATAAAACCACCACCAACTGTTGCGTTATTTGCTGTCTCTGATGCAATTAAACCTTCTGGTTCACCTTTACCAAAATTATCTTTATTTCTTGAACTTCTTTTTGCCTCACCATATGAAACTATGCTCGCAATACTTCCTCCAGCACCTGGAAGAATACCAATAAAAGTTCCAATGAATGCTCCTCTTAATGCTTCAAATTTTTTACGATACATTATTAAAAAAGATTCTTTTAATCTTAAACTTTTAGGTGTTGTATTTTCACTTAAATGCTTTCCCTTCATGCTAGTTAGATCTAAAATAACTGGAATACAGAAAAGTCCAATCATTGCACTAACAATTTCTATTCCACTATTTAAAAAACTGATATTCCAAGTCATTCTCATATCACCACCAATAACTGCAACACCAATCATCGACATTAATAAACCAAGACAAGCACCAATTAATGATTTAATATTATCTCCCTCTGCTAACGTTGAAATTAATGTTAAGCCTAAAATTGCTAACCAAAAATATTCTGTGGGACCAAATTTTAGAGAAATGCTTGCTAAGGGTGGCGCGAATAACGCAAGACATATAACTCCTACTATTCCACCTATAAATGATGACATGCAGCTTATAGACATAGCTAAATCACCATTACCACTTTTGGCCATAGGATATCCATCAAACGTAGTTGCAACAGCTGAAGGTGTTCCTGGTGTATTAATTAAGATTGCAGACCATGAACCTCCAAAAATGGCTCCTGTATAAATCGCTCCTAGAACGATTAATCCAGAAGAAGGCTCGAGTGCGAACGTAAAGGGTACTAAAATAGCAACCGCCATGGTTGCTGAAAGTCCTGGCAAAGCACCAATAATGATGCCCGCCAAAACTCCTGAAAATGCTAAGCCTAAATTAAGTATGCTTAACGATGACAAAAAATCTGTAAAAATATTTGTCATTCAAAGACTTAACTATTTAATTAAACCAAGTTCTTTAGCGATAGCTTTGTTAGCTTTCATTTGTTTTTTCATAAACTTTTTCATTTCTTTATGACCAATGTTAACAACTACAAAAGCATTATCTTCCATTTGTTTGATGAAGGCTGGATCAGCATTAATTTTCATAATACGATCAGACCATTCTTTAACCGTTGCTTTAGAGGCAGATTTAGGAAGTGCGTAACCTCTATATGCTCCAGAAACAATGTTATATCCTAACTCTTTAAAAGTAGGAACGTCTGGAAAAGCTGGTAATCTTTCTTCTGATGCTACAGCAAGCATTCTAACTTTAGAACCTTGTTTAGCAGCAACAGTTGAATAGCCAGCTTCAGCCACAACTACCTTACCTAATAATGCTTGAACAGCAGCACCCGTACCTTTGAAAGGAACGTAAGTAGTTTTAACTTTTGCTTTTTTATTTAAAGAAATAGTTAAAAGATGATTTGCTGAATATGTTCCAGATCCACTAAAAGTTAGTTGTCCTGGATTTTTTTTAGCAAAGCTCATTAACTCTTCTAATGTTTTGTAGGGGCTCGATGCTTCTACTAAAATTGCATCAGGTGTATAGTGAAAAAATGAAAAAACATTTACATCTTCTGTTTTGTAACCTGCTTTTTCACCTTTAGCGATAGGTTGCATAATGATATGTGGAAGGTTTACACCCATAATAACACTACCATCACTTTTTTCTGAGTTTAAAGAAGACCAACCTACTGATCCGCCACCACCTGGTTTGTATTGAACAACAATATCATCATTGTAAATGTCTTTATAATAAGGTTGTTGCATTCTGGCCGTAACATCAGATTCACCACCTGGGCCGAATGGAATTATGTTCGTAACTCCTGCGTTAGCACCACTTATACTAATAACTGTAAGTGATAATGCTGCAAGAAATTTACTAATATAAGATTTTAATTTCATTAGATATTTTCCCTTGTTTGTTAATTTAAATTAGAAAACTATTTATTTTTTATCTTACTGTCAACGTGCATGTGTGCAGAAATGAGTAATATATTTAAGTTTCAAATCCTGATATTTATAGTGTTTAAAGTTAGAAATTATAAAATTACCATATAATTAAATAAAATGAAAATTATAGATATTCAAGAAAAAACCTTCGCAATCAGTTCAGACATTAAAAATGCATACATAAGTTTTGCAAAAATGGATTGTAGCGTTGTTGCAATGAAAACTGATGTCAAAATAAACGGTGAAAATGTGGTTGGGTATGGTTTTCATTCAAATGGAAGATATGCAGTCAGTGAACTCTTAACAAAAAGATTTATACCTAGATTAAATGAAGCTGAGGAAAAAGATTTACTAAATGATGATGGTAATAACTTTAGTCCTGAAAAAATTTGGAAAGTTTTGATGAAAAATGAAAAACCAGGTGGACATGGTGAAAGAAGTACAGCTGTTGGTGCAATTGATATGGCTGTGTGGGACATTGTTTCAAAAATAGAACAAGTTCCACTTTATGAACATTTAGCAAAAAAATATGGCAATGGAAAATTTACCAATAAAATTTTTGTATATGCGGCAGGTGGATATTATTACCCAGGAAAAGATATTCCGATGCTTCTTGATGAAATGAAAAGCTATTTAGATTTAGGTTTTACAACTGTCAAGATGAAAATAGGAGGCGCTCCGTTAAAAGATGACTTAAAAAGAATTGAAAGTGTTTTAAAATTAGTTGGTGATGGTAATAATTTATGTGTCGATGCGAATGGTAGTTTTGATCTAAAAACTGCTATTGAATATGGAAAAGCAATTGAACCATATAATCTAAAATGGTTTGAAGAAGCAGGTGATCCTCTGGATTACCAATTAAACGCTGAACTGTCTAAATCTTATAAAAATGGATTAGCCACGGGAGAAAATCTTTTTTCGATGCAGGATTCTAGGAATTTAATTCGATATGGTGGAATGCGAAAAGATATTGACTGGTTACAATTTGATTGTTCTTTAAGTTATGGTTTAGTCGAATATTTAAAAACTTTAGATATGATGAAAGAAAATAACTGGAGCTCTACAAGAGTAGTGCCTCATGGTGGTCATCAAATTTCTTGTAATATTGCTGCTGGACTAGATTTAGGTGGTAATGAAATTTATCCAAGCTTATTTCAACCCTTTGGAGGTTTTCCAGATTCATCTTTAGTTGAAAATAGCTACGTAACCTTTCCAAAGTTTGTTGGTATGGGTTATGAAAATAAACAAAAATTGAATATTTTATTTAAAAAATTATTCAATTAAATCATACCGATACTATCTTGTTTTGATAATTTCATTTGGAAGTTTTAAGTTTTGCTTGATTCAAATAGACCTTAACTAACCATAAAAATTAGCTGTAAGTATTCTTTTTAATATTTTTTATATGCTACTTAATAATTTTAAATTATTTTTTTCCGTAGATAGATTGAAGATAAAAACCAACGGGTAGACTGTAAATAATAGCTAGCCAGTTATTAAAGAAATTACCATTAGGAGCTATGGGCCAAATAGTAATTAATATTCCTGCAAGCAAGCAAACTTGATAATCTGTTAAATGTCTTTTTTGTTTTAGGATAATGGATTTTAACTGACGGTAAGCTGAATACGTAACATACAAAAAAGCACTGAATAAAAAACTAAAACCTATAATTCCCATTTCAGCTAATAATTGAACATAAAAATTATGAGGATGATTCTGACAAGGATTAATTCCAGTTTTGTATTTTTTATCTTTACAGATGACTCTAAACATTTTCGGACCATGTCCAAAGATAGGTTTATCCAAAAACATATTAAAAGCTGTTCTAATTAAACTATCATGAGTTGGAGTGAATATATATTTTCTTTGTAAAACATTTTGATTTTGAGAATCGTTTGTTAATCCCATTGTTTTAGCTGGTTCAGAAATCATACGTTGTTGCAAAGTTTTACTACTATAAGTTAGTAATGAAATAACAACCAAAGCTATAACAAAAGTAACAAGCCTAAATTTTTGATATCTATCGATTAATATTATTATAAATATTGTTGATAAGTTTAAAAAAGCAAAAGCAGCTCTTTCACCTGATACAAAAATTAATACATCTACTAGAATAAATAATACACCAATAAAATATGTCTCGTGCTTAACTTTTTTTTCTTTTAATAAAAAAAGCGCAAACAATAAAGGGAAAAGTCTACTTAAATATGAGCCTAAAATGTGTTCATCTCCAAAAAAAGAACTAACACGAACTCCCGATAGAAGTGGGTAGCCCATAATATTTTTTCCTGAAAAAAACTGAATATAGCCATCTACCACTAACACGGAAAAAGAAATTACTAAAATATAGTAAAAATATTTTAAAATTCTTTTATCACGATCTATGCAATACCAAATAACACATGCAAATATTCCAATTCTAAAATAAAATAAACTACTCTCAAAACTTAGTAAAATATTTTCTGATAATAGGCTGCAAAAAATAGCATAAACACAAAATATAAAAAAAATTACTAAAGGTTTGATATTAAAATAACTAAAATCTTTATTTTTAAAGACATGGTACAAAAAAATTAAAGATGAAATGCTCACAATTAGATCAGGGAAAAAAGGACCCCAAATAAAAAAAGGTATTATTAAAGCAATAGAGTTGGTTAACATTTGATTTAATTTTTATCCTCAAATAAAATGTCAGTAATTTCAGACTGTGGTTTAAAACCTGGTACTATTTGAATTAAAATTTCGCGTACCATCTTATGATCAAAGGTATGATTTGCCTCCATTAGTTTATTCAATAATAGCTTTAACTCATTCCAAGTAAGCATTTCTTCTTGTGCACACATAATAAGTGGATTGTCTGTCTTACTTACATTGTCTCCTATTAACAACTCTTCATAGAGTTTCTCACCAGCACGCAGGCCTGTATAGGTAATCTGAATATCTCCATCTGGATTTAATTCATCTTTTACTTTTAGGCCACTTAGACGGATCATTTTTTTGGCCAAATCTTGAATCTTTATCGGTTTACCCATATCCAATACAAATAAATCCCCTCCTTTACCCATGGCACCCGCTTGAATTATAAGCTCTACTGCCTCTGACACTGTCATAAAATAACGAGTAATATTTTTATCAGTTACGGTAACTGGACCTCCATCCTTAATTTGTTGTTCAAATAAAGGAATAACAGACCCACTAGAACCTAGCACATTACCAAAACGCACTATGCTAAATTTTGTGCCCATTTGTGTGACAGAAAAAGCTTGCAATATAAGTTCAGCTGTACGCTTAGTTGCCCCCATAGTATTTGTTGGGCGTACCGCCTTATCTGTTGATATTAAAACAAAAGTCTCAACATTTAAATCAATTGCGACTTCTGCACAATTAAGAGTGCCGAATATATTGTTATCCACTCCCTCAGTATTGTTAAATTCTACCATTGGTACATGCTTATATGCTGCGGCATGATAGATTGTTTCTACATTAAAATGTTTAAAAATATTTTTAAGTCTGTTTTTATTATTAACACTGCCTAATATTGGGTAAATACTCAATGATTGTAAGTTCATATTAGATAATTCTTTTTCAATTATATAAAGCGACAACTCATTCATCTCATATAAAATTAATTTCTTTGGTTTTAAAAAAACTATTTGTCTGCAAAGTTCTGAGCCAATTGATCCCCCTGCACCTGTTACTACTACGATTTTATTGGTAATATTTTTTCCTAATAGATCTTTATTTGATTCTACCGACTTGCGTCCAAGTAAATCTTTAATACTTACTTGAAGTAAATCATTAATTTTTATTTTGCCTTGAGCTAACTCTGATAAGCCTGGTAGCATGCGCACAACAACTGGATAAGGTTCTAATTTATCAATAATAGTAAATCGTTTAGTACGAGAAATACTTGGTAGTGCGATTAACACTTCCTCAACTTTGAGTTTATCAATCAACTTACCTATAATCTCTACGGGATATATATTTAAACCACCGATATAATTACCTTGTAGCTCTTTAGCATCATCTATAAATCCAACTGGGTGATATTCTTTAGAGTTCTTCAGTGCTGATACCAACTGTATTCCAGCATTACCTGCGCCATAAATTAAAACTTTACGCTTACTTATGTATTCAGCATTATTATTACTTTTAAATTCATAATTAAGAATTGAAAATTTAATATTATTACTAAGCAAAAAACGTGCAAAAATTCTTACTCCTCCAATTATTAATATAGCTAATAACCAGTTAATTAATATGACTGACCTTGGAATTCCCTCTGCTCCAGATATTATAAATGCAACTAAACCCCATATAAATGCATACAAAGATACAGCCTGAACAATAGACCATAACGTCTTAAAACCTATATAACGAACAATTGCATGATATAAACCAAATTTTGCAAAAATAGGAATTGCAACCAAAGGTGCACCCAATATTATCCATACTAAATCGTTTTTTGGAAAGTACCAATATTCTAAACGTATTGAGAATGATGCTAATATTATTAACACAATCAAGGCAAAATCAATTGCTAGAATAATTAATTGTTTATTAATTCTTGATAACGAAAGTAATTGTTTAATCAACGAAATGTACCTTTCTTTTAATTGTTTTCAAAATGTCATCTAATAAAATTATAAGCATATTTTATAGATCTCATAATGTAGAATAAAATCATAAAATTAAAGTTAATTCTTTAATTGTCTTTGCAAAGAATCTACAAAATTTACCTCTTCAACATCTAGCCTTTTAATATATTCGAGATATACCTAAAAAAAATAATCAGAAGAGATAAAGCAAATCCAATAATCAAACCTATTGGTAACAAATGTGATTTTTTATTCGATGAGATTGTTATTTCTTTTTGATAGGATAGAGGCATTGCCCAATTAAAATTAGTTTGCTTTAACGATTTTATTTTTGATTGAATTAACTCTTCTTTGCTTAATAGCAAATTATAATCATCCATTCTTTCTGGGTAATTTAGTTGCTCTTTTAAATTAAGAATTTCAGCATTTAAAACTTTTATGCCCTTTAAGTATAAATTATTGTTATCCGCTCTATATTCATAGTTTTCAATCACACGAAAACCCACCCCTTCAATAGAAGCAATACTTTCGGCAGTTTTCAAAGCTTGTTGATGAGCAAACAATTGATTTATAATTGATCTTTTTTTACTATTTACCAAAATTCTTTTTTCATTAACAACATTAGCTAACTCACTTAGAAGTAAATTTTTAATTTGATTAATAAGTGTATCTTTACTTCTAAGACTGACGCTCTCTACATAATCGTCTAGCAAATTACTTCCTTTAATCTCTTCCGGATAGATCAACGTAATTGTAAAAATATTATTTTTAATGTGAGTTGATTCTAAAGAGGTTTGTTCTAAAAATTTATCTACATTACCTTCTTGTTTATTTGAAGGTTTTAAAAAGGAGTTTTTATTCGGGTATTTCTTTACAAAAGATTTGAAACTTGTTTCAGAAATAAGATCTTGTCTGAAGGTAAAAAAAAATTCTTTTTTTAAATTTTTAACATTAACAAAATTAATTCCATGGTCTGTTATTATTTTTAAATCTAATGACGAAGGCTCTTTTAAAATAAGGTTTGTTTGAAATTGCTTAGCTATAACTTTAGCTGGGATCATTTGATTAGCTATAAATCCAAAAATCCCAAAAAGTACAGTTAGCCCCACAATCAAAGTTTTATGTCTTAAAAGTGTTCTTAAAAGATCTAATAAATCGATTTCACTATCTTCTGATTTTTTTATAGAGTCGTTCATAAAGCTAAAATATGAAAGTTTTATATCTCACAATATTGCTAATCTCAAATGAAAAAGTTTGAGTATTTTTTGAATACTCAAATCAAAGTTTATTTTATACAATCTTATAAAAATATTTTTTTAAAATCTACCTTCTAAATTAATAATTTTTTTTTGGAGAATTTTGCTAATTATAATAATGCCTTTTTTATTGGGATGAATACCATCATCTTGATTATATTCAGGGTTTAATGCAACACCTTCTAATAAAAATGGGATATAATTTAAATTATATTTTTTTACTAAATTTGGATAAATGTCATCAAATTTTTTTTTGTAACTTATTCCGTGGGTAGTAGGTGCAATCATACCAGCTAATATTACTTCAACATTTTTTTGTATAGAAATCTGAATAATTTTTTCTAGATTTTTTTTAGTTTCATTAGGACTTAAACCACGCAACATATCATTTGCACCAAGTCCTATAATTAACAAGTCAATATTAGGTTCGGATAAGGTCCACTCTATTCTATTTAGTCCTCCTGCTGATGTGCTGCCTGAAACACTTCCATCAATAATTTTAATATCAAAACCCTTTTTATTGAGGTTTTTTTCTAACACTAAAGCCAAGTGATTTTCTTGTAAAAGACCATACCCAGCCATTAAACTATCACCGAATAAAACAACTTTATCTGCTGCATAGACGTTTATGGTTACTAGACAGAACGATATAATTTTAATAATAAAACTTCTATTCATGGAAACACTTCTTAAGCTAAAAAACGTTAATCTTAAATACCAAAATGGTAACGATACAATTAAGGTTTTAAAAAATATTGATTTAGAAACTAAGAAAAATGAGTCTATTTCAATAGTTGGCGAAAGCGGCTCTGGAAAAACAAGCTTAATTATGCTCGCAGGTGGCTTAGAGAAAGCAACTTCTGGTAAGATATTTTTTGAAGATCAAGAAATATCTAAAATGAGTGAAGATGAAGTTTCTAAAATTAGAAGAAAAAATATTGGGATTGTTTTTCAATCTTTCTATCTTATTCCAAATTATACTGCTGTTGAAAATGTTGCTTTAACTTTAGAATTAAATAATCTAAAAAATCCTAATGAACGAGCAAAAGAATTGCTTGATCGATTTGGATTAAAAAATAGATTTAATAATTTACCAAGCCAACTTTCTGGTGGTGAACAGCAACGTGTTGCTATTGCAAGGGCTATAGCCATGAAGCCAAAGTTAATCTTAGCAGATGAACCTACTGGAAATTTAGATAGTGAAAATTCACAAATGATTGCAGATATTTTGTTTAAATATATTAAGGAAGAAAAATCATCTTTAATTATGGTCACCCATGATCCAAAACTTGCGAATAAAGCAAAAAGAAAAATCAAAATCAAAGATGGAAAAATTGTCTAAGCTTTCAGAGTTCAAGTTAACTTTAATATATGCCTTAAGAGATTTAAGTAGAAATTATAAAAAAATTTCCAGCATTATTTTAACACTTTTTATTAGTTTGTTTATCTTAAGTTCAATTTTCACAATTGAAGATAGTTTGAACAAAGAACTAAATAATAACTCAAGAGCACTTTTGGGTGGTGATATTGAAATTGATTACAATCGTAATGTTGGCAACTTAGAATTAATTAACAAAGTTAAAAAGTTTTCTACAGTTTCTCAAATGGTTGAATTTAGTACTATGATCTCAACTACTAATAAGACAAAGAACAAATCAATATTTTCTAGAATTAAAACAGTAGATGAAAATTATCCACTATTTGGCGAAGTAGGTTACGAGCCTATTGGTGCATTTGAAAAATTACAAACTACAGAAAACACCATTCTTGTTAATGAAAACATTTTCAAAAATCTTAATTTAGAATTAAATGATATGATCAAGGTTCAAGACAAACTCTTTACTGTAATTGGTATTGTAAAATCTGTGCCTGATATTGGAGGTGCTTTTGTGTTTGGTGATTTTGCTTTAGCTGGAAAACAAACATTAGAACTATTAAAACTTAACAATCTAGGTAGCTTTTTAAACTATGAATATAAAGTAAGATTTAATGAGGGAGATAATCCAAAAATTTTATCTAAAAAGATTGAGCAATTATTCAAAGATGAAAAAAAGGTTAAACTTAGATATCATGAAAAATCTGACGGTCCTTTAAAGAGAATAATTGATAATTTCTCTCAATTTTTGTCCCTTGTATCAATTAGTGCAATGTTAATTGCCGGAATTGGAATTGCTAACACTCTGCTTTCTTTCATTAACCAGAACAATATGTCTATAGCCGTTAAGAAGTCTTTAGGCTTTTTTTCAAAAGATATTAAAATAGTCTATTATCTTCAATTACTCTTTCTATTATTCGTAATATCTACTGCCGCCTATTCTTTTAGTTTCTTTCTAGTCCCCATTGTTGATGTTTATTTATCAGCTGGCCTTGGGTTAAATATTGAAGGTAGTTTTTCTATCCTTAATTATTTCAAAGTTTTTTTAGTAGGTTTATTAATCTTGATCATATTTTCTATACCAACCGTTAATGCAATTGACCAGGTTAAGGCATCAAACTTGTTTAGAAATGTATTTCAAAACCTTCAATTTTATTATTCAAAGAAATCAATCATTTTAAGTCTATTACTATTATCAATTTTAATTTCTTTATTTACCATTGGTTCAGCTCGACCAATTTATAGCTTGGGTTATTTTGGGGCATTCTTTATTTGTCTGTTGGTGTTTTATTTATTATCAAACTTGATTATAAAATTATTTAAAGGACTTAATGAACATCCAAATATTTCAATTAAAGTATCTGTTAAAAATATTACTCAAACTAAAAGCATTACCCCTATAACTATTATGTCCTTAGGTTTAGGGGTCACATTATTATTAACTTTAGCGTTTGTTGGTTCGAACTTTAAAAGAGAAATTGCAAAATCTATACCGGAGCTTGCTCCTGATTATTTTTTCATTGGCATTCAAAGTGATGAAAGACAAATATTTGAAGATTTAATTTTTGATATGGATAAAGAGGCTAGTCTTGAAATTGTACCCATGGTCTCAACAGGTATTCTAAAAATTAATGGAATAGATCCAAATACTTATATCGATTCAAGTAATGATAGCCACTGGGTAATTAGAAATGACAGAAGGTCTTCTTGGGCTGATAAAGTTTTAAAAGATAATCCGATTGTAGAGGGTACGTGGTGGGATTTAAGTAGACCTGATAAACTTCAAATTTCACTTGATAGTAAAATTGCTAAAAATTTTGATATTAAAATTGGTGACATTTTTACTTTAAATATCTATGGTCGTGAAATTGAAGGTGAGATTGTAAATTTCAGGTTAGTAGACTACAGAGATTTTACTATTAACTTTGCAATGCTATTAAACCCCCAATTTGCAAAAAATATACCTCACGAATATTTGGCCACTTCAAAGTTTAAAAGTTTAGAAAATTTTAATGAAACTGCTTTACTAGATAAAATGCCTAGTCTTTCTATTATAAAAATCACTGATTACTTGGAGAAAGTAACAGATCTTTTAAACAAAGTATTTATTGCTGTAACCGTTATCTCTGCAATAACTATAGTCATTGGTTTAATTGTCATATCTAGTGCAATTATAGTTCAGGGTAAAATTAAAGAATTTCAAAACTTAATATTCAAAATTCTAGGTTTTTCCAAAGTTGAGGTTGTACTCTCTTCAATTATTGAGTTTTTTATTATATTCACATCCATAATTTTAATAGCTCTATTTTTTGCGGTCATAGGTTCGCAATTTATCATTGAAAATATTTTTCAAATCACTTGGAAGTTTGATTTAGCAATATTTTTGCAGGTAACTATTGGGATTGGATTAGCTACATTAATCTTAATTATGATTACTAATTTTAAGTATTTAAGCCCTAAAGTTTATCCACTTATAAGAAATCAATAACTAAATATCAGATCGAGATCTAAACCTCTCAAATATTAATCTTGTTTTAACTCCAATATTTAAAAATGGTTGTGATGGTAACCAGGTAGGCTTATTTCTAGATTCTATTATATTAATTTCATCACTATCTTCGTTGCTTGCTTTAATTGCTATCTGTTCACCAAATAAGGTTCCAACACCAATACCAGAACCATTATAACAACCTGCTACAAAAACATTATGATCAATTTTATCAAAAATTTGTGAACTATTTCTTGTTCTAGATACAATCCCAGACCAACTAGATTCAATAATATCATCTGCTAAACTTGGAAATCTTTTTTTAATTCCAAGTTTTTGATTTAAAGATCTTTTATCTAAACCTGATTTAGACATTTTAAAAGGACTATGAACTTCTGCAGTATTTCTAATTAAAATTCTTTTATCTTTTGTCATTCTAATAGTTGCACCCATTGGTCTAACAGGTAGCACACCCCATTCTTTAGGCTCACCAATAAACTTATATTCTCTATCAGTTAATATTCTTGTCATGCTTGCAGTTAAAGTTAAGGGGAAATTATAATTATTTTTTATACCAAGTGATTTTAAAAACCCATTTGTGCAAAAAATAATCTTTTTAGTAATTATTTTATGATTTTTAAATTTACAAATAATTGTGTCACTATTTTTTGACCATTCATTTAGCTGAGAATTTTCAAGCAACTCAACATTATCTGGCAAAGTGTCAATCATTGCTCTTACAAGTTTTCCTGGATGTAATAAAATTCCTCCTTTAGTATAAAGTGCT
This sequence comes from Candidatus Pelagibacter sp. uisw_098, assembly GCF_059512505.1. Next base: position 806,634 of record NZ_CM183454.1, read on the forward strand.
AAGTTATAAAAATTCGTACCTAATCTTTTACCTAAATCATCTTTTTCTAAAATATTATGTTCAAAGTTTAATTTTAACAAAGTTTTGCTAAAATTTTCCAATATCTTTCTGTCTTTTTCATTTGATGAGGCAAAATACTTTCCACTTTCATTCCAATCACAATCTACCTGATGCTCTTTAATAAACTTTTTAACAACATCAATTCCTAATTTATAAATGTCTGTTTTCTTTTTATAATTGGAAAGCTCTTTATTGGAGGTGAAACCATCATTAAGGGTAGTATCGACTAAATAACCTGAGTTCCTTCCACTTGCACCCTCACCTGCTAATTGAGCATCAACAATAATAATTTTTTGATTAGGATGAAGTTCTGATAATTTTCTAGCAGCAGATAAACCTGTGTAACCAGCACCAATAATTAACCAATCACAGGATTTATCTTTATCTAAAGTTTTTATATTAGATCTTCTATCAAGGTCATTAATCCAACTACAACCAATATCATTAACTACATTCATGTAGTTACATTATGACAGATAGGATATTTTTAAAAGATCTTAAGATACCAAAGAAGGTTGCTTAATCATGTCTTCTTTATTGATCCCTGCAACTTTAACTGGTCTTTTCATGGCATCTCTTCTGAAAGGTTCACCCAATTCTTGGTTAAGAATTACTTCAATAAACGTTGTAATTCCTTTCTTTTGATCCTCGCATGATTGCTTGATAGCAGCTGTAGTCTCTTCCATAGTTCGAACAGTAACACCTTTTAATCCGCAAGCATCAGCAACTTTTGCATAACTTAATTCAGGATCAAGTTCTGTTCCAACAAAATTGTCATCAAACCATAAAGTAGTGTTTCTTTTTTCAGCTCCCCACTGGTAGTTTCTAAAAATTACCATTGAAATTGCTGGCCATTCTGGTCTTGCTACTGAACTCATTTCGTTCATGCTGATACCGAATGCACCGTCACCTGCAAAACCAATTACTGGAGTATCAGGACATCCAATTTTTGCTCCAAGAATTGCTGGAAAGCCATAACCACAAGGACCAAATAATCCTGGTGCTAAATATTTTCTACCTTTTTCAAATGTAGGGTAAGCGTTTCCAATTGCACAGTTATTTCCAATATCACTTGAGATAATTACGTCATCAGGCATTCCTGCTTGAATTCCTCTCCATGCTTCTCTAGGAGACATTCTGTCTGCATCTCTTTTTCTAGCTTCTGCATTCCAAACAGTACCTTCATCATCATCTTCATGATCTAGACTTGATAACTCTTGTAACCACGCAGATTTAGTTTGGTGAATTGTATTTTTTCTCTCTTCTCTATTGGTATCCCCCGCTGTTGGAGAAAGTTGAGCTAAAATTTGTTGAGATACTAATTTTGCATCACCACAAATACCAACTGATACTTTTTTAGTTAAACCAATTCTATCTGAATTCATATCAACTTGAATGATACTCGCATCTTTTGGCCAGTAATCCATTCCGTAACCAGGTAGAGTTGAGAAAGGATTTAATCTTGTACCAAGTGCAAGAACGACATCAGCTTTCTTAATTAATTCCATTCCAGCTTTTGATCCATTATACCCTAATGGTCCAGCAGCTAGTGGATGACTTCCCGGGAAACTATCATTATGTTGATACCCTGAACAAACTGGAGCATCTAATTTTTCAGCTAATTTTTTACAATCTTCAATCGCTCCACCAATTACAACACCCGCACCAGATAATATTACTGGAAACTTAGCGTTTGATAATAAGTCAGCTGCTTTTTTAATTGCATCAACTCCACCTGCTTGTCTCTCAAGTCTAACAATTGGAGGAAGATCAATATCAATTACTTGTGTCCAGTAATCTCTTGGAACATTTATTTGTGCTGGAGCTGATCCTCTGATCGCTTTTTCAATTACTCTATTTAATACTTCTGCCATTCTTGAAGCGTCTCTAACTTCTTCTTGATAACAAACCATATCTTTAAATAAATTCATTTGTTCTACTTCTTGAAAGCCACCTTGGCCCATAGTTTTATTGGCAGCTTGAGGTGTTACTAATAATAATGGTGTGTGGTTCCAGTATGCAGTTTTAATAGGTGTAACAAGACCGGTAATTCCAGGACCATTTTGAGCAATGACCATTGACATTTTACCAGTAGATCTTGTGTAACCATCTGCAATTAATCCACCATTAGTTTCATGTGCAACATCCCAAAAAGTTATTCCTGCATCAGGAAAAATATCTGAAATAGGCATAAAGGCTGAACCAATAATTCCAAATGCGTGTTCAATTCCATGCATTTGTAAAACTTTTACAAAAGCTTCTTCTGTTGTCATTTTAGTCATAATAATTAGGCCTTCCTGCTTAAGTTGTTAAAAAATTTATAAATAATTTGTTAATTTTTAAGATTAATATATAAGAATAAAAAAATTTCAAACAAACAAATCGACACAATTATGGCTACAGACATTATTATACATGACGAAAAGGACAACGTTGGAGTAGTTGTTATTGATAAAATCACTGCTAAACAAGATTGCGCTTGCTGGATTATGGAAAATGATAAGACGGTTCAAATTCAATCAGTAGATGAAATTCAATTAGGACATAAAATTGCAATGGTTGACCTTAATGAGGGTGATACTATTTTAAAATATGGTCATGATATTGGAAAAGTAGTTAAATCAATCAAAAAAGGTGAGCATGTTCATGTTCACAATGTAAAAACGAAGAAGTGGTAAAAAATATGGAAATTCCAAAAAGTTTTTTAGGTTATAAAAGAGAAAATAGCAGAGTTGGCACTAGAAACCACGTAATCATCTTACCTGTAGATGATATCTCAAACGCTTGTGCTGAAGCTGTAGCAAATAATATTAAAGGTACAATGGCTCTCCCTCATTCTTATGGAAGACTTCAATTTGGTGCTGATTTAGATTTACACTTTAGAACAATGATTGGGACTGGAAAAAACCCTAACGTTGCTGCTGTAATTGTTATTGGGATTGAACCTAAATGGACAAAAAGAATTGTTGATGAAATTGCTAAAAGTGGAAAACCAGTTGAAGGATTTCATATTGAAAGAACTGGTGACATTGGAACAATCATGAAGGCTTCTAAAAAAGCTCAAGAATTTGCAATGTGGGCTTCTGAAAAACAAAGAGAAGAATGTCCTTTAAGTGATTTATGGATTTCAGTTAAATGTGGTGAATCTGATACAACATCAGGTCTTGCTGCTAACCCAACAGTTGGAAATTTAATGGATAAATTAGAGCCATTAGGAGTTCATTTATGTTTTGGTGAAACCTCAGAGTTAACTGGTGCTGAAAAGGTTTGTGCTACACGTGGTGCAACTCCAGAAGCTTCTGAAAAATTCATGAAAACATGGAGTGATTACAATGATTTTATTCTAAAAGAAGCAACAGATGACCTTTCAGATAGTCAACCAACTGCAGGAAATATTGCAGGAGGATTAACGACAATTGAAGAGAAAGCTTTTGGAAACTTCCAAAAAATTGGAAATTGTAAGTTTATTGATGTTTTAGAACCAGCTGAAGAACCTACTAAAGGAAAAGGATTATACTTTATGGATACTTCATCTGCAGCAGCAGAGTGTATTACACTTCAAGCAGCTGCTGGATTTAACATTCACTTATTCCCAACAGGTCAAGGTAATATCGTAGGTAACCCTATAGAGCCTGTTGTTAAATTAACTGCCAACCCATTAACTGTAAAAGGCATGGGTGAACACATTGATTGCGATGTATCAAAAATTTTATCACGAGAGATGACTATGTCAGAAGCTGGTGATGAATTAATCAAATCAATGATTAGAGTTGCTAATGGTAGATTAACTTGCGCTGAAGCTTTAGGACATAAAGAGTTTGTTATGACAAAACTCTACCGTAGTGCGTAATTTTTCTAAAGTTCTCAACTCATAGTGTTTAAAAATATAACAAACATTACTCCTGGTATTGTCTTAGCTTTAGTTTTTTGTTTATTTTCTCAAGGGATAAACAATGTAATTGCGATTGAATTATTTAATACCACTAAAAGCCCAATTTCCACTGCTATGATTGCAATACTACTTGGCATTGTTATGGGAAATGCATTTACACCTAGGCCAGGTATGATGTTAGGATTAGACTTTACTCAAAAGTATATTTTAAAATTAGGGATAATTTTTTTAGGTATCAGGTTAAGTTTTGGAGAGTTTATTAAATTTGGAACCATTGCTATTCCTTTGATTATTGTATGTATATTAAGTGTACTCATCCTTGTAAAATTATTGATTAAAAAAGTACCTATTTCGTCAAGAATGTCTTACCTAATAGCTATAGGTACGAGTGTTTGTGGTGCAACTGCCATAGTTGCGACGGCTCCTGTTATAAATGCTAAAAAAACTGAAGTGGCCTATGCAATAGCAAACATTACTTTATTTGGTGTCATTGCAATGCTTGTCTACCCATATTTTGCAGAATGGTATTTTTATGGCGAACCATTAAAGGCTGGTTTATTTTTAGGAACTGCTATTCATGAAACTTCTCAAGTGGCTGCTGCTGGATTGATCTATGATCAGCAATTTAACAGTCCAGAGACATTAAATGTAGCTACAGTTACAAAATTAATAAGAAATACTTTTTTAGTTATTATGATTCCATTATTTGCTTTTTTATATAATCGAGGTAACGTTAAAGATAAAGGTTATTCTATATTAAGTATTTTTCCATATTTTGTAATTGGTTTTATAGGAATGATAGTTGTTAGGAATATTGGAGATCAAGTATTTACAGTAGAAAATTCTAATTTTGAAACATGGAAAAACTTTATAGGCTACCTTAAGAGTTTAGCTACGGTCTTTCTAACTATGGCGATGGCAGCTGTGGGTATATCTATTAATATAAATGAGCTAAAATCAATGGGCTATAAACCATTTGTTGTAGGTTTAATTACAGCTATAACTGTTGGAATTGTTAGTATTATAACCTTAGAGATTTTTTTTAAAACATTTTTATATTAAACGCTTGTAGCCTGATTCATAACAGAAGTAATTGCATCACTTGTTTTTTGAATCTCATCTTTAGTTAAAGTTGGGTGTACTAAAAAAACTAAAGAAGTTTCTCCTAATTCTTTAGCATTAACTAATCTCTCTTTGGGTCTAAATTTGGTATTATCAAATGCTTTTTCTAAGTACACCTCAGAACAAGCTCCAAAATAACACGGCACGCCCAATGCATTTATCTCTTTAATAATTCTATCACGATTCCACCCATTTTTTAATTCCTTTGATTCAACAAAAACGTAACATTTATAAGCTGCATGTTTAATATAGTCAGAAATACTTGGCACACGCAAACCTTTACATTGCCTAGCAGAATTCCATATTTTATTAATATTACTAATACGCTTAGCTTGCCAATCGGGCATTCTTTTTAGTTGTATTCTTCCAATTATTGCTTGCATTTCAGTCATACGCCAATTCGTTCCAAATGATTCATTTAACCATCTGAATCCTGCTGGGTGCTCTCGTTCATACACAGCTTCATAGCTCTTACCATGATCTTTATAAGCCCACATCTTATTCCATAAAGATTTATCATTAGTAGTGACCATGCCACCCTCACCTCCTGTTGTCATGATTTTATCTTGGCAAAAACTCCAACAACCGATATTTCCAATTGAGCCAACAGGTTTGTCTTTATATTTGGCTCCATGAGCTTGCGCACAGTCTTCAATAACATATAAATTAAATTCATTAGCTAAATCCATTATATCATCCATTTCACATGGCCAACCAGCTAAATGTACACAAACAATAGCTTTAGTTTTGCTATTAATTAAAGATTTAATAGATTCAACTTTGATATTTTGGGAATTCAAATCAACGTCAGCAAAAATAGGGATTGCACCAGCATTTACGATAGATGAAACTGAACTAATATATGTGCGAGAGGTGACAATCACTTCATTGCCTTCACCAATATCCAAAGCTTTCAACGCACCGTCTAAAGCTTGGGTTCCATTTCCTAGAGCTATCGCATATTTAGAATTTGTCCAAACTGCAAACTCTTTTTCAAACTCACGACATTCTTCACCAGTCCAATAATTAACTTTATTTGATAACAGAACATCACGAACTGAATTAGCTTCCTCTAAGGTAAATGAAGGCCATGGAGAAAATTGACTATTTATCATTATTTAATTTACGTGTTACTTTAGCGGGTACACCAAAAGCAACTACATTATCTGGAATATCTTTATTAACTAAACTATGCGCACCAATTATAGAGTTTTTGCCAATTGATACACCCGGAAGAATGACTGTATGACTTCCAATTCGACAATTATTTTTTAATACCACTTTCCCTGAAGAATTATCTATAGTAGATACGGAGTAAATAGAGCAATGTGATCCAATTTGCACCTCATCTTCAATTATGACTTTATATTTAGCGTTAATATAAGAAAAAGCACCAATATCAGTATTAAATCCCAAATCTAAACCATCTAAATTTTGCACAACCCAATTATATTTTGTTGGCTTTCCCTCTTTAATAATTGGATATTTCCAATTATTAAATCTATCACTTTTCACCATCATTACCCTTAAAGCGTTCTACTGTAATTTGACCAGTCTGGTTTATTCCTTCACGCATTATTACTTTTTTTACTGTTAGGCATAATATCCTTATATCTAGCCAAATAGACTGGTTGTCAACATACCAAACATCTAAATTAAATTTTTCATTCCAACTAATTGTATTACGGCCATTAATTTGTGCCCAACCTGTAATACCTGGCCTAACTTCATGTCGTCTAGCCTGTTGAGTGGTATATAAAGGCAGATACTCTATTAATAACGGTCGAGGACCAACCAAACTCATATCACCTTTTAGCACATTCCATAGTCCAGGTAACTCATCTAAACTCACTGATCTTAAAAATTTACCGAATGCAGTCAGTCTGGCTTCATCCAATAATAATTTTTTATCTGTATCGAGCTGATTTGTCATTGTTCTAAATTTGATAATCTTAAATATCTTTCCATTCAATCCAGGACGAGATTGTTTAAAAAATATTGGAAACTCTAATTTACTTATAAGAATTAATGTAATTAATATTATTACAGGTAAAAAAAGTGATAATAGAAAAAAGGTAATAAATAAATCAAATATACGTTTCATTACTAGTATTGTTAATATTGTTTATAAAAATATATCAAATAGTTTTTTTAAATTCATCTTTTAAATTTAACCAAAAAGAATTTTGTTCATATTTCATTATAATTTTATCTCTGACATTGCTCTTTATGTAGGAATAAAATTTCTTATCAGTTATACACTTTTCTATTCCATCTTTTAAACTGTTTATATCTTTCATCTTTATAAGCAAACCTGTTTCATTATTATCAATGATTTCATTACATCCATTTATATTTGTTGCTAATAAAGGAATACCAAAACTACCTGCTTCGATTAATGAATTTGGCAAACCTTCTCTGTAAGAAGGAAGTACAAATAAATCTGAAATAGATAAAAAATCTCTAATATCACTCTTAAAGCCCACATTTATGATCGACTCCATGCTACTTATTAAATCTTTAGTTTCATCATCAATTCTATTCAAATTATCATCATAGTCTCCAACTAATAAAAGTTTTAAGTTGGGATATTTTTTTAAAAGTAATACAAATGATTCTACTAATTCATTTATTCCCTTATCTCTGACAATTCTTCCAAGAAATGTTATGACAAAATCATTATTAGAAATATTATGTTTTAATCTAATGAGTGACTTTTCTTCATTATTGAGCTTATCTTTAAAATATTCTGTATCTACACCATTAATTGAGCCTTGCCCTACAACAGTTATTGGTAAAGAGGTCAAATTATCATTGATATATTTTTTTAATCCAAAACTATTACAAAAAATTCTAGTAGAAAAAAAATATGTTAATCTTTCAATAAATTTAAGTAAAACTAGTTTCCAGCCAGTATATTCCATCAACGGTAAGCCTACAATATTATGAACTCTAACAGGTATTCTACATAGAAAAGATGCTAACATCCCTAAAAGCCCAGCTTTTGGTGTAAATGTGTAGACTATGTTTGGTCTTTCAATTGAAATATATTTATAGAGTCTGTATATTGCTTTTAAGTCTTGAATTGGGGTTATTTTTCTTGTCATATTTATAGACTTAAATTCTACACCTTCAAAATCTGATATTTGTGAATTGTTAGAAGAAAAAGATGAAACAAGTTTAACATTATAAAAATTACTTAAATACTTAGCCTGGCCTCGTATTAAAGTGGAAAAACTTATTGGTACAGATGTAATGATAATAATTTTTTCTGATTTAGCTAAAGACCTGGTTGCTCCTAGCCCAATAATATTAAGCATTTCAAAGTTAACTTTGCGGACATCATAACGCTGCTCAACAATCTTTCTGCTAGCTATACCCATTTGATTTAGTGACATAGGGTTTTGAATAAACCAAATCATTTTTTCAGCAAGTTTTTCTATAGATCCAACTGGTACTTTAAAACCATTAACATTATCTTCTACAGTCTCCTTGCAACCAACTCCATCAGTTGTAAGGATTGGCCGACCCATTGACATAGCCTCTAATATGCTTCTTGATATTCCTTCATGATAAGACGGTAATATAAAAATATTTGCACTCTTTATAAAGGGACGAACATCCAAAGTTGCACCTTTGTAATTAATATAGTCTGACCACTTCATAACTTCATTTAAAGATATTCCATCCGGGGACGTATCTTCAGGTCCAACTAAATTAAAAATAATATTAGGAAATTTTTTTTTTACAATTTTAGCAGCTGCAGCATATTCTCTTAATCCTTTTTCACCAAGTAATCGAGAAATACATAAAAAACTTACATTTTTTATGACAGGTGGTTCAAAATTGAATTTATCAATATCTACACCAGATCCATTTACAACAGATGTTTTTAATTTAGATATAATATTTTTTTCAACAAACAGATTACAATTTTCTTTATTGTGAAAAATAACCTCGTTAGCTTTTTTGAGTGCAGATTTGTACAAAATAGCAACTAATTTAGTTAATAATTTTCTTTTAAATGAGTCCCCTTGAAATGCGTAACCAACACCTGTAACCAAAGCATAAAAATTTATTTTAAAAAACTTTGCTGCTAACCCTCCATAAATAACTGGTTTTATTCCATACGATAAAACAATATCTGGTGACTGGGTCCAAAATATTATAACTAATTTTACAAACATATAAAAATCATGAAAAGGATTTACCTTATTCCTTTCAAAATTAAGTGTGATATTTTTTATTTGTTTATCTTTAAAAGTTTCTCGATATTGTTTTGAAGGTGCTGGTGATATTGTAATTACTTCACAATCTTTATTTTTAATTTCTTCAATTAAATCACCTCTAAAATTAATTAAAGAGTCATATATTGGTGCAATGATAATAACTTTTTTCATCTATTATTTATTATGACTTAATTGTTCTTTAATATAATCCTCTATTTGAATAAATATTTTTTTATCTAAAATTTTATTTAAAATTTTAATATTTGCAGTTGATTCTTTTAATTCATTTCTTGAAATATTTTTAGTAAATATTTTTATTTTGTATTTTGCAAAAGATTTAATTATACTTTTAACAGATCTTCCAATTCCAGTACCTATATTAACTACTTTAATATTTTTTATATTTAGGAGTTTTATATAAATATCAACAACATCATTAATGTGGATAAAATCTCTTATAGAGTTGCCATTATTAACAATTGTAATTTCTTGAGTAGTTTTTATTGCAAAAAAAATTTTACTAATAATAGAAAATTTATCATTACCTCCATACATATTAAATAATCTTGAAATAGTATAGTTAATTTTATTATCAGTAGAAAATTTTTCAATCATTTTTTCATTTGCAATTTTTAGTGACGCATATAGATTTAGAGGTTTTAGTTCATCTGTTTCAGTAGAAAATTTATTATTACCATAAACAGAACTACTACTTGTGTAGATAATTTTGTTTATCTTTATATCATTAATTAAAAAATAATTTAAAATTTTAGAAGTTAAACCAATAGAATTCATTATATATTCTTCTGCATTAATCATTTCATTTAATTTTATTGCTGGATGAAAATTATTAAATATTAATTTAATTTTCTGATTTTTAAATTCAGATAATATGTCAATATTATTTGAAATTTCTCTTGATGAAATAACTTTTGCATTCTTTAATTTTTCTAACAAATGATTAGATAAATTACTATTTCTGCCAATTATTATAATTTTATCATCCATATATAATTTTCTAGTGACTTTTTAAAATTTAAATTTTCAAAAATAAAATTCATTCTAAAATAAGACTATAATTCACTTCTTATTTACAATCGATATTAAACTACAGTAATAAGATCACTATTTATTAATTATACCTTAAATAATTTTGGTTTTTTTGACTTTAGTTTTTTTAGACCCACTAACTCTAATGAATAAGAACCCAAAATATAACAATATTGGCATGACCATCCATTTTTGACGCGCAGCAATTCCCCAATTTGCAGTAGTAAGTGCTAACATCAACAATAACCCTAAACTAAATATCAATAAAAAGTACCTATTTTCAGTAGGGTGGTTTAAATTAAAATTTTTTCTTTTTAGGAATATGATACTAAGAGCAGATAAGATAAAAACTGTTAGTAACAAAGCATTATCTATAGAAGATATAAGAGCTAGGGTGCTGTGAGCTTCATATGGTAATGGTCTAAAAAGATATGTAAACAATTGATATGGTAAATTCATTTTTCTAATATCTACACTTCCGCCACCATCCAAATTATACCCCTGTCTTTGTTTAACGTACTCTGTTATAGAGTCTATCGATATTGAGCTATCCCAATTGACATATCCAAGTATAAAAGGCACAGCAGATAATAAGAAAACTAAACAAATAGCAAGGTAAGTAAATTTTTTAGTAAAACTTATTGAGTTAATAATGAATATCGAAAATGTAAAAGCAACAACTGCTATACCGCATATATGTGGACGAACAACAAACATAATAAATATCGATATCAAAAACATTAAATTACGCTTCTTAAAGTCAATACTTGACCATAATAAAAGACCAGTTGCCATAAATTGTATCGAGTCTTTACCAATTGCTGAGCTCCAATAACTCATAGAAGGTACAAGAACTATGAATAATGATAATGATTTAACAAAACTAGATTTATTTTTTGTTACATGTCTTAAAGATGCATCTATAGCAATTAGTCCAATTGTACCAATAATATTATAAACTAAAAAAGTACTGATATAATTTAAACCAAACCCAACTGTTAGTAATGTGGTAAAGTAAAGAGTTGATGTTGTACCAAATGAAAATACATTTTTTTGGATTAATGACTCTGTATAATACCATATTGAGTCACCACCAATTATTGAAGTGGTAAAAATATAAGCAAAACAAAAAAAACTGTGCCATATATACAATGATAAAGCTCTAACTTTAGTTGCATTGAAATATTTTGCGCTAATTGAGATTAAATAACAACCAACAATTAATACAGCTACTATAGAGATTGAATCCCATATATTTTCAATCAAACTAACATCACTTAGATGATTTACGCTACTCATAACGATATAGATTTAAAAATTTGTACCATAGATGTCTTTTGTATTTAAATATTCAAGTACTGCAACTAAATTAAAAGAAACAAAAATATATACCATACAAATTTAAATTATTTCTATTTGACAGAAAAAATATCTAAAACAACTTTTAATTTTAGGGTAATATAAATTATAGTTTTTTTATCTATCATTTAACTCTCATACATTGAAAACAAAAATACAATAGTATTGGCATAACCATCCATTTCTGACGGGCAGAAATTCCAAAATTTGCAGTTGTATAAGATAAAATTGATAAACCAACTAAACTAAATATTAATAAAAACCATCTATTTTCAGTATGATGATTTAATAAAAATTTTTCTCTTTTTACAAATATTATGCTGAGTATAGTTATAATGAAGATTGATAATAAAAATAAATTATCTAGAGATGATAAGAAAGCAAGTGTGTTATGGGTCTCATAAGGAAGCGGTCTAAAAAGATAAGTAAATAATTGATAAATAAAATTCATTTCTCCAATATCAACAGAAGATCCACCAATCATAGTATAAGTTTGTCTTAATTTTATAAACGTAAATAAATTAGCTAAACTATAATCATAATTTTTAGAAAAACCTACAGAATCTAATACAGTAGGTAATAAAAATATTAAAGGAACAAAAGTAATTATTAAATATAATATTTTTTTTTTAAGTGACAATGAGCTGATAAACCATAATGATAGAAATAAAGAAATGATTGCTATGCCACCTATATGAGGTCTAGTTGTAAAAATTATTATTAATGAAATTAAAAATATTATATTTCGTTTTTTAAAATTAATACTAGACCACAACAAAAAACAAGTACCAAAAAATTGAATGGCATCTTTACCAATTCCTGAACTCCAATAACTTAAAGAAGGCATAAGCACTGTAAAAAGTGCTAGTAGTTTAATATATTTTGATTTATCAAAAGTTGCATGTCTTAATGAAGCATCTAAAGCAAGCAGTCCATAAGTACCAATAATATTAAATACCATAAAAGTGCTAATATATGTTAACCCAAACCCCCTTGTAAATATTGTTGTAAAATAAAGAGTTGCAGTTGTACCAAAACTAAATTCACGTTCATGAATTAGTGATGCAGTATAATAAAATATTGCGTCACCACCTATTTTTGAAGTAGTAAAAATAAAAATAGAGCAAAGAATAGTATGCCAAACATATAAAGAACAGACTCGAACTTTAGTTGTATCAAATATTTTTTCACTAAAAAAAATTAAAAAAAGTCCAATAAAAAATACAATAAATATTGAAACATAATTCCACACATTTTCTAATATTGTAAAATCACTAAGATGATTTATGTTATTCATGACTATATTAATTTATTAGTTGATATTATAATCAAATTTATTGCTTAAATACATTAGTTATAATCAAAATTTTATTTTTTTATCTGCTAATATTATCTAAAATTGATAAATTAAACTTTATCTATAATTTAAATTTTTTTATAAAACTCTTCATACCTTTTTAAAAAATTTTGTATTGAATAGTTTTCTAAATCTGATTTTAAATCTTTAACGACTATTCTGTCGTTACTTAGGTCTTCTAATAATGCATTAAGAGAGTTTTTAAGTGAATCTTTTGATCCTACCTTAAAACTTACCACAGCATTATAATGAGAAAATATATCACTGAGACCAGGAACATCAGAAATCAATATTGGTAATCCTGATGAGCGCATTTCTACGGCAACTAAACCAAAACCCTCCCATCTCGAAGGCACCACACCTATATCTGCGTCGTATAAATGGGCTTTAATATCTTCCGTATGATCAATCAATTCAACTAATGAGTTTAATGAAAATTTATTTATCAAATTTAACAATTTTTCTCTCTCTGGACCAGATCCAATTATTTTTATTTTATTAATCTTGTCTACTAAATGTGGAATTGAGGATAACAATAAGTCAATCCCTTTTTTATGGGTTAGAGAGCCAAGCACTATAATATTAAATTTTTTTTTCTTAGAAAAATTTCGAATTTTATGTTGAATTAATTCTGTGCCATTTTCAATAACAACGACTTTATCTAAATCTAAACTAGGCATGTACGAGAGTAATTCATATCTTGTAGCTTCAGATACACATATTATAGATTTAAGTGAATTATAAATAAAATATTCTATCAGGTACAAATACCATTTTTCTCGTCTTCTATTAAAAGTGTTATGTTCAGTATGTATATGAGGTATTCTAAAAATAAGAGATGGAATAAAAGTGGCATAAAGTGCTCTAGAAAGGTGAGAGTGAAATGCTAAGTTAGATTTTTTTTTATGTTGGAATGTAGTTTTACAAATACCATAACTAGCAATAAAAATTGCCCATACTGAATTATTTTTAATATCTAAAGATTTATATTTTGTATTTGTTTCAAATTTCTTATTTAATTTTTTAAAAGTTATTACTTTTATAGTGCTCGTTATTCTTTCCTGTATGTAGGAAACTAATTTTTCGGCACCACCTCCCATGTCTGAATCAATTATTTGCAGAATATTAGTTTTTTCCTGCAGAAGAATTTCTTTTTGGACAAGTTCAGTTTTCATTTCTTTTTAACTAACAGTTTATCATAGAAAAAAATTATTTCTCCAATACTTGATGCTATAAAGCGAATTATGAAATTTCCATATTTTTTATTATTTATTATGTTTTTTTTATTAGCATGTAGATTAAATCGGTAATAATTAATCAATGATTTAACATAAAGTAATGAAATTTTTGATTTGATCTCAATGCCCTGCTCTAAAAATTTTTTATACGTGGCCACTGCAGAAATTGGGTTTGAAATTCTGTTATGCTTAGACAGTCCTGTAAGACCTTGCGCTAAATACTGACTATATACTAAATGATTATTTAATATTAAAATATCTTCGTTTGGAAATGAATCAAGATACAATAATGACTCGGAAGTAAAACTATCATTTAGGACTTCATTATTATGTTTAAATTTGTAACCCGTTGAACGAATAAAAATTGAAGTATCAACATCACCAAACTTATCTTTAAATCCAAAGTAACTAATTATTTTTTGATCATACTTTTTAAATAATTTTTTTTTATAAATTTGTGCTAGATAGTGTGTGGGTGATTTGAGCATCAACCTTGGAACAAGTATTGCCTTAACACTTAATGGAATAGTTTCAATTATATTCAAAAAAGATTCAAATCTATAATTTATCAAAACATCATCATCATCAATATTTACTAACCAATCACATTGTGTTTTTTCTTCATCCATAATCTTTACTAAAGATTTAAATTTACCAATATTTTTTTGTTCAGACCAGGTAAATGAAGATTTATCTATAACTTTTTCACTAAATTTATTTAAAATAAATTTATATTCTTCAGCAGGCCCATCAATTACAACTCTCCACTTTAACGTTCTATCTGTTTTATTTATGAGTGGAATAATTATATCTCCTAATCTTTGTAATAACTCTGGTCTTTTATAGCTAGATGTAATTATTATTGTTTTCATTAAAGCTTATATTTTGAATATTTCTTCAATTTAATATTACTTTTTTTTAAAAAGATTAAATAATTTTTTAATATGCCTCATATTGCTTTTTAAATTCAGTATATGTCATTTTAAGACTACCATTTAAATTAACTTTTGATTGCCAACCAAGTATTTTGTTATTTTTCAAATCTTATTGAGGTTTTTCATATTTATTCATTTATAGTCTTCCATCAGAATCATTAGCATTAAGCACGTATTTAATATCGTATAAAATATGATCATCTTTACCATAAGATTTAATTTCATCTTGGGTTAATGATTTAAATTCATCGTGTGCAACAGCTATTATAATTGCATCATATTTTCCCTTTATTGGTTTGTTAACCATTTGAATATTGTAATCATGATTAACTTGATCTTTATTAACCCAGGGGTCATAGACATCAACATTACAATTAAAACTTTTAATTTTTTCAACTAAATCAGCTACACGAGTGTTACGATGATCAGGACAGTTTTCTTTAAATGTTAAACCCATAATAAGAACATTAGCATCCACTATATCGATTTTTTTTTTAATCATAAGTTTGGATACTTGTTGTGCTACATATATCCCCATATTGTCATTTATCTTACGTCCTGCTAAAATCATCTCTGGATGATAACCTACTTCATTGGCTTTATAAGTTAGATAATATGGATCGACACCAATGCAGTGTCCACCTACTAACCCCGGACGGTATTGTAAAAAATTCCACTTAGTTCCAGCAGCTTTTAATACCGATTCTGTATCAATATCCAATTTGTTAAAGATGAGAGCAAATTCATTAATAAGTGCAATATTTAAATCTCTTTGAGTATTTTCAATAACCTTCGCAGCTTCAGCTATTTTAATACTGCTTGTCATATGTGTGCCTGCAATAACAATCTCTTGGTATAGTTCATCAATTTCTGTAGCAATTTCTGGAGTTGAACCTGAGGTTATCTTTTTAATATCAGCTATTCTATGACTTTTATCCCCTGGATTAATACGCTCTGGTGAGTAACCACAGTAGAAATCTTTATTGAATATTAATCCCGATTGTTTCTCTAAGATTGGTACGCATATTTCTTCTGTTGCACCAGGGTAAACTGTTGATTCATAAATAACAATATCATCTTTTTTAATAATTTTACCAATTGAATCACTAGCTTTTTTTAATAAATTTAAATCTGGTTTTTTATGCTTATCAATTGGTGTTGGAACAGTAACAATAAAAATACTACAGTCTTTCAGTTCATCTGTGTTGGCGGTATAGCTTAGATGAGCTGACTTTTTAAAGTCTTGTTTGCTCATTTCAAGAGTAACGTCTATCCCCTGTTTAAGTTCTTCAATTCTTTTTTGATTTATATCATAGCCAAGTACTGTACGTTTTTTTCCAAATTCAATTGCAAGAGGTAAACCTACATACCCTAATCCAATTACAGCTATTTTTTTATTATTCATTTTTAACCTATTTTGAATTATTATATTCATTAACCAATAATAAATATAATTATTTATCTAACTTTAATTTACTACCTCATATATAATTTTTTCGAATTTCTTTGATTGAACCTGCAGTGAATATTCTTCTTCAACAAGCTTACGCCCATTCTCTCCCATAAATCGACGTAAACTTTCATCATTTAAGAGTTGACGAAGTGCCCCAACCCATTCGTCTGGTTCTTGAGCAAGAAATCCATTTTTACCATTTTCTATAATCTGTTTATTTACACCTATCGGTGATGCAACTACTGGTAACTCGCAGGCCATATATTGGATTAATTTATAACCACATTTACCCTTTTCCCATAAAGAATTTGTAAGTGGCATAATACCTACATCAAAAGATTGAATTAACTGAACCTCAGTTTCCTCTGACCATGGTAATACCTCAATTGGAAGTTCTTTCACAGTTTCTTTGTTGCAACCAACAGCCACAAAGCGAACATCAAACTCACTTGCCAGCAACTTATAAATTGATTCAATTTCTAAAAGATACTTACCTGTTGATGGTGAGCCAATCCATCCAACTACTAATTGTTTATTACAATTTGATTTAACAACTTTATATTTATTTAAGTCTACAACACTTGGAATGATCTCAATCTGATTTGCTCCAGATAACTGAGCTCTTGAAGACAGATATCTATTTCCAATAATAACTGTATTAGAAAAACGCATTATAGCATCAATTTTTTTACCTAACAATAAACGCACCAACCAATTATTATGTTTATCGTAATTATGAAAAGTCGCATCATCATAATCTACTATATAGATAATTCCTATAAAGCAAAGTAGGCGTTCCACAAAAGCAGGAATATAAGGAAATATTTCTTTATGTATTATTATTAAATCATAATTTTTTACCTTAAATAAAATTTTTACTCTATTCCAATAACCCAAAAGTATTAAGCTCCAAAGAGATTGTTTCGATTTACCCAAAACTATAGCTGATACGTATTCGTCAGAAAGTAATTGTGAAACATCGACTTGAATACCTTGTTGTTTAAAAAATGGTAAGTATTGTAGGAATCTAATACGACTACTTGAGTCTTGTCTACCTGAGTGAGTTAATAATAATACTTTCATTTTAACGACATTAGAGTTGTCAAGCTTCTTATAATGTTAATTATCTTGTTAATTTTTGATTAACTTTATTAAATAAAAGATAAGAAGCAAAAATTATTTCTTTTATTTTATTATTTACAGTTAAATATTCTTCAATAATTTTAATTTCTTTTCTACACTGTGTGCCAAGTAAATAGTTAGCATGAAGCTCTAATTCTTTACTGTCCTTGAAATTCCAAGCAGATACAATATCATCTGCATTAATATATCTTGCATAATGCTTTTCAAAACTTTTTTTATACTTTTTTGGAATCATTTTTAAAATTTTTAACCCATAATTATTATTAAATCTATCTTCATACAATTCATGTATTTCATCAATAACTTTTACTTTCACACCTGAAGCTGCAGCATAAACAAGGTGTGAACCACTGACATTTGTAATCATTTCACTTGTGCTGTAAAATATCTCAGATATTCTTGTTAATGAATTAAGATCTTTTGAGTGCGCTCCTTTTAATATCTTTACATTATCAAAATTAATTTTTTTATTAATCACATTACTGTAATCATTACCTCCTATACAAATTGCATCACAATCATATTTTTTTACAATTGTCTTCCATTTATGATAGTCCGTTTCTTGTTTAGTTACAATTGAATGAGGAGGCATAAATACTTTTTTAAAAAGAATTTTATTTCTTTTATTTTCAGTATGTGCTTTTGTATAAATATAGGGCATTCCTACCGCTATAGATTTTATATCCTCTTTCTCCAAATACTTTACAGTGTCTTCATTATTAACAAGATGAATTGGTAAATGTCTTTCCTGGCTATGTAATAATATATCACTTTTTACTTTACCACTGCCTCTAACGACTGGTGCTATTCCATGCATCCAAGTTGCATTATAACAAATAGGTAGTGATTTTTTACCAAATATCAATTTTGAAGCACCATAAAAATCTGCTTCTTGTACTAAAATTTTTTTTAAAAGTTTCATTTCAAAATTATATTCATTTAAGCTAGTTTTGGTAAGAGGTGTACTGTTTCACGTTCAATTTTAATTAGTAACATATTATATGTAATTTTCAGAGACTTTATTTGAAATTTGAAGTAATTATAAATCTAAATTGATAACAAAAATAATAGTATGAAAAAACTTAAGCCAGATGTGTTTCTTACACATTTTTTATAAAAACATGAAATCATTAAAAAATATGAAGTTATTAAAAGGTGGAGACGCAGATCGGTGGTTCTCAAGAAATTTTAATTCTCTTAATGACAATGTATCTAGTGAAAAAATAAAAAACCTTATAAAAATTAATAATTTAAAAGCAGATAAAATTTTAGAAATAGGGTGTGCTAATGGATTTAAACTAAATCTATATTCTAAATTACTCAGATCTAAAAAAAATTATGGTATTGATATATCAAAAAAAGCAATTCAACACGGTAAAAAGAATTATAAAAATTTAAATTTATTAAATATTTCCAGTTTAGAAATTGATAAAATCAAACTTGATTTTGATTTAATAATTTGTGGTTTCTATTTATATCATTTAGATAGAAATGATATCTTTCGTCAATTTGATTTAATTTGTAAAAAATTGAGTCAAAATGGTTTTTTATTAATAATTGATTTTGACCCATTATTTAAACATTCTAATAAAGATTTAAATACGAAAAATTTGATATCATACAAAATGAGTTATGATAATTTTTTAACTGAAAGTGGTTTATTTGAAGTAATGTATAAGTCTAAATCCATACCAACACACCCTAATAAGAAAAAATTTAAATCAGATACTACTTCTATGACATTATTTAGAAAAATTGATTTTCACAAAAAATATCCTGAAAATTTATAATTAAAGTATTTTAAGGAAAATAGTCCTTTTTTATTAAAATAAACTACTTCTTATACTAAAAATTTTTTTCGTTTTTTTAATCTTTTTTTATTAGTGAGTAAATTTTTTTTGAAAGACTTTCTGTGCCATTAATTGACATTTTATTTAAGGCATTTATAGAATAATTTTTTGCTAAAGTGTTATTATTCATAAGTTCAATAAGGCCCATGACAGCTGATTCTGAATTTTTTGCAACCATGGCTACTTCTTCTTTTGCTAAAGCTTCTAACTCTCTATCGTCTTTATTACTATAAGGTGAGAAAACGACTGTAGGAATACCGTATTGCAAAACCTCAAAAAATGACACTCCAAACACTGTCATTACATAGTTACTTTGAACTATTAGTTCATCAAGTTTATCTGGAGCATTATGAATAACCCAATTTAACCGAGGCTTTTTTAGTAAATTGGGCTCACTAGAAAATGGACCTTTAACCCAATGTATCTCAGTTCTTCTATCTAATAATTTATCTAATTCCATAGGGAGAGTTCTGCTTAAATTTGAAATATCACTTCCACCTGTTAAAATTAATACTTTAAACCCAGACATCCAATCTTTATGATCAAATTGTTTTTGAATTAAAAAACTATCCCATCCTGATTTTAATGTGGCAGCACAGTTAGCATGTTTACTACAATCAAAATTAAATGATGGTATCCAAAGAATATCTAAAATATTGCAATAATCAATTAGTGAATCAATAGCGATTAAACATATGTCTTTTTTTTTTAATTTTGTAAAAAAATTATCAAGATTGTTAATTTTATGCTCTGAATAAAGATCCAATATTAATGCTTTAAAATCGTTAGTTTGTAAAACACTCTCCACAGCTTGTGTAAAGATATCTGTAAATAAAAAATTATGAACATTAAAACGAGCTAACTTTTTTTTTTTAATCAAATCACCAAATATCAAAAACTCTGCAGTAATATTGTATTTTTTTCTTAGTGTTTCTGCCAAGGCTATTAATCTAGATAAATGTCCCATCCCAACATCGGCACTAACATAGCAAACTAGTAAAACTCTAAAATTATTAAAATTATTTTTCACTAACTTTAAAAGATTTGCGAACAGATTTAAAGGGTCTTAAGCCATCCAATGGATCTGTACGCCATAATCGATCATGTAATTCAGAAGGGACTGGCTCTTTTATACCATTACCATCAGCATCTTTAGCATGACGGACTTGCTTAATTAACGAACTAATTTGTTCTGGTAACCAGCAATGACCAGCTCCGAATTCTTCACCTTTACCATCTAAATCAAAATGAAATTCAACAACCTCAGCTCCCCATTTATGTATTGCACGCTGCACAACTCCAGCATCAACTGTGTGATCTGACCAGCCAACTTTACACCCAACTGAATTACGTATAGTTTTTATAGCAGATAAGTTAGCCTCTTTATATGGTGTTGGGTATGCTGATGTACAATGAAGTACTGTTGGTTCACAATTATGATCACGTAAAACTTTAACGGCATTTTTTATTTCATTTAAATTTGCCATACCAGTCGAGAGAATCACAGGTTTTCTAGTAAGCGCACAAGCTATAAGTAAATCATCCCATAGCAATTCATAAGAGGCTATTTTATAAAAATCAACATAGGGTTCTAATTCTTTAACTGCATCAAGATAGAATGGTGTGCAACTAAACTGAATTCCTTTTTCTTTACAGCGATCAGATAATAAAGGCAGAAATTCTAAAGGTAACTCCCATTGTTTTCTGCCACTAATTTCTTTTGATTTTTTAAGAATTTCTGGTGCAAATAACTCATTAATCTTGAATAATTGAAACTTGACTGCATCACAACCAACTTTTGAAGCGGTATCAATAAAATTTAAAGATCTTTCAATATTTCTCGAATGATTACTAGATACTTCTGCTATAAAAAAACTCATACCTTACTTAACCTTATTTATATTATTTGGATGACTCAAAAATTTTTTTAATTCTAACTTAATCTTTATAATTATCAATCTTTACTATTCTATCATTTTCTTTATCCACTATATAAAGCATCTCATTGCTTTTTTTACAAATTTTCACAGGATGATTCCAATTTATATCTTTTAATAACAGTGGTGATATAATTTTTCCACTATATGTAACTTTCAATACTTGGTTTTTACCCCTTACACAAAGTATCATAAAGTCCTTTAGAGGGAGTATAGATCTTATTACTTTTATTGCTTCTTTATATTGGGAAAAATCAATCTTATTTTTTAATTTAAAGGTTGAGTCAAAATGATATACAATGCACTCATCAAAATCAGCTGTAAATACATCGCCATCTTCTCTCTCACTAACACATTTCACAAGAATTCTTTTATTTTGTGATATTTTGACCATGCCAACTTGAGCAATAAGTCTTCCATTCAAATCTATTTTTATAATTCTTCTATTTAAAGTGTCTGCAATATAAAATTCAGATGAAATACTGCAATCCATATCTTGAGGATCGTTAAAGCTTAAACTGCTACTAATTGTGTTCATATACTTTGCTGACTTCAAGTCAGCAGACATTGAATAGAAATTTAATAAACAATTCGAACCTTCTCTTCTCTCTACAATAGCAAGAATATCTTGATCCTTTATTTTAATAATTGAAATAGAAGAAGGTCGATTTAAAACTTTATCTTCAGTGTTTAAAACATATAAAAATTTGAGGTTTTCATCAAAAACTTGAATAACATGATTGCTTCTATCAGCAACAAATAATAGATTTCTATAAAATGAACACCCAGATGGCCTTGACAAACTCCCTTCAAGAAATTTATCTTTTATTACAACTTCACACTTTCGTCCTTTTGAAATATTAATTTTTACAATCCGATCATTATTTTGATCACATACATAAAGATCTTCATTTAATGTAAAGCCTGATATAGGTAAATCAAAACAACCAGCGTTTTCACCTTTCCCTCCAATTTGGAACTCAAATTCCATTTTATGATTAAAAAATTGTATCAAATAATTGTCGTTATCATGAACAGCAATCAATTCCCCTACAAGATTAACATCTGTTGGATGTCTTATTTTTCCAAATCCATCTCTTCCATATTCCAAAAATTTATTAATAGATTTTTCTTTCTTATCTAAAGAGATGGTCAACACTGATGAAAGATCCCTATCGATAATCAAAAACTTATTTACCTCCAGATAAGCAAGACCGTTAACAGAAGAAATATCGGTAGTATTTGAGTAGTCAAATAATAAATAATATTCTTTAAATTGATTTGGGTTAATCACAATAACTCTCGATTGATCTAAAATTGAAATATAAATTCTGTTCGTTGTCTTACAAAAATCTATAGTTCCATATTTTTTACCAGGCAAACTTAATGATGAAATAAATCTTAAATTTTGATCAAACCAAAATAATCTACTGCAAGCATGATCTAAAATTACTAGCTGATTATTATGATTAATCAAAATTGAATGTGCGCTTTCTAAACCAATCTCATTAATATCCACTGTTTTATTTTCATTCTTATTAAGAGAGATTAATACTAATTTGACTGTTGTAGGTTTAATTAAACATGCAATAAAACCATTGTCTGATATTGCGATTGAATACGGCCTTTTAAATTTTACTAACTCTAAACACATAACTTTATTAATCTAAAATTTCTGGATATGTAACTTTATTATTTAAATATTGATTAATATAATGCTCTGGAAAACTAACATC
This sequence comes from Candidatus Pelagibacter sp. uisw_098, assembly GCF_059512505.1. The sequence continues at coordinate 829,995 of NZ_CM183454.1, forward strand.
ATTTTTTTCTGATTCTCTCAACATTCTTATTGGTGGGTCCATACCTATATCTAGAACGACATAAGTATTTTTGCCTAGAATAATGTCAAATTTAATCAACCAATTTTGCATTCCTTGGTTATTAATGAATTGTTTTAATGTTTCAATGATATTCAAAGAAATAATACTTTCATGATGAATTTTGGTTTTTTCTCCAGTTAAGAAATCAAACACATTGAAACGATCTCCAAATAAATTTATCCGTAAAGAAATACCTTTAGCCTCCTCCTGTAAGACATAATATTTTCTTAGATACCTGTCCTTCCCCCAAAAAAAATTATTCCAAGGTATGTCAAACTTGTTAAAACGATAAACATAATTTGGGTTCTTGCTAAAATCTGATTTCAAATAAAACCATTCTGAGTCAGATGTTTTAATTTTATCTTTTAATTCATTTTTATTCTCTATGTTCCATGTCTTTGGAATAGGAATGTTGTTATTTAAAAAATATTTATAATATGCCGTTTTATCTAAACAAAGGTCAATAGTTTTTTCAGATGGAAATGCAATCTCAAAATAGGCTGCAAAGTTTGCTGCTCCTTTTTGTGCAAACTGGGAGGCAGCAGTAAATACCATGTCATTTTTAGAAAACTTTTCTTTTAAACCTAAGTTAATAAGACCCATAAAATCATCATAGCCAATATTATGAAATTTATCACAAAGATGTTTTCCTGGTGCATTTTTATTTAAATCTGCACCAATAATTTCCCAATTTTGATTTTTAAGAACTTCTAAATATGATACTTGATCATAATTACATCCTAAAAAAAGTAATTTTTTTCTCATTTATTTATCTTTAAAATCTTTTCTTCAAGAGATTCATTTGAATTACCTGTAAAAATTGTATAATTACGATTTGTTACCAGGTCATCTCCTTCATCATAAAAAATTGCTGTAGGTTTAATTTTAAAATTTTCTGGACAGTTTGTTTTACCTAATGCCATTTTAACTGCTAGTTCTAAGAAATTAAAAGGGAGTGCTTTTTCAAAAACTCCTTCTATCAAAAGATCCCCTCCTAAATCCAAATGAACTTCCATTAATTTTAAGACATTATGAGAGTTTGCACGAAAAGAAATCATGAGTGGTGAACATTCAATTTTAAAATTCGAGATGATTTCTTTTGCTATTTTATTTGCTTGAAATATCCAATCATTTTTATCACTAGAATGAGTCTTAAAGCCTCTACCAACTATAGAGCCATCTTTTTTTTCATTATTTAATTCATCCAATATGCAAATTGAACATAAATCACCACCTGTAACAAAACTTACAAGAACTATATCTGGTCCTTCAAGGAATTCTTCTAAGATTATTTTTCCATTAATTGTATTTTTTTTTGCATAGTCAACTGATTTTTTTAGTTTTTCTTCTGATCTAACAACACTAATTCCACTTTTTCCAATTAAACTTAATGCTGGTTTAACTACGATTGGAAAATTATTGCAAAAAACATTTTCACAATCATCTGTACTGTATATTTTATATGTAGGGGAAGGAATATTATAATTCAAACAAGATTCACGTAATTTATCTTTATTAACTAAATTTCGTGCAGACTCTATAGGTACTCCAGGAAGGTTAAAATATTTAGAGATCTTAGCAGCAGTAATAACTGGTGGGCCTGAGCTTCTATTTAAAATACCTATCCATCTATATCTGTCTTCTAATTTTTCCAATTCATTAATAACAACTTCAGCATCATAAGTACTTTGACAGATTGCCATATCAGCATATTTAAAGCCAAGTGATTTTGGATTTCTATCTATTGCAATAACTACATGTCCAAGAGACTTTGCTTTAATAATTAACTGCTCTTGCGCTTTACCAGCAGCTAAACATATTACTGCATCTTTAATTTCGTTTTTAATATTTTTGATAAACATAAGGTTGTTTAAACTATTCCTTTGTCAATCTATAGAGTCCCGCATGAGCTACTGGAGATGAAATAATCTTATCGTCAGGTAGTTTTGATAAAAGTAAAAAGACCTCTTCTATTGCATTTTTATATTTATCTAATTCTATATCACTATGTGCTAAGGATGGTTTAAATTGTCTAAACCCTAAAAATCCACGTTGAAGCATTTCAATAACAAATCGTGTGTTAAGATCCATTGGTTTTTTACTTTTAAATTCAAAAGCAGCTAATGTCGGTAGGCCAGTAACATTTATTTGTAAACCAGCTTTTAATGAGGCATCTTGCCAAATTTTTTTAGTTTTATTTCCAATAGAAATAATATGTTTATCTGTTTTTGTTTTTTGATATTTTTTTAGTGTTGCCAGAGCTGCTGTTGGGCCAACTCGGTCAGTCCAGTTAGTACTTGATATAAAGGTTGACTGAGCTGCCTGCATTACATCCTCTGTTCCAAGTATTGCTGACATAGCGTATCCATTGGCCATAGATTTTGCAAAGACTGCCATGTCTGGATAAATACCGTATCTGCAATGAATACCTCCAGCACACATTCTAAACGCACTTGTAATCTCATCATATATTAACACTGCTCCAATTTCAGAGGAAATTTCACGTAGTGTTTTTAAATACTGACTTGGTGCTTCTTCACCACGAGCAGGTTCAATAATGATTGCTGCAATTTCTGACTCTTTACCAATAATTTTTTTTCTTAAAGATTCTATATTATTAAAATCAAATGGAATTGCAGTGCCAGTCAATCCACGTGGTACACCATTTGGTTCAAGCCCTGGCATTAACTGTCCATCAAGGCCAGATTTGTCTGCAAGATTAGCTGCCAAATACCAATCTGTCCAACCATGATACCCACTAAATAATACGATATCTCTTTTAGTTTTAGCTCTAGCAATACGCACTGCTATGGAAAGTGCTTCACCACCACTTCTAGCGTAACGAACCATATCAAACCATGGGTGCAATTCCATTAACGCTTCAGCTAAGTCAACTTCTTCAGGGCAATTTAATGAACTATTTACACCGCGATGTATTGATTCAATGACGGCAGCATCAACATCTTCATCTGCATATCCTAAAATACAAGCACCTACTGCCATAATTGACATATCAATATATTCCTTACCATCTAAATCCCAAACATGACATCCTTTTGCTTTTGAATAATAAGCAGGCCAAATATCTGGTGCAAACATTTCAGGTCTCTTAGATAATAATTGAGAACCTCCCGGGATTAGGGTCTTAGCTTTACGATATAATTTTGTACCTTTGCTATTTTTAAGAGTATCTATATCAATCATTTAATTATTTTATCTTTTTGTAGTGATTTAAGATATCCTTCATTGCGTACAATTTTATTGTTAATTGTTGATAAATTCGGATTACTTCGCATAAATTGTAAAATTTCATGTGTTAAAAATGGTGATTCAGGTCGATATAATGCATCAAAAATTTTATTTAATAATTCATAATCGTTTGACACATCAAGTGTCCACCTATGCTGATCTAAATTTTTAAATAACTTTAATGAGCCATTTTTAAACAAGTGTGGATTATTTTCAATGTATGGACCAACATGCTCTCTCTCTGATTGTAATCGAGCTTCTTTCCAGGCTTTCTCTAGTGCAGAAAATGAATATACCACACAGTCTAGACCATCTGGAAATTGACCACCAAGTGCATAGCAATCATAATCTCCTGACATATAACCAGTAATTACTGCATCTACAACTACAGGGTCAATTACAGGACAGTCACAAGTGATACGTACAATTGAGTCCGCATCATAAGCTTTAGCAGCATGGTAGTAACGGTCTAATACATCTTCAGAATTACCACGATAACAATCAATATTGTTGTTTGTGCAATAATCTTTTAATGGGTCATCAATGGTCTCATTTGTAGTGGCCACTACTATTTTTCCAATCATTTTACAATAAGTGAGACGCTCAACAACATGTGCTAATACTGGTTTATTTGCCAACTTCATCATTACCTTTCCTGCTAAACGTGATGAACCCATACGTGCTTGAATAATAGCAACTATTCTCATAATGAGCTCCACTCTGATGGATTGAGCAATCTTGTATCTTCAATATGAAAGCTTTCAGGAAACTGGCAAATATTGTTAGCTGCATTAATGATATCTTTAAATTGTTTTAAACTATCAACACCAACAATAACTTTTGAAATTCTACTGTCAGATAAAGCAAAAGATACGGCTGTTTGAACTGGCGTACTATCATTTTCCTTAAACCAATTATTCCACTTAGCCCATAAATCAGGCCATTTTTTAAATTTTTCTGGTCTACTCTTTTCATCCATAAGTAATAGTCCTTGTAAGAAAATAGAACGAATATGTATTTCTACTTTTTCTTCAGACATTTTTTGCAACCATCCACTTGTTTCTAGACGTCGATCAAAAATATTATATGGGGCTTGCACCAAGTCAGGTTTAAATAAACTCCATAATTTATCTAATTCATCTGGTGTATAAATAGAGAATCCAATTTTTTTAATTATGCCATCTTTTTTTAAATTAAGTAATATGTTCCACAAATCTTTTTTATCTTTATCAAGTAATTGACTTGGTCTATGAAGGAGGAGTCCTGATAATGTTTTAACTTTAAGAAAATTTAAGGATTTTTGTAGATGCTTTACAACCCAAATTCTTAAATTCCCAAAATCATCTGGAATTTCAGGTAGTTTTGTTATCACGTTATAATCATCCATACCGATTTCACCTAGACACTGTTCAGCTGTCTCATAAGTAATAGCAGTATCAATTGTGTCAACACCCGAAACTTTAGCAAAATCTAAAATATTTTTCACCTCAGTTTTTTCAACTTGACCATTGGTATTTGCAACACCATAAGTTTTACCAAATTGAACCGTTCCTAATGCAATCTTCATAACTGTAAAGCTTCACGTAATGTAGAGATAACAAGGTCTTGCTGATGTTCCGTCATAGTTGGGTATAGAGGTAAGCTTATAGCATCTTTGTAGTATTGTTCTGAATGCTTAAGTTCAGTAAATTCAACTTTTGTTTTCTGGTAATAGGGGTGTGTATGTACTGGTATATAATGTAAATTTACAATTACTCCTTTCTCTCTCAAATATTCAAATACTTGTTTGTGTGTTTTTTCATTTTTTAGGCGAATAATATATAAATGAAAAGAAGAGTGACTACTATTATCCTGATATGGAATTACTATAGGAAGATCCTTAAGGAAATTATTGTATCTAGAAGCAAGTTCATGTCGACGTGATATGTAATTATCAAGTCTCTCTAATTGGCTCATCCCTAATGCTGCTTGGATATCAGTCATACGATAATTAAAACCTAATTTTATTTGTTGATAGTACCATTCTCCATCAGATTCATTTGTCATTTTTTTAGGATCACGTGTAATACCATGGGTACGTAACAAAGACATACTCTCAGATAATTCAAAATTATTAGTTAATGCTATTCCACCCTCACCTGTTGTAATAATTTTTACTGGATGAAAACTAAATACTGCTATGTCGCTATATTCACAATTACCGATTGGTTTATCTAAATATTTTCCTCCTATCGCATGAGACGCGTCTTCAATTATTTTAAAACCATACTCTTTAGAAAGTTCATGAATAGCTTTCATGTCACAGGATTGGCCAGAAAGATGCACTGGAACAACAATTTTTGGTAATATTCCTAATTCCTTAGCTTTAATAAGTTTATTTTTTAATGCTTTAGGACAAAGATTGTATGTAGTTGGGTCAATATCAACAAAATCAACTTTTGCACCACAATAAAGTGCACAATTTGCTGATGCCACAAAAGTAATTGAACTAGTCCACAACCAATCACCTTTCACAAGACCTAAAGCCAGACAGGCAAGGTGCAAGGAAGAGGTAGAAGAATTAGTTGCAACTGCGTATTTTGCACCACAATATTTAGAAATTTTTTTTTCAAATTTAGGAACACAAGGCCCTTGAGTTAAAAAATCAGATTTTAAAACACCTATAACTGCATCAATGTCATCTTGAGTAATATCTTGCCTTCCGTAAGGAATATTTAATTTTACTGTCATGGTTTAAATTTTGTATTATTATTTAAATTCACACTGGTTCAAAACTTGAATCTAATTGTTCTTTTATTAAAATTCTCAAACTTTCGATTGAGAGAAAATCTGGATTAGTGCCTGAGTTATAAGAAAAACCTTCCTCCACCATCGTGGCATTAGTTATTTTGCAATATTGTTTAATTGAAATTGGATTTGAATTTGGTAAAATGGCATAGTAAATACCTAAATCAACACTATTTAGACTATCATTTTCTGTTATCATCTCTTCATGTATTTTTTCCCCAGCACGTATACCAACATTCACAAGTTTAGCACTCGGTGAAATTGCTTTTGCCATATCGGTAACTAAATATGATGGTATTTTGGGTACAAATATCTCACCTCCTTTAGAATTTTTTAATGCCCATAGCACCATTTCAACACCATCTTTTAATGAAATATTAAATCTCGTCATTCTTGGATCGGTAATTGGAAGAATACCTTCTTTTCTTTTTTTCATAAAAAAAGGTGCCACAGAGCCACGAGAGCCTAAAACATTTCCATAACGAACTACAGAAAAATTTAAATCCCTAGAGCCTTTATACCTATTAGCGGCAACAAAAAGTTTATCACTACATAGTTTCGTTGAACCATATAAATTAATTGGTGCTGCTGCTTTATCAGTTGAGAGGGCAACAACTCTTTTAACATTTGTATCCATACATGCTTCAATTAAGTTTTCAGATCCAAGAATATTAGTTTTTATAAATTCAGTTGGATTGTATTCAGCAGCAGGAACTTGTTTCAATGCTGCTGCATGTATTACGTAATCAATGCCTTCTAGTGCTCTTCTTAAACGATTTACATCCCGAATATCTCCAATAAAATATCTTACGCATGGATATTTATCTTCTGAAAATATTTGAGCCATATCAAATTGTTTTAGTTCATCACGGCTAAATATGACTAATCTTTTAATATTTGGATAACGATGAAGTATCTCTTCAACCAAAGCTTTTCCCAGGCTGCCCGTTCCTCCAGTAATTAATAATGATTTATTTTCTAACATGCATATTTCCTTATATCTTTTAATTAGTTAATTTTATCAAAATTTTTAGTTTTTATAAAAACATTATTTGATTAATTAAACTGATATTACTTGAATAACTTTAAAAAGATATTTTTTTTATACACATTTATTATAATAATATAAAGTCTATATGATGAATAAAAATCATTAAAATTAAAGATTAATTTCATTATTTAACTAATGATCCTATTTAAATATCTGTTTTAGAAAATTTCTTATAAATGTATTCAAAATTTTTTTGAATGAGATCGCAGTTCAATACACTAAAATTTGGTCTAGTTGCTTCAGTTAAATATTTTTTATGAGATATTGGTAATATTTTTTCTATAATAAAATTATTAGAATTTTTTTCTTGCTTATATATCTTTTTTGCAAAATCAAACCAGGTCATTTGTTCTTCACCTGCAAGATGATAGACCCCCCATCTGTTTTCTTCTTCATTTTTTTTTAACTGTGAAAGTATTTCTAAAGTAGCTTTTGCTAAAAATTCTATAGAAGTTGGGCTTCCAACTTGATCATTTACAACATTAACAGTTTTTTTTTCTTTAAATAATTGCAACATAGTAGTGTAAAAATTTTTTCCATAAAGTCCAAACAGCCAGCTAGTTCTCAAAATTAAATATTGATTATGGTTTTTTTGAATCTCATGCTCACCATCAAGTTTTGTTTTTCCATAAACATTAATTGGGTTAGGTTTATCAGACTCTGTGTAAGGTGTTTTTTGACTGCCATCAAAAACATAATCTGTCGAGTAATGAATTAATGGTATCTGTAAACAGAATGCTTCTTCAGCTAATACTTTAGTAGATACAACATTAATACAAGATACAAGTTTTGAGTTAAGCTCAGCCTGATCAACAGCAGTATATGCTGCACTATTGATTATTAAATCAGGTTGATAATATTTAATTTTCTCTCGAAGAGTTTCTGGCTCTGCAAGATTAAACTGTTTACTGTTGGGTGACCACACCTCACCTAAAGATTGTAAATTTTTTTTTAGTTCATTGCCTAATTGACCTGTTCCACCTGTTAGTAATATTTTTGGATATTTATAATTAATTTTTTTTTTGTTTTTAATATTCATATATCTTAATAAAAATATTTTAAATTTTGTATTTTATTTTTAATCTTTCTTTTATTCGATAAATAGTGAATAATGGATTATTAAAAAAAGACCTCAATACTGTTTTTAAAAATTTGTAACTCCTTTTAATCATTGAAAAAGGGCTGTATACGTTTGAAAAATAACGATATAAACTTGGTTTCTCTTCTAGTATTGCTCTTGAAAATAATTCATACAAATTTTCGTTCAAAGATTTATGCATTTTATATAAAAAATTTTTATGTTTTATATTTTTACTTTTTTGGATACATGATTCAATAAGACTTATAAATTCTTTGTGTTGTAGCCACCTTGATGCTACATGGGAGTAGTGTTTTCCAGATTCAGCGGCAGTAAAAGAATATTTTGCTTTTTCTTTTTTTTCTTTTTGATATGAAATGTATCCATTATAAAAATAACTATTAGCAAAAGGTATTAATCTTATTAATAAAAGTAAATTAGGATAATATTTTGAAGTTTCTGGATATTGTTTTTTTATTATACTCCAATCAACTAGATTTACTAATGCTTTATTACGATTCCATATGGTACCTGGCAGGTGGGAACAAAATAATAGATCATCATAGTTAATAACTCTAGTTTTGTTTTTTCTTATTGCTGGGACCTCGTATTTTTTTATTTTTTCTTTAAAGTAATTTAAAATAACAAGGTCAAATTTTTTATCACCCATCCAATTTAATAATCTTTCTATACCATTCATATTAATTCCATCTTTATCAGAGGCCCACATAACATACTCACCTTTTGCTCGCTTTAAAACTTCTACAAAATTTCCTGCAAATCCAAGATTTTTATTATTACGATAGATTTTAATCCTACTGCCGGTAGTCAAATCTGAAATAGCCTTAAATGTTCCATCAGTTGAAAAATTGTCAATAACTATTATTTCTATATTATCTGGTATATCCATAGTCAATAAACTACTTAACTGCTTAACAATAAAATCTTTTCTATTGTATGTCGTATACCCAATTGTAAAAAAATAATTGTTTTTTGTTGCCTGTATCATATTGTATTTATTATTTTATTTTTTTAATAGTTCATCTAAATAAAATCTATCACCCCAGAATGACATGGGTTCAAAGTCAGGATATGGATAATATCCTAAGTTTAACTTCATATTATATTTTTTTTCTTTTAAATGTCTCATCACTAAGTTCTTAACTGATATCGGTTTACCGCTGCAACAATTAATAGCTTGATCAACATAAATCTTTTGATCAGCAATTAAACATATATATTTTACAACATCTTTAATATATAAAAAATCTCTGAGCTGTTCTCCACCCGACATATTAAATTCTTTATCTTTATTTTTTATTGCTTTATCCAAAAGATACATTAATGATGTTTTTGATTGTCTTTCACCATACACATAAAACACTCTAATCCACTTATAAGTAAAATTAAAACTCTTTTTCAAATCAATAATAAATTTTCTCAGTTTATCTTTGGCTTTTCCATATGAATTGGATGGTTTTGTATTTAAGTTCTCACTTAAAGAACCTTCAATCATACCATATTCAAAACAAGTACCCGTAACAATAACTTCTTTTAATCCAGCCATAACCATATCCTTAATAAATTTATAATGATTAAACAGTGTTACCTCTAAATGTTCTGGTGCTTTAACATCAGATAAATTATTCCATGCCAAATGAATTAATTGATCTGGTTTATCAAAAAAACTATACAAATCTTCAGTGTTGTCATTGTTAAAATCATATTCAATATATTTAACTTTAGAATACCATTCAAATTTCATTGCTTTATTAATGCATTTAGAAGTTGCAACAATTTGATTTGACTCATTTTTTAACAGCTCAAAAATTAAATGACTCCCAATAAAACCTGTAGCACCTGTTACAAGTATTTTCATTAATTAGATAACTTCTAATTTAGGAACTGCTATCACAAATTTTCCACCACTGTTCTTGATATACTCAAGTTGAGTTATTATTTCATTTTTTAAATTCCATGGAAGAATGAGAACAAAGTCTGGTTTATCATTTTTTAAAAAATCTTCGTCTCTAATTGGAATACGACTACCAGGCATATATTTATTCTGTTTTTCTAAATTTTTATCAACTACATAAGTAATTAAATCTGGCCTGACACCAGCATAATTTAACAATGTATTACCTTTGGCTGCAGCGCCGTATGCAACAACTTTTTTATTATCTTGCTTAGCTTTTATCAAAAAAACTAAAAGTTCATCTTTTATTATATTGGTTTGCAATTGAAATCCTTTATAAAAATTTGGATCATTTATTCCTGCTTCAGCTTCTTGTTTTCGAAGTTCAATTACTTTTTTTGATATTTTTCGCACTCCTGTATCAGAACGTTGTGCAAATAATCTTAAGCTACCACCCTGTGTTGTAAGCTCTTCTAAATCAAATATTTGTAATCCGTTTTCTTTAAATATAGTTTCTAGTGCAGTTAATGAAAGATATGAAAAATGTTCATGGTAGATGGTATCAAATAGATTTTTATTAACTATTTTTAGTAGATGTGTAAACTCGAAAGTAGACACTCCATTAGGCTTGAGTATTATAGAAAATCCAGAAACAAAATCATTAATATCCGGTACATGTGCTAAAACGTTATTAGCTACAGTAAAGTCAGCTTGCTTACCTTTTTTAGTCAATTGTTCGGCTAACTTCACACCAAAGAATTCTTCTATTATATCTATTCCTTTTGCACGAGCTGCATTAGCTGTACTAGTTGTTGGCTCTATACCAATACAAGGAATATTACTCTCCATTACATACTGTAATAAGTAACCATCATTTGCCGCTACTTCTATAAGATGACTATTTTCATCTAAAGAAAAACGTTTAACAGAATCTTTCACAAATTGTTTTGTGTGTTTAAGCAGACTTGTTGAAAAACTACTAAAATATGCATAATCTTTATCAAATAAGTCATCAGCTTTTGTAAAATCTTCAGTTTGAACTAACCAGCAATTTTCACAAACCAAAACTCTTAAAGGAAACCATTTTTCTGGAGCGCTTAGTGTCTCTTTTGTAAGATAAGCGTTTGATGGAGGCGAACTACCTAGGTCAATTAATTCTAATTTCATTTTTATTTTACAATGTCTACAATTCATCTTTTTTCATTTTGTTATTTATTCATATGATTAATGCACTCTTCAATTTCTAGAAAATATACAGTTTGCATAACCTCCTTTAAAGTTAATTTGGTCAGTTAAAAAAATACTTTCTCGATCATTCTTTACTACCAAGTTTTCCATGGTGCGTTACCTTTTTCCCAAAGATCTTGTAAATATTTTTTATCCCTTAAAGTATCCATAGGCTGCCAGAAACCTTCATGCATATAGGACATTAAATTTCCATCCGCTGCCAATCCTTTTAACGGTTCTTGCTCCCAGATACAATTGTCTCCAGAAATTCTTTTTAGTACTTTTGGAGAAAGAACAAAAAAACCTCCATTGATTAAGGCTCCATCACCCTTAGGCTTTTCTATAAATTTTTTAATTTGATTATCTTTAATATTTAACACCCCAAACCTACCTGGTGGATAAACAGCAGTTAAAGTTGCATCTTTGCCGTGTTTTTTATGAAACTCAATTAACTTTGAAATATCAATATCTGATACCCCATCACCATAAGTAAAACAAAAAGCATCTTCATCTTTTATATACTCGGATACTTTACCCAGTCTTCCACCTGTCATAGATTTTTCACCTGTATCAACTAAAGTGATTGTCCATGGCTCTACACGTCTTTCATGCACCTCCATAGAATTCTTTTTCATATTAAAAGTTACATCTGATTGATGAAGAAAATAATTAGCAAAATATTCTTTAATTAAATAACCTTTATATCCACAACAAATTATAAAGTCATTAATACCATGATTGGAGTACATTTTCATAATATGCCATAAAATTGGTTTGCCACCAATCTCAACCATAGGCTTTGGTTTTATACTAGTCTCTTCATTAAGACGTGTACCCAAACCACCTGCTAAAATTATTGCTTTCATTAGTTTATCTATTTATTTATTTATTTATCTTAATCGAAACCAATTTGATTGTAATCCAATATCTCAATAGTGTGATCTTTATTAATTCTAATTATTCGATCACATTTCTTCAAAGTTGTAATCCTGTGTGCAACAATAAACACTGTCTTATTGTCTTTTAATTGATCAATTTCTTCCATTATTTTCTGCTCTGTTTGATTGTCTAGAGCACTAGTAGCTTCATCAAAAATAAGTACATCACTATCTTTGTATAGTGCTCTAGCTATACCAATTCTCTGTCTTTGCCCACCTGATAATTGAACACCTCTTTCTCCAATAAAAGCTTTATTTCTATCTTTTAAATCACTAATAAATTCTAAAATTTGTGCACTTTTTGTTGCACGATTAATTTTTTGACGTTCAATATTTTTTAAATCAACACCGAACGCAACGTTTTCTTCAATAGTGCTGTCTGTAAGGTAGATAATTTGAGGAACATGTGAGATGCATACTTGCCAAGATCTTCTATTTTTTTTTGTAATAACATTGTCATCAATTATTAGATTACCTGATGTTGGGGTTAATAGACTCATTAAAATATCTAATAGTGTACTTTTACCACTGCCTGTCTCTCCAATAAAACCAATTGTTTCCCCTTTTTTAAAAGTTAGATTTACATTTTTTAAAATCCAAGGTGAATCTTTTGTGTGTCTAAAACTTAAATCTTTAAAAGTAATTTTTTGATTAAAAGGTATTTGTTTTATCAAGCTATTGTTTAAATTATATGAAAATGGTTGATTTAGTAAATTTAAAACATCTTGAAAAGAAGACTTTGCACCCTTGATTACAGCATAAGAATAGTATGCTGTTTGCAATACTGGAAATAATTTTTGTGCTGCAATTGCAAGAGCTCCTAATATGGGAATGGCTCCTAAAATACTTTTTTCTTGAGAGGTTAAAATATAAGCTAGAATTGTAATTAAAATCATTCCAACCGCTTCCATTAAGTAACGAGGACTACTCGCAATAAAAATATTTTTTCCTGTGGCTGATCGAAATTTAAAGTCAGCATTTTGATATATTTTACAATAAAATTCTTGTGTTCCATCAATTATGACATCACGAATTCCACCCAAACCCTCTTGTAAAGATTTTACCATTTTAGTTGATTCGTCAGCTATCAATTGACTGTTTTTTGTTAAAGATTTTTTAGTAAAAAATGCAACTATGAAATAAAGCAAACCAAAAGTGGAAATTGTTATTAATGATACTTGGGGGTTAATAAAGAGAACTACACCAATAATACATACCATCATGATAGTAGAGCTAATAAGAGCAAGTATTGGCACTAAAACTTTACCTAGAACAGTATTTGTTTTAGTAATAATGCTATTTATAACTTCACTACTATTACTTGATGTATGAGCTGAATAATCTTGATATAAGGTACGTCTATAAATATCTACACTAAGATCAACGCATGTAACGTAGGAGAACCTTGTGGATACGTAGAGCAAAAGCAAACGTATCATTGCTGAAAATATTGTTGCTACAATAAAAATGATTGTTAGAGGTAATATTAATTGATTAGAATTTGTAATACTCAAAAATGTAATTAAAGGTTGTAGAGATTGGTTTTGAAAAATTTTATCAGGGTCTGTTAATACACTTAGAAATGGCACTATAGAACCAATACTAATAACCTCCATTAGTGGAGCAACTACCATTAAAACTAGTAACATCCAAAATTGTTTTTTACGTCGTCTAGATAAATGTTGCCAGAGTTCTTTAAACATTGGTAGGTATCACTTATTAATCAATTAAATAAATCTCTAGCATTTGCTAAAGGTGGGTGAATTTTATCTCTGTCTGACAATTTTAGTTCCTCAAAAGGTAATTGCCAATTAATTTTAAGTTTTTCATCATTAAAAGCAATTCCCCTATCATACTCTGGTGCGTAATAATTATCAACTTTATAAGAAAAAGTGGCACTTTCACTTAATACAACAAACCCATGTGCAAAACCATGTGGTACAAAAAGTTGGTGTTTGTTCTGTTCCGTTAATTCTACAGACACGTGATGTCCAAAACTAGGGCTAGACTTACGTATATCAATAGCTATATCCAGCACACTACCTTTAATTACTCTTACAAGTTTAGTTTGAGCAAAAGGTGTTATTTGATAATGAAGGCCTCTTAGTGTGCCCTTAGAAGATTTAGATTCATTATCCTGCATAAAATTAACTTTGTATCCGACTGCATCTTCAAGTAAATCTTGTCTAAAGGTTTCTACAAAGTAACCTCTATCATCATTATGTGTGTTAAGTTTAATAAGCACTACATCAGGAATTGACTGAGGGATAAACTTCATTTTACTTCTTTAGTACGTTTAAGTAGGTATTGTCCATACTGATTCTTTAATAATGGTTGAGCTAGTTCTATGAGTTGATCTTTATTAATGTAACCTTGTTCAAAAGCGATCTCTTCAATGCAAGCCACTTTTAAACCCTGTCTTCTCTCTACAGTCTCTATAAAGGCTGAAGCTTCTAACAAGCTTTCGTGAGTGCCTGTGTCAAGCCAAGCATACCCTCTACCCATAAGCTCAACGGATAAACGTTCTTCACTTAAATAAAATTGATTAATTGTGGTAATTTCTAATTCACCTCTATCAGATGGTATAACTTCTGTAGCTTTTTTTATCACATCGTTAGGATAAAAATAAAGACCAGTTACCGCATAGTTGCTTTTGGGAACTAATGGTTTTTCCTCAATACTGAGCACTTTACCAGTTTGGTCAAAATTAACTACTCCGTAGCGCTCAGGCTTATCAACATGGTAAGCAAATATAGTTGCTATATTTTTATCTTTAGCTTTTGATACAGCATTAGCCAGTATACTTGTCATACCCTGTCCATAATAAATATTATCTCCTAGAATCAAACAAGCATCATCATTGGCAATAAAATTTTTACCCAGAATAAATGCTTGAGCTAAACCATCCGGTGAAGGTTGAACTATATATTCAAACTTCATGCCTAAATCAGAACCATCACCAAGAAGCTGCTTAAATCTTGGTAGGTCTTGATCTGTTGATATTATAAGAACCTCTTGAATACCAGCTAGCATTAAAATCGACAACGGGTAATAAATCATTGGCTTATCATAAATTGGCATGAGTTGTTTTGATACAGCCTTAGTTAAAGGGTAGAGACGTGTGCCTGAGCCACCAGCTAAAATAATTCCTTTCATAACTTATTTGATCACTCCTAATCTTTCACTATGATAACTTCCATCTCGTACATGTCTACACCAGATTTTGTTATTCAAATACCACTCTACCGTTTTTTTAATACCTGTTGCAAAAGTTTCATCTGGTGTCCAATTAAGTTTATTAGCTATTTTAGTGGCATCTATAGCATATCTCAAATCATGTCCTGCTCTATCATCTACATAGGTAATTAATTTTTCATACTTATCAATACCGTCAAGTTTACTTGGTGCTAATTCATCTAAAATACCACAAACAGTTTTTACTACTTCGATATTTTGTATTTCGTTATGCCCACCAATATTATATGTTTCACTAACTTTACCTGTAAGTGCAACATGAAGTAATGCTCTCGCATGATCATCAACATATAACCAATCACGAATTTGTTTACCGTCTCCATAAATTGGTAAATCTTTACCTTCTAGTGCATTAAGAATGATAAGTGGAATGAGTTTTTCAGGGAACTGGTAAGGGCCGTAATTATTAGAGCAATTTGTAATTAATATTGGTAATTTAAAAGTACGGTGCCATGCACGAACAAGATGGTCAGAGCTTGCTTTGGCGGCCGAGTAAGGTGAGCTTGGCGCATATGAGGTTTCTTCAGTAAATAGAGTGTCTGTTCCTTCTAAATCACCATAAACTTCATCTGTTGATACATGGTGAAATCTAAAATCATCTTTCTTTTCTCCATTTAAATTAGACCAATAATTTCTAGCTCCTTCTAATAGTTCGTAAGTACCAACAATATTAGTTTGAATAAATTCACGAGGTCCATCAATCGACCTATCTACATGAGACTCGGCAGCTAGATGTATTACAATATCTGGCTTGTGTTCATTAAAAACACGATTAACCTCTTCAGTGTTGCAGATATCTACTTGTTCAAAAACATATCTTGCATCATTTTTAATTAAAATTAAAGATTCTAAATTCCCTGCATAGGTAAGTTTGTCAACATTAACTACTCTATGGTCAGTATTATTTATAATATGACGAATAACAGCTGAGCCTATAAAACCTGCTCCTCCAGTGATAAGTAGTTTTTTATTAACCATTAATATTTTTTATACAAAGCTACAAAATTTACCTCTTCAACATCTAGCCTTTTAATATATTCGAGATATACCTAAAAAAAATAATCAGAAGAGATAAAGCAAATCCAATAATCAAACCTATTGGTAACAAATGTGATTTTTTATTCGATGAGATTGTTATTTCTTTTTGATAGGATAGAGGCATTGCCCAATTAAAATTAGTTTGCTTTAACGATTTTATTTTTGATTGAATTAACTCTTCTTTGCTTAATAGCAAATTATAATCATCCATTCTTTCTGGGTAATTTAGTTGCTCTTTTAAATTAAGAATTTCAGCATTTAAAACTTTTATGCCCTTTAAGTATAAATTATTGTTATCCGCTCCATATTCATAGTTTTCAATCACACGAAAACCCACCCCTTCAATAGAAGCAATACTTTCGGCAGTTTTCAAAGCTTGTTGATGAGCAAACAATTGATTTATAATTGATCTTTTTTTACTATTTACCAAAATTCTTTTTTCATTAACAACATTAGCTAACTCACTTAGAAGTAAATTTTTAATTTGATTAATAAGTGTATCTTTACTTCTAAGACTGACGCTCTCTACATAATCGTCTAGCAAATTACTTCCTTTAATCTCTTCCGGATAGATCAACGTAATTGTAAAAATATTATTTTTAATGTGAGTTGATTCTAAAGAGGTTTGTTCTAAAAATTTATCTACATTACCTTCTTGTTTATTTGAAGGTTTTAAAAAGGAGTTTTTATTCGGGTATTTCTTTACAAAAGATTTGAAACTTGTTTCAGAAATAAGATCTTGTCTGAAGGTAAAAAAAAATTCTTTTTTTAAATTTTTAACATTAACAAAATTAATTCCATGGTCTGTTATTATTTTTAAATCTAATGACGAAGGCTCTTTTAAAATAAGGTTTGTTTGAAATTGCTTAGCTATAACTTTAGCTGGGATCATTTGATTAGCTATAAATCCAAAAATCCCAAAAAGTACAGTTAGCCCCACAATCAAAGTTTTATGTCTTAAAAGTGTTCTTAAAAGATCTAATAAATCGATTTCACTATCTTCTGATTTTTTTATAGAGTCGTTCATAAAGCTAAAATATGAAAGTTTTATATCTCACAATATTGCTAATCTCAAATGAAAATTAATCGTCTAATTATTTTTTTTTAGTCTGTTGTATTTTTAAGCAGTCTTTTTAAAATATTTCTTTCTTAAGGATGAAAAAAATTTTCTAATAAGAGCAGCTCCAACTCCCAAAAGAATTGCAAACATAATAGAAAACAATCCATAAAAAAATGGCATATCTTCTGAAAATTCTAAAATAAATATTGAGAAAAAATTTAAATCTGAAGTTAATACTTGTATTATTTCTTTTTCAGTTTGCTCAGAAAAAAATGTTTCATAAGCAATAGCTATTCCAACTAATAATAATAAAATTGCAAGTAACGCTTTCAAGCCAGAACTATCAATTTTTTCACCAAGTTTTTGTCCTATTTGAACACCTATGATTGATCCAACAACCAACATAACAACTAGCATTAGATCTATAGATCCAAAATTAAATGAATGTAAAAAAGTAACTATGACACTCACAAATATTGTTACAAACAAAGAAGTTCCTGGAACTAATTTTGTTGGCATCTTAATTATATAAATCATTGCAGGTACTAATATAAAAGCACCTCCTATACCCATTATAGCAGCAATAAATCCTACAAATAAACCAATTATAATTGGGGTAAATATACTTTCGTATAATTTTGATTTTGGAAACCTCATTCTTAGCGGAAGACCATGTATCCAATAATGAACGTGTAATTTTTTTTTAACTATAAGGTTTCTTTTTGCCCTGTCTATTTCTCCAAGACTTTCGACTAACATTAGTGTGCCAATTATTGCAAGTATATACATATAAGCTAAAGAAATAACTGTATCAATTTTTCCAATACCCTTAAAATATGTAAAAATATAAATACCTAATGCGGTTCCAATTGTTCCACCAATAACAATCATAAGACCCATCTTATAATCTAAAGTATTTTTTAAATAATGAGTTGTTGATCCTGATACTGATGTTGCAAGAATATTGTTAGCTTCATTTGCAACTGCATATGCAGGTGGTACGCCTAAAAAAATTAAGAATGGTGTCATTAAAAAACCACCACCAACACCAAATAAACCCGAAAGCACTCCAACGATTGCACTCAATAAAAGTATTTCAATAGGATTAACAAATACTTGAGCTATTGGTAGAAAAACATCCATAAAAAATTAACAGTTATTAAAAAACAACTTAATTAAATGTGATAAAAGTTCCAACTAAAATGATACCCCAATAAGCAGCTAGACTAACAAAGATACCGGTTTTGATAATAGTTACTTTAAAATCTGAAATTTTGTTTAATATTTTTATGTTGGAAATTGACATTACAACCGTCAATACACCCAGTTAATTATTTGTCAAATAAATAGTTAATATAAAATGGTTTTTTTATTAGTAGATTGTTGCTCCAAAGACCTTAACATCATCCCCTTCAACACCAAGGACTAACCTTCCAAGAAACTCACCTTCAATTTCTTTACTCTTTTGTTTGAATAAGACTGTAATATTCATACCTCGCCTTAAACATCCAAAAGCTTTATAATCTTCAGATAAACTAGTTAACAATTTGTTGTTAGCCCATTGCTTTCCAAGCTCTACTTCATTAGCCCCAAATAGCATTTGAGTTCCAAAATCCTTAGTAAACCCACCATAATCTTTCATATTTGATGTCTTAACGAGATTATCCCAAATAGGATTAGCAATTGCTATAATCTCATCATCAGATTTCTCTAAAAGATTCATATTTTAAGTTTAACTGTTTTAAGAAGCTTTTCTCTTCTCGTTCTCGTCAACTATGTGATAAACCGGCACTTTTTCTAGTGAGAATTTACCAGTCTTAGGATCGCGTCTAGAAACTGTTAAACAATGCCAATTATCATCATCAAGTTTCATGTGATCACCTCTGTAATAATAACCAGGCCAACGTGTTTCTTCACGAAACATAGTGTGTTCAGTTACACACTGGGAAGTCAAAGCTCTGTGTTTTAATTCCCAAGCTCTCATAAGTTGGTGTAAATCTTCAGCACCTACTTTTTCTAAATCTTCCTCTAACCAAGCAAGTAATTCTAGGCCTCTTTTAAGCATATTACCATTAGTCATGTAGTTGGTTGCAATACCACCAACATACTCGTCCATAATTCTTTGTAGACGTTGAAGTCCTTGAATTGGTGAAATGTAACTTGGTGAAACTGTTCCACCTGTAATCTCATTTTGAGCAACTTGATATGTCTCAAGAGGTTTAAATATTGCAACTTTAAAGTCTTCACACTGTTTATCTGTAACTTTAATACCTTCTGCTTTTTTATCTTCAATATATTTAACAGCAGCTTTTGCAGCTAAACGACCTTCAGTAAATGATCCAGATGAAAATTTATGGGCACTTCCACCTACAGTATCACCTGCACCAAAAAGTCCATCAATAGTTAACATTCTGTTATAACCCCAGAAATATTCTGGTGGAGATAAATCTTCAGGTCCACTAACCCAAGCTCCAGAACATGTTGCATGAGAACCCATAACATAAGGCTCAGATGTAGTTAATTCAGGATTTGTGTATTTGGGATCGATATTTTGAGAAGCCCAAACAACAGCTTGACCAACAGTCATACCAAGGAAATTTTCCCAGCCAACTGTTTCTAAATGTGGATCTTGGAAAGCTTCAGTAGTTACCATATGAATTGGTCCGCCACCTGCAATAGTTTCTTGAATAAATGCGTGGTTTCTTAAACATGTAGGAGTTGGATGGTGATCAATGTATTCACCAACTAATTCTTTAGTTTGATCATACCACTTCTTCTCATAATTCTCTCCATTTGCATTTTGAGTATAAGTTTTAAGGTGTAAGAAGTATGCTCCAACTGGACCATAACCATCTTTAAATCTACATAACACAATTCTGTTTTCCATTTGTGTCATTTTAGCTCCAACAGCAATAGGTAACGCATAAGCAGAACCATTACTCCAAGGTGCGTACCAAGTTCTTCCCATTCCCTCACCAACTGCTCTTGGTTTGAAAATGTGAGATGCTCCACCTGCTGCAACAATTACAGTTTTTGATCTAAATACATGGAAGTCACCAGTTCTCATATTGAAACCAACAGCTCCGCCTACTCTATTTTCTTGAGCCTCATCCATTAAAAGATGAGTAATCATTATTCTATTATAAATTTTGTCAGCTGATTTTTTTGCAGCTTCTGCAACGATTGGCTTGTAACTTTCACCATGAATCATGATCTGCCATTTACCTTCTCTAAGGTAACGACCAGTTTTTTCATTTTTCATCATTGGTAAGCCCCACTCATCAAACATATGAACTGTTGAATCAACGTGACGAGCCATATCGTAACCTAAATCTTCTCTAACCATTCCCATTAAATCGTTACGTGCATATCTTACGTGGTCTTCAGGTTGATTTTCACCCCACTGCATACCCATGTAACAGTTAATTGCGTATAAACCTTGAGCAACAGCTCCACTTCTATCAATATTAGCTTTTTCAACACAAATAATTTTCATATCTCTTCCCCAGTGTCTAGCTTCAAAAGTAGCACCAGTTCCAGCCATACCACCACCAACAACTAGAACATCGCAATCCTCAAAATGTGTTTTATGCTTAGCCATTAGTAGTAAACTCCTTTTTTAAAGGTATCTTTTGGTACTGATGGTAATTTACCATCAATATTTAAACCATTAGGTTCAGTATAGAGCATTTGAGAATTGATCTCACCTTGATTAGGTTTTTCACCATCTGCTAATTTTGGAATGAACTTTCCCCAAGGCTTTGTTGTAATTGGAGATACAAAGTCTTTTGTAGTTCCATTTCTAAATTTAATTTTCCAAGAGATAGTTCCTTTTTCTTCTTCACGCCGAACTCTAACACTGTGACCCATAGGAGCAAAGTCTGCATAACCTCGAACATCAATTGCATGATTAGGGCAAGCTTTTACACAAGAATAACATTCCCAACAAAAGTTTGGTTCAATATTAACTGCTCTTCTAATATTTTCATCAATGTGCATTATATCTGATGGACAAATATCCACACAGTGACCACATCCATCACATCTCGTCATGTATACAAAAGTTGACATATTATATTACCTCTCTCTTTCTTTAATAGTGTTTTGGTTGTTCTCTTTTAATTCCTAGTCCAAATTGTTTTGGTGCATCAGCAAGTGGTGGAAGATTGTCTCTTGAACCATCTGCTTCTGCTAAGTTTTTTTGGATTGCTGCACCAGGTTTGTAAATCATGTGTGCAAATTTTGACCAATAAACTCCCCCAAATAAAACAATGTTTGAGGTAATAAATAAAACTAAAAATAAATATCCTAATCCAGTTGATCCTGAAGATTGAAAATAAGACCAAGCAAGTCCAGTAGTTGCACATGCAAGAAGTGCTAGGACAAACAAGTCTGCTTTAATAATTCTGTACCATGGATGAGCTTCTGCCAATACATCCACTCTTAAAAATAACCAAAACCAGTATCCACCCACACAAGTCATTATTGCTCCAACATGCCAAATCATAGGCCAGATTTTTGGTACAGTAGTTCCTGTTCCAGTGTAACCAAAAACTAATACGACTGATGCAACCCAAAATAAAATAGTTCCATACATTCCCATAACGTGTGCAACTCTTCTTTTACCAGCGCCTAACTCTGCAGTAGTTGCAATATCATGCACTACAGTTTTTAAAATAACTGAAGTTTTTTCTCCAACACCAAGTTCTCTTTCGGCAGCTAATTTTGCTTTTTTTGCATTATTGAAAAAATAAGTAACATTTTTATGATGTATCATTTGAACAACTGTTCCAATAACGATTAGAGCTAACATTGCTAAAACAAAGCCTTGAATTACAGAAGGAGAAATTGATTCTGCTAGTGCAGAAAATGGACTAATTGACATCATATAGACTATTACCCTTTATAACTAATTTTGTTGAATCTTAATTTTGAGTTTTTAGTATAGTTGAAATGATAGATCAACCGTTATTAGGCGCTCTATTTATCAATCAAAAATACAACTTACGCTTTACGTTTATAATGTTGTTTTAGAGGAATAACCGACCTAACTCCTCCTTGAGGGTTTTCAACATCACCTTCTCTTCGTGGAATTAAATGAATATGACAGTGAAGGATTGATTGTCCGGCAATAGCCCCAGAATTTGCTCCAATATTAAACCCTTTAACTGAAGGATCTTTTAATATTATTTCGTCTTTAATTTTTTTAATAAGGTTATTGCAAGCGATCACTTCATTATCATTTAAGTCAAAATAATCTTTAACATGACGCTTTGGAATAATTAAACAATGAAATTCAGACACAGGATATGTATCATAACTGGCATAAGCCAACTCATTTTCAGCAGCTGAACCACTTTGTTTAGAGTTGCAGAATAAACAGGGATTATTTGGGTCAAACATAAATATTATTTATAGATAGAACATTTGTTAACTTCACTTTTATAAAAACTAGATAGTATTTTATAAAATTTTAAACCTTTTCTCTTCCATTTAATTTCATTAATATTTTTTATTGATGCAACACCTTTTCCAGAACCAATAAGAAGAATTTCGTCATATTCGGATAAGGTTTTGATCAGTATATCTTTGTTAATAATCTTACTTAATTTTTTATTAAAGAAATTATAGGTAATACCTTTATATATATTATTTAAAGGAGAGTAAACTTTATCACCTTTGATAAATAACATATTTGAAGTTCCACTTTCTAAAATCATATTTTTGTAACAAAGACCAACGTCTGAAGTGGTGTTATCCATTTTTGACAAGTGTTTTAATATAAATCTATATTTAAGATTTTTAAATTTAGGGTCAAATCGTTTGTGACTGATAAGCTTTAAATTAAAATTTAGTTTTGGTGTTTTTCTATTTCTTAAAGAAATTGATATCATTTTTTTATTTACGGCAACTCTAAGAAGATGATTATAATATCTTTTTTTATCAATATTTAATTTTATTAATTTAAGAATATTTTTTTCAAGATTTGGGGTGTTTAGTTTATAAATTTTTAAAGACTTTATTAAATTTTTGATATGTTTTTTAAAAAAAAGTACCTTGGAAGGATTTCCAAAAATCCACATAGTAGTGAACACACCATTGTCCCCCCAAAGATCTTTAAAATTAATTTCTTTGTAGGTTTTATGCTGATAAGATTTTTTTAATAAGTAAGCTACCATTTTCAGTTAAAAAAGATTCGGGGTGAAATTGAAATCCATATACTTTTTCTTTATTATTTTCTATTGTCATTGCTGTATTTGAAATAACACACCTCATTGTAATTTCAAAATTTTTTGCAGTAAATGGCTCTTTTAATTTTAGAGAGTGATATCTACCAACGGTGAATCGACTATTTTTTTTGAACAATGAGTTTTTGCTGGTCACTTTTATTTTAGATTGGAAACCATGATAAATCTTTTTTTGCTCAATTATTTTTCCATTTTCACAATGTAGAATTTGTTGAAACCCAAGACAAATGCCTATAATTTTTTTTTCACCTTTGTATTTTTTATAGATTTTTGAACTAGAAGGATAATCTTTTGGTGCACCTGGGCCTGGTGAAAAAACAATAATATCTGCTCTTTTTAATTTATTTTCATTTATTTTGTTAAAATTTGTACAAACCACTTCGTCAAAATTTTCAAATTGATGCACTACATTGTGAGTAAAAGAGTCTTGATGATCAATAATGTATATCATTTATAAAGATCCATTAATGATTTTGCCTTTATGTAATTTTCATTAAATTCATGGGCTGCATTACTGTCAATTACCACTCCAGAAGCTACAGAAATCTCTGATTTACCCTTAAAATTTAATATTGATCTAATGATAATATTAAACCTCATATCCCCATTAAACTTTAAGTATCCAAAACTACCTGTGTAAATATTTCTATTTTGTTTTTCCTGCTTATTTAATAAATTTAATGTGCTAATTTTTGGACATCCTATTACAGAACCCCCTGGCATCATTGCTTTTATAATCTCTAATGAGGTAACTTTATTCTTAAGTTGTCCTCCAATTAAACTCACGTAATGATAAAGATCCTTATATTCTTCAACTATCTTTTTCTTTAAAATTTTTACTGAACCTGGTTTACAAATTCTAGATAAATCGTTTCTTTCCATATCAACGATCATATTGTGTTCTTTAGTTTCTTTTAAATTTTTTCTAAAAAAAGTAAGGGCTTTATTTTTATTTAATTTTTTAGTTTTCTTTAAAGTGCCTGCAATTGGTTTTGTGGTTATAAAATTATTTTTTTTTGTTATCAAATTTTCAGGTGAACAGCTTATTATTGAATAATTTTTATCTTTAATCATAAAGGCTTCAGGCGCCATATTGCTTTTTACTAGCCTACCAAAAAAAACTAAAGCATCTATTTCAGATTTATTACTGTATTTAGTGCAGATTTTAATCTGGTATGTTTCACCAGATTTTATTTTCTTTTTAAATTTATCAAATATTACTTTATACGATTTTTTATTAATATTTATTTTAAATAGATTGTTAGGATTTGATGATCTAGTTTTTTTATATTCAAGACTATTTGAAAGTTTTACTTTTGTTTCAGGTTTGTAAAATATCCCTTTTGGAAAATTTATTTTTTTTTGTTTTTTTATTTTTATGTCTATTAAGTTATTTAGTATTTCATAACCAAAAAAACCAATAAATAAGTCTGTTTCTTTATGAGTAGATTTTAATTTAGTATTTTTGTTAATGAATTTTTCAATATTTTTATTGTTTAAAATGATCTTTTTTGAAAAGTCCGTATAAAGATCAAACCCCTTATCTGATTTGTAGATTATAAAGGGTTTTTTTGAATTATTTAAATCTAGTAAGTAGTTTTTTTTATTCAATTTTCTATTCTGTTTTTAATCTTAAAACTGCTTCTTCCTTAATTGGTAAATGTATTATTGCTGCAAAAACAGATAAAGCAATTGCTAAATACCAAGCATAATCATATGAGCCATATAAATCATAAGATAGTCCTCCAAGAAAAGCTCCAAAGAATGAACCTACTTGATGGCTTAAAAATACTATTCCATATAATATACCTAAATATTTAGTTCCAAAAATATGAGCGACTATACCGCTTGTTGCTGGCACTGTTGAAAGCCATAAAAAGCCAAAGCTTGCACCAAAAATAAATGCATTAATATTGCTTACTGGTAAGAAGATAAATAAAATTATTGAAACACCCCTCAATGCATAGATAGAACTTAAAATAATTTTTTTACTAATTTTTGTAGAAAGATATCCACTTAATAGAGAGCCAAATATATTAAATAGTCCAATTAAAGATAAAATTGCAGCAGCTGTCCAACTTTCTAAACCTCTATCGATTACATATTTTGGTACATGAGTTCCAACTAGTGTTATATGAAAACCACATACAAAAAAACCAGAAGTAAGCAGTATGTAGCTTTTGTTTTTAAAGGCCTCTTTTAGAGCACCAAAGGTACTTTGATCATTGGGTTTTTCAGTGGATTGAGCTAAAGAAGGAGATCTAACAAAAAAAGCCACTATAAGTCCAATAAATAAGAATATTATGAATACAAAAAGTGTGTCCACCCATCCATTTTTAATTAACGAATAACTCGTATAAAGCGGAGAGATAAAATAGCCCAAAGAACCAACAGCTGTGACAATACTCATGGCTATAGTTCTATTTGATAATGGGAAATGTTTTCCAACAATTGACATTGGAATACTAATTGCAGTTCCACCTAAACCAATTCCAACTAAAAGCCCTAAATCGATTTGAAAAAAAATTCCAGTATTTGGACCAGCATACAAAAAATAAATTCCCAAAATATAAAAAATAAAAGCTAAACAAATTGCTTTGTGTCCACCATATTTATCAGCAATGGCTCCAAATATAGGTCCTGTTAAACCCCACATTAACATTTGAATACCTATTGCTAATCCAGATTGAGTTATTGAAATATCTAAGTCATTTTTAAAGTCCATGAAAAATAGACCAAAAGTCTGTCTAACTCCAAGAGAAATTAAAACTACAACACAGGCTGCAATCAGCGTTATTAAAGCTGTTTTATTTTTAATAAATATTTCTGAACTCATTTAACATGTTTAAGAGATTTTTTTAAATCATCAATGAGATCTTTTGGATCTTCTAAACCAATATGCAATCTTACTAAATGTTCGTCTTTAGCTAATTTTAAATATTCTCTATTACCTTGTTCACGTTTGTCTTGATATAATGCAAGGCTTTCAAATCCACCCCAGCTATACCCATAACCAAATAATTTTAAAGAATTAACAAACTTAATTACAGAGTTTTTATTTTTTGATCTAATTTTTAAACCCATCAATCCTGATGCACCAGAATAATATTTCTTCCACATTCTAAAATTAAATGAATCTTTTTTGTGTGGGTATAATAATTTTATGTTTTTATAATCAGATAAAAAATCAGCTACTTGTTTTGCACTTTTTTCATGTTTGTCTAATCTAACATCTAAAGTTCTAAGTCCTCTTGTTATTAAATAAGCATCATCAGGACCAAGTCTTAAACCAGTTATCTTATTTGCCTTATCAACTTGTTTAAAAACTTTTTTATTAACGGCTAAACTTCCACCCATAACATCAGAGTGGCCTGAATAATATTTGGTAGCAGATACAATTGACATATCAAAACCAAGTTTAATTGGTTTTAAAAAATAAGGTGTTCCCCATGTATTATCAATTGCTGAAAAAATTTTATTCTTTTTTGCGATTGATACTATTTTACCTAAATCTTGAAAATCAAACGTATTGCTTCCAGGATTTTCAACAAAAATTAATTTTGTTTTTTTTGTAATCGCTTTTTCTAAAGTTTTCAAATCATGTGGGTCATAAAAAACAGATTTTACATTAAATTCTTTTAAAAAATCTTGGGTTAAAATTCTCGTGGGTGAATATGTGGGATCTGCTACAATAATTTCATCACCAGGTCGAACAATACTAAATATAGATAAAAAAACTGATCCAAATCCAGTCGGTGTTAAAAATACGTGATAACACTCTTCCATTTCTTTAAGTATTTGTGACAAAACATGGGTTGTTGATGTTCCCTGTCTTCCATAATCAAAATGTCCACCTGTTGGATCTTTTTTACTCTTATCCTGCATTTTCCTAATATCTTGCATGGATTTGAAGATAATAGTCGAAGCTCTTACTACAGGGGGGTTAACTGACTGATTATGGTAATCTTTTGCAGTATGTTTAAGAAAAGTCTTGAATGATTTAGTCATAAAAAATTTGATAAGTTAAAGGGAGAATGCTATATCCCTCCAATAACGTCAATAAAAATTATAAATAGGATAGTATGGGTTACCCAAAAAAACATAGAGGTCGAAGAAAACAAGGCTCTAAAAAAAGAAGAGCTAAAAGAAAAGCTAAGAACAAGTAACTTATCAATTTGATCTTCTAGTCCAATTTAATACTAGTAAATATTAGTTTTTTATCCATCCACCACCAAGAACTTTATAACCATTACTGTTTTTTGAGTAAAAAACACATGCTTGTCCTGGTGCTATTCCATGTTCTTCTTCTAACAAATCTACATTTGCTGAAGTATTGGTAATATCTATTTTAGCCTTAATTAATCTTCCAGTAGATCTTACTTTTACAAAGAGCTCTTTTTCAAAATCATTTTGGTCATTGGTTATAATATTTAAATCCTTTAGATTTATTTTAGTTTTAACTAAATGCTCTTTAGCACCAACTATAATTTCATTTTTATCTGCAATAATTTTTACTACATAAAGTGGGTTTTTATCTGAAACTCTAATTCCTTTTCGTTGACCGATCGTATAATTAATAATTCCATCATGAACGCCTATTACCTCACCTTCCATGTTCTTTATATTTCCTTTGCTAAAAGAGTTTGGTCTAAACTTTTCTATAACAGATGCATAATCACCATTCGGTACAAAGCATATGTCTTGGCTATCAGGTTTATCAGCAACATTAAGATCAAGTTCTCTTGCAATATTTCTTGTTTCATCTTTAAGAAGATTGCCTAACGGAAATCTTAAAAAGTTTAATTGATCTTTTGTAGTGTTAAATAAGAAATAACTTTGATCTCTATTTAAATCTATTCCCCGATACATATCAGTATTGTTTTCTTTTGTAATACTTTTAACATAATGACCCGTAACTAAAGCGTCTGCATTTAATTTCTTTGCTTCTTCAAATAGATCTGTGAATTTAACTGTTTTATTACACTGAACACAGGGTATAGGTGTCTCACCATTTAAATAGCTATCAATAAAATTATCAATCACACCTTCTTTAAATTTATCTTGGTAATAAAGAATTTTATGTTCTATCTTTAATTTATCAGCTACTCTTTTTGCATCCATAATGTCTTGACCTGCACAACACTGCTTAGAAGAAGCTGTTTCTTTATTGTCGTTATAGAGTTTTAAAGTTATACCTATAACGTTGTAACCTTCATTCTTCATCATGGCTGCAACTGTTGAGGAATCTACTCCACCGGACATAGCAACAACAATCAATGTATCTTTTGGTTCTTTGGCTATTCCAATTGAATTCAATTTTATCATATTTAATGATATTTATTAGTATATTTGGTATAAGTAAATTAAATGATTTTAGATTATGAGCCAGGTGACAAAGTCACTAATCCTGACAATAAAGATTGGGGTATTGGACAAGTTCAATCAATAATTAATGATAAAGTGACTGTAAATTTTGAGAATGTTGGAAAAAAAGTAATTAACGTAGAAATAATTAGATTAGAAAAAGTTTACAAATGAATATTCAAGAAACTAAAAATATAACACTTTCCTTAATTGATACTTTTAAGAAAGCAAGTCAGGTAGCTTTAGATTTAAGAAAAGTTGGATTAATAAAGGAAATTAAATCAGATAACACTCCAGTGAGTAATGGTGATATTGAAGTTAATAAAATTTTAACCAGCAAGATCCAAGAAATAACTCCAAATATACCAATTGTTTCAGAGGAAAGTGCTAATCACAAAAATGCAATTAATTTAAGAAATTTTTGGTTAATTGACCCGATAGATGGGACGCGAGATTATATAAATAATCGAGACGAATTCACATTAAATGCTGCTTTAATATTAGGTAAAAAACCCGCAATAGGAATTATTACAGCTCCAGCAAAAGAAAGAATTTTTTACTCTTATGGTGTGTCTAATAGTTATGAGCTTATTGATAGTCATGAGATATCTTTAATAAATAAAAAAAAAGATTATGAAGAATTAATTGCTGTGAGTTATTCAAGCGAACTAAAACCAGAAATTTTAGAAATCCATAAAAAATATAAAATTACCTCTCATCAAAAAATGAAAAGTTCATTAAAATTTTGTGTGATTGCTGCTGGTGAGTTTGATATGTATGCGGCAGAACCAAGAGCCTGTGAGTGGGATATAGCGGCTGGGCATGCTATATTAGAGCATGCTGGTGGAAAAATAACAGATTTTAATGGTGACGAAATTCTATATGGTAAGCCTGGATTTAAAAACCCAAGTTTAATCTTAAAAAATAAAAATATAATCTAATGGATGAGCGTCTTAGAGTAATCTTAATTATAATAGTTTCAGTTTCAATATTTGGCTTTTTAGTTTTTGTATTTGTTAAAAACTACATAAAAAACATAGTTACTCATTTAGCAAAAGAAGAAGAAGAAAAAAAATTAAAGTAGTTTAATAATCTTAAAATATTCAGCCTGATCAATATCCATTATTCTTTTTGAGGTTTCAAAATCAAACCCATTTCTTGCAAGAAGTGAGATATCTTTTTTGTAAAACAAGGGTCTATTATCTTCAGCTCTTGCAGGTCCTATTCTTTTTTTCTTACATACTTTAATTCCTGAGAAGAAATCTTGATCAGAATTATCTTCTTTAATCTTTTCTAGTGTTTCTTTAATGTAAGCATCGTTAATTCCTTTTCCCATTAGATAGTATCTAATCTTGTTTATGGAGCTACCCTTTTGAATTAAACTACGCGACTTACTTTCAGAATAAAATTTATCACTAATAAATTTACTTTTCTCAAGATCTACTAAAACAATATCAATTAGATCAGTAACATCTTGTTTTTTAACATTGGGTACATTTGCTTTAAGATATTTCTTCAATAAATAGGTTCTTAATTGCTGTTTAGAAGGAGCATATTTTTCAATATAAGCAAAAGAAAAGTTTCGCATCTCTTCCATTGTAACCTCTAGTGTTTTTTTTCTATTTCTCATAGGAATCATGCTATCTTGTAATATAATATAATAAAAAATGATCGAGCAAATTTATACATATTTTACTGTAGAGATGATTTTTTTATGGTTAAACCTCGGTGTTTTACCTTTTTGGCTGGTGTTAATAATATTTCCTCAATCACAAATATGTAGAGTTTTTATAACATCCATTTTTCCAATTTTTATTTTAAGTCTAGCTTATGGGTATTTACTTCATTTATTTTTTAATGAAGGTTATGATTTTATTGGAAATTTTGAACTGTATCTTGGTTTGGATGCTGTTAGTAATCTATTTACATACAAAGCTTTCATAATTTTATTTTGGACACATTTTTTGGCAATGAATTTATTTTGCGGTGGGTGGATTGTTAAAGACTCTCAAAAATTTGGTATAAATAAAATTTTAATGTCTTTCCCACTGTTAGTAACATATTTTATTGGGCCTATTGGTCTAACCCTTTATTGGGTGGTAAGAGTTTTTTACGCTAAGAGAATTAGTTTATATGACTAAAGAAGTAGATTTCTATTTTGACTTTATAAGTCCATACACATATTTAGCTCACAAAAAGATTCAATCCTTACCAAAAAATATTAAAATAAATTACAAGCCTATTTTACTGGGTGGTCTTCATAACTTGCAAGGAGTGGTGGCACCTGCTTTTATTAAACCTAAATTAAAACATATGATGAATGACTGCAATCTAATTGCCAAAAAAAATAAATTTGATTTTACCTGGAATACAAAATTTCCCTTAAACTCTTTATATATTATGCGTGGTTACTTTTGTGTCGATTCTGATATTAAAGGTTTGTACATAGATAGTATGTTTAATGCATACTGGAAAAATAACTTGGATATTTCTAATGAACAAATTTTAATTGGTATTCTAGAAGAATGTGAAATTAAAAAAGATAAATTCTATCAAGATATTAAAGATCAAAAAATTAAAGATACACTAAAAGATGTGACTAAAGATGCTTATGATAAAGAGATTTTTGGAGCACCAACATTTATTGTTAATAATAAAATTTTTTGGGGTCAAGATAGATTGGAATTCGCTTTAGATGAATTAAACAGATAGTTTAAACTATTTTAAAATCACTTTGACTTATGGCAGCAAAACCACCATCAATGTGTGAAACTTTTTCAAAACCCATTTCTTTTAATGCTTTAGCTGCAAGAGCAGATCTTAAACCACCCGCACAAAATAAAACCATATCTTTATTCATATCTAATTTACCACTTTTGAAATAAGGGCCTTCAGGATCCAACCAAAACTCTAGCATGCCTCGTGGTATATGATTAGAGTTTTCAACTCTTCCCATTTTTTCTAATTCACCTTTTTCCCTAATATCAATTAAACTGCATTTACCTTCAATAGATAGTTTCAATGCTTCATCTGCAGTAATAGTTTTAACTTCATTTAAAGCTTCAGAGACAAGAGTTTGTGATGATTTAATAGTCATAATAATATAAATAAGAATAAACAATTATAAAAAAAAATCACCATAAAAATAAAGTAACTAATGCTTAAAGAAAATTCTATTGCACCCAAATTTACTCTTAACTCAACCAGTAATAACACTTATTCTTTAAAAAATTCCATTGGTAAATACATAGTTCTATATTTCTATCCTAAAGATGACACTCCAGGATGCACTATTGAAACAAATGATTTTAACAGATTATTAACTAAATTTAAAAAACTTAATTGTGAAGTTTATGGAATATCAAAAGACGCCATAAAAAGTCATAACAAATTTAAAGAAAAATATAAGATTAAATTTGATCTTTTGGCTGATGATGAGATTAAAATTGTAAAAAGTTATAAAGTATGGGCTAAGAAAAAATTTATGGGTAGAGAATTTATGGGCATTGTTAGAAGTACTTTTTTAATAGATCCTAAGGGTAAAATTGTTAAAATTTGGAGCAATGTTAAAGTTAAAGATCATGTTAAAGAAGTTTTAGATACCTTAAAAAATATTCAAGAATAAAAAAGGCCCCAATTAAGGGGCCTATTTCTTCTAATTAATTATATTATTAGTCTCTGATTGCATAAGCTCTAACGCCGATTTCAGCAACATCTGTACCTAATCTTTCAGCTTCATCACTTATCCTTAAACCAATAAATTGTTTAAGAGCAAAGAAAGCAATATAGGAAAAAATAAAAGTAAATACTGTTACAGATAATACTCCAATTATTTGAGTTGTTAGAGCAGTTTCACTATTACTTAATGTTACGGCTAAAGTTCCCCAAATACCTGCAAATAAATGAACTGGTATGGCACCAACAACATCATCTAGTCTCATTGAGTTTAACCAGTTAGTTCCAAAATACATAACCAAAGACCCAACAGTACCAATTCCAATAGCAAGTAAAGGACTAGGAGCCAAAGGCTCTGCTGTAATAGAAACTAAACCAGCAAGTGCACCATTCAACATCATTATTACATCAGTTTTTCCACCAATTAATCTTGTAACTAATGCCGCTGTAACACAGCCAGCTGCTCCAGCTAAATGAGTATTCATAAATATTTTAGACATTGCATTTGCATCCTCAAATGTGCCTAAAGCTAATTGTGAACCACCATTAAATCCATACCATCCCATCCATAAAATAAAGGTTCCAAGTGCAGTTAATGGTATTGAAGAAGCTGCAAATGGTTCCATAGTTTTTACAGTTCCTTTTGGACTAAATCTTCCTTTTCTAGCACCTAATAAAATTACACCTGCTAATGCTGCGGCACCACCACAAGCGTGAACTAAAGTTGATCCAGCAAAGTCAGAGAATCCAAGTGAAGCTAACCAGCCACCACCCCATTGCCAACCCATAGTAATTGGATAAATTAATCCACCTAAGATTGCAGAAAAGATAAAGAAAGGCCAAATTTTTATTCTTTCGGCTACAGCACCAGAAACAATTGAACAAGTTGCAGCAACAAATAACATTTGAAAGAACCAATCTGCACTTCCTGAATAACCTTGTTCAAGCGAATCTGTTAGTGTCCATGGAGTAAATGAACCAATTAAGCCACCTTCGGGTATTCCATATGCAAGATTATACCCTCCTAAATAAAAAATTATTGCAACAATTGAAAATTTTCCAATGTTTTTTGCAACAATCGTTGATACACTCTTAGTAGTCACTAATCCTGATTCAAGCATACAAAAACCTGCTGCCATCCACATGACTAGAAATCCACAAACTAAAAATGAAAATGTATTAAAAATGTATTGAACTTCAGCAGAAACTGTTGTCTCCGCACTTCCAACACTTGTTAGACCTAAAAGAAAAACTAGACCCAGCGAAAACGTTGATATTATTTTTATTAATTTAGTCATTAAGACCTCCCTTTTTAGAATCTACTTATAATGAGGCTTAAGCTTATGACTATTGTTTATGAGGAAAAAGAGTTATGCAGTATTTGCATATAGTAACAGCCTTAATACATTTCTGTAAAAGGCTGTTAAAAAATTTGAAACGTAATTACTTATTGAATATTTCTTTAAGTGCTTTAGCTGGTAAGAACTTAACTTTTTGAGAAGCACCGATTTGAATTTGCTCTCCAGTTCTTGGATTTCTTCCAACTCTAGCTTTTCTTTTTGCTACTTTGTAAGTACCAAATCCAGCAATTTTCACAGTATCATCACCTTTTAAAGCATCCAGAATAGTGTTTGTAATTGTATCGAAAGTACGCTCTGCATCAGCTTTACTTAGATTTAAAGAACCTGAAAGTTGTGCTATTAATTGTTTTTTGTTCATTTTTTTAGCTCCGGTTTTATTGATTATTTCTCTTTATTTTACATAAAAGCCCATAAATCAAGCTTTTTATTAGTGTCTCTTAAAATAGAAACCCCAATATATAGTAAATTATTAAATAAATGTTGATTTTAAAGGGTTATTTAATGTTTCAAAATATTGAATAATTAAAATAAACCAAGATCCTTTATGTCATTAAACGTCGTAAAAAACATCAATGATAGCAATAAAAACATTCCGATTCGAAAAAAACCTTCTTGTACTTTTTGGCTTAAAGGGCGTCCTAATATTTTTTCAATACCATAAAACATTAAATGTCCCCCATCAAGCATTGGGATTGGGAACAGGTTTATTAACCCCAAACTAATAGAAATATAAGCCATTAAGCTAATAAAGGGTAAAATACCAAATTCCGCAACCTGTCCGCTAATTTTTGCTATTCTAATTGGGCCACCTAATTGTGAGCTATCACCAGAACCAGTGATCATACTTCCTATATATTTAAGAGAGGATACACTCACATAATAAACTTCATTAACCGCATAAAATAGAGCTTTTGCTGGACCAAGTTTAACGTGATTTACCTCGTTATTGTAAGCGCCAAGTTTGATTCCAACCATACGTTTGGTTATTTTATTACCAAGGTTATCTTCACTATCAACAAGGTTAGGTTTTACTTTAAAAATCAAGTCTTGATCGTATCTATTTACTGTAAAATTAATAAATTCATCAGTAGACATCATGATAAACTTTGAAACTTCCATGATGCTCTTAACTTTATTGCCATCAATTGAGACGATAATATCGTTATCCTTGAGACCAGCTGCCATAGCGGGACTATCTTTTTGAACTTTATTAATAACTGCTGGAGTAAAATCTTTTCCAGCAAAGGTATAAACTGAGAAAAATATTAGAATTGCTAATAAAAAATTAGCCAAAGGGCCACCAAATACAATTAAAGCTCTTTGGTATAAAGGCTTTAGTACAAACAGTTTATCTTGATCTTTTTTACTATATTCTTTTATGATTTTTTCATTATCAGCTTGGCTATAAACGTTTCTATCACCAAAAAATTTAACATAACCACCAAGTGGTATTACACAAACCTTCCAACGTGTGCCTGATTTATCATTCCAGCCAAACATCTCTTTACCAAATCCTATTGAAAAATCGGTGACACCTACACCATAACGTTTTGCAAAGTAGTAGTGACCATATTCATGGATAAATACCACAACAACAATTAAAGCTATAAAGGGTAATATATATGAAAGCATAATTTGATTATTTTAATTGAATATTTCTTAATACTCAATGATAATTTAGATATGGACCATTTTTTATTTTGCGATCAATATCAAAATGACACCAATCGCAAATACTATAATTCCAATTATTTCAATTAATCTAATCTTTTCTTTAAAATAATATCTTGAAGATATGTAGCTAAACAGTAATTCAATTTGTCCAACTGCTCTCACAATTGCTGCTTGCATTAAAGTAAATACATAAAACCAAGATAGGGTTGCTATGAATCCACAAAAGCCTGTTGCTATACATTGTTTTTTGTTTTGGTATATTTTTTTAAACTGTTCTTTTTCAAATAAAAAAATATAAATTGTCAAAATAAAAGTTTGAATCGAAACCCCAAAAAACAAAGTGCTTAAAGCCATTTCAAAATTAGACTTTAAGTCTATTAAACTTAGTGCTGCCGCTCTGAAAGCTACCACACTTAAAGCTAATAAAAAGCCACAGGCCAACCCTACTAAAGTAGATTTTGATAATAGATTTTTAAAAATAACATTACGATCTTTGGTAGAAAATATAAACACACCAATTGTAGAAATAACTATACCTAAAATAGTCAAAAAATTAAATCTATCATGTAAAATAATAACTTCTAAGATTGCAATTTGAACTACTTCTGTTTTGCTTAAAGTTGTTCCAACCATAAAATTAGAAAATTGGAAAGAATACAAAAGCAGAAATGTAAAAAAAATCTGAGAGATAGCTGCTAAAAAAATATAAAATAAAAAATTATCTTGTTGAATCGTAAAACGCACCATCTCAAAATTTTGAAAATAAGAAAAATATAATATGAAAGCAAACGGTAAACAAAAAGCAAATCTTACATAAGTAGATGCAACTAAGGATATGTTTTTGTTGAGATTTTTTTGTAGACTTGATCTTAAATTTTGAAAAAAAGCAGCAAATATTGTGGCTAATATCCAGTTCATCTATTTTATCTATTTGATTATTATTACTTAAGACTTTAAATTTATTAAAATATAATCTTTATTTGAGAGCACGGATATAAAAAATTGTGAAATGAATAAATAATCCAACTTGTATTTTTTTTAAAAGTAAGATCTACTTAGGAAAATAATTTAAAGGGGAAATAATGAAAACAATTAAGCAGTTAGTATTAACTTCTATTTTAGTTTTGTTTGCATCAGCAGTTTTTGCAGAGACTAAAATGAGAATTACCCTTCAACTTCCTTTAAAAGCCCACTTAGGTCAAAACCTTTTGGTATTTAAAAAAGAATTGGAGAAACGATCAGATATCATAGTGGAAATCTATGATTCTGCACAACTTTATAAAGATAAAGAAGTTCCACAAGCAGTAGGCTCAGGGGCAATCGAAGCGGGTGTAGCATCACTTACAAGGTTTGCTGGTACAAACCCTGAAGTAGATATTTTTTATTTGCCATTCTTATTTGATTCAGAAGAGAAAATTAGAAAAGCAACTAAATCTGGATCTAAAATTAGACAAGTATTAGACCCTGCGATTTCAAAATCAGGAGCTGTGCCTTTATACTATCAAGCTTACGGTTCAGCTGTGATGCTATCTAATGGAACTCCGATGAACACTCCAGCTGCTTTTAAAAATAAAAAAATCAGAGTATTTGGAAAAACTTTAGGAGCATTTGTTAGCTCTCTTGGTGCTAAGCCTGCTTTAATTTCAGGATCTGAACAATATTTAGCTTACCAAAGAGGAACTGTAGATGCTGGAATGACAGGTGTGTCTGGAGTTAAATCTAGAAAACTTTATCAAGTGATGGATACCTTAACGGTAACTAATCATGGTGATATTGAATTTGTACTTGTAGCTAATCAAAAATGGTTAAGCTCACTAACTAATGAACAAAGAAAAGCAATAACCGAGGCATCAAAAGTTGCAGAAAAAGCAGTTAGAGATGATATGTCTGGAATAGAAGCCAGAGCTTATAAGGAAGCAAAAGATAATGGAATGAAGATAGTAGAATTATCTGGTGCTGAACTTAAAGTGTTAAAAAAAGCTTCTTCTTCAGTGATCACTGACTACATTGAAAGAACTGGTGGAAAAGGTGGAGTTGGAGATAAGTTAGTTAACGCAGCTAACAAACTTTAATATAAAATTAATCAAGCCCTACGTTATTACTAATAATGTGGGGCTTTTTTTTTAAAATGAATTTAGATAAAC
Organism: Candidatus Pelagibacter sp. uisw_098; assembly: GCF_059512505.1. The sequence continues at coordinate 868,119 of NZ_CM183454.1, forward strand.
TTATAAAATATTCAGGAATTTTATCCTCAGGTTTGTTTATCCTAATAGGTTTTATAGTTTCATTCGAAGTCATATCTCGTTATATTTTTAATGCTCCAACCATATGGGTAAATGAAATATCTAGATTCTTGCAAATTTGGGCTACATATTTAGCTCTTACGTATTCTTTTCATAAAAATGATTTTATTAGAATCACGGTTATTTATGATCGACTTGGACAGTCTGGAAAAAAAATACTAGATTTCATATCAATGCTTTTTATTTTATTCTTTAGTTCATTTGTTGTTTATTATGGATGGCTGATTGCCTACGATTCTTTAAAAGTAGGTAGAACAAGTTCGACAATTTTAGATGTTCCATCTTTTTTAACCGAGCTCGCAATCCCACTCTGTTTTTTTTTATTAGTCATCAGAGTTTCAATAGAAATTGTTAGAAAGTTAGGGTTACTTATAAAATAATGACTATTGCTTTAATTATTTTTTCACTATTTTTAATGCTATTTTTAAGCGTTCCTATTGCTTTCGGGCTGGGATCTATAGGTTTAATATTGATGCTACTGGGAGATATCTCACCACTGATGGTTCCTCAAACATTTTATAGTGTAGGTGATAATTTTATACTTCTTGCGGTTCCTATGTTTTTAATGATGTCAAACATTCTATTAAAAGCTGGAGTTGGAGATGATCTATTTGGCTTTGCACAAGCTTGGGTAGGAAATTTTCCTGGAGGTTTGGCAATTGCTACCATTCTATCTTGCAGTATTTTTGCAGCTATTTCAGGATCTTCTGTAGCTACTGCCGCAACCATTTCAACTGTTGCTTATCCTGCAATGATTAAAAGAGGATATCATAAAAATTTTTGTCTAGGTATTTTAGCTGCCGGAGGAACATTGGGAATTTTAATTCCTCCATCAATACCTATGATTGTTTATGCTTTTGTAGTTGAAGAATCTGTATTAAGTATGTTTTTAGCAGGAATTGGTCCAGGAATATTACTGGCATTGCTCTTTATAGTATTTTCAGTTTTGTATGTAATTTTCTTCAATAAGGAAGTTACCAATGTAAAAACAACGCATCAAGAAAAAATAGAATATACTAAAAAAGGACTTCCAATACTTTTAATGGCTTTCATAATGCTTGGAGGAATTTATGCTGGTATTTATACCCCAACAGAAGCAGGTGGTATAGGTTTTTTAATTTCATTTATATATGTAGTTGTTAAAAAAAGATTAAGCTTTAAGGGATTTATTCAAGCGGGTCTGGAGACGATGAAGACAACAGTTACAATATTTATTATTATAGCTGGAGCTAAAATTTTTGGTAAGGCAATTTCTCTTTATCGAATTCCTCAGGATCTATCAGCAATAATTGTAACTAATATTAGCGACCAAGGAATGTTTATATTGGTGGTTTGTATTACCTTGTTAATTCTTGGATTTATAATGGAAACATTATCTTTAATTTTAATTATGATGCCTATTTTCGCAATTTCAATTGCAGCAATGAATATAGATTTAATTTGGTTTGGTATTATTTTTACATTAATGATTGAATGTGCTTTAATTACCCCACCTGTTGGCCTTAATATTTATGTATTACAGGCAATTTGTGATGCAAAAATGTCAGAAATTGCAAAAGGAGTTATTCCGTTTGTTATCATCATGTTATTTGCAGTTTTTTTAGTTTATTTATTTCCACAAATTGCATTATATATACCTTTCAAACTATGACATTATTTTCATCACAAGATTCAAAGCCAAAAGCAGATAAGCTTAAAAATTTATTAGACCAAAAAGATATTATTGTTATGCCTGGTTGTTACGATGCTTTATCTGCAAAATTAATTGAAAGAGAAGAACTGAACGCAGGTTTTATGTCTGGGTTCGCAGTTTCTTCAACTAAGCTTGGGATGCCAGACACAGGATTGATTTCTTTTTCAGAAATGGCTGAGCAGGTAAGAAATATTTGTAACGTCACTTCGATACCTATTATTTTTGATGGAGATACTGGTTATGGAAATGCCGTAAATGTTTACAGAACAGTCAGAGGATTTGCAGATGCGGGTGCTGCAGCAATAATGATTGAAGATCAAAAATGGCCAAAAAAATGTGGCCACACTAAAGGAAAAGATGTTGTTGAAGTAGATGAGGCAAATTCTAGAATTAAAGCTGCAGTAGACGCTAGCAAAATGAATAATAAAGATATTTTAGTTATGGCAAGAACAGATGCTATAGCGACCAGAGGATTGGATGATGCTATTAAACGTATGCAAAAATTTTCAGAACTTGGTGCAGATATTCTTTTTGTAGAAGCGATCAAATCTAAGGAAGACATGAAAAGAGTGATCAAAGAAGTGCCAGGCCATCATATGATCAATTTAATTGAAGATGGGGAAACACCCTTACTTGAAATGAATGAGCTAGAGGATATCGGATTCAAGATTGCCGTGTTCCCTTTAACTTTGATGAGTGCTTCCGTTAAGACTATGCAAGAATCTTTAAAAAATATGAAGAACAAAACCTACAATACCAATGTTTCAAAATTCTCAGACCTAAGAGATATTGTTGGTTTTAATGAATACTATGAGATCGAAGATAAATATAAATAATCTATCTAGATCTAACTTTTAATATTATAGCCTTTTTTAACTAGTATTGTGACCAAGATTACACAAACAATTAAAAAAAATACCATTGAGCTTATACTTACCCAAATATTAAAATCAGATACACCATAGAAAGAAAATCTTAAGCCATCAATTAAATAAACCACAGGATTAAAATAAGAAATTGTTTGCCAAAATGGTGGCAGCATATCAAGTGAATACAAACTTCCACCTAAGAATACCATGGGAGTGATGACTAATGATGGAATGATCGACATCTGCTCAAAGTTTTTACTAACAACTCCAATTAAAAATCCAAATAAAGCAAAAGTAAAAGAAACTAAAACTAATAAAAATATCATTAACAATGGATATTTAACTGTCACATCCGCAAAAAAAGAAGCAGTTACATAAATTACAGCACCAACAATTAATGTTTTAGTAGCTCCTGCTCCAACAAAAGCTAGAACCGTTTCAAGCGTTGATATAGGTGCTGCTAAAATCTCGTTAATAGTTCCATTAAATTTTGGAAAAAATATTCCAAATGAAGTGTTACTTATTGATTGAGTTAACAGAGTTAACATTAATAAACCAGGTACAATGAACGATCCATAACTAACACCATCAATTTTTTCAATATAACTTCCAATAACTGAACCGAACACTACAAAATATAATGAGGTGGATATTACTGGTGAAAGAATAGACTGACCTACAGTTCTTATAAATCTATTCATCTCATGAACATAAATAGCTCTAAACCCGTAATAATTAAATTTCATTATTCTCCTTTACTAAATCAACAAATATCTTTTCCAAAGTACTTTGTTCTGTTTTTAAATCTTTTAACTTTAAGCCAGTATCTTTTACACTTTGCAATAAATCTGTAATACCAGTTTTTTCAGCTTGAACATTATAAGTATAAATTAAAGACATCTGCTCTTCACCTATTTTAAGACTATATTTAAGTAAATCTTCAGGAATTTCTTTAATTTTTTTCTGCAATTCAATGGTAAGTTTTTTATGACCCATTTTTTTAATTAATTCTTTTTTATCTTCAACAATAATAATTTCTCCTTGATTAATTACAGCTACACGGTCAGCAATAGCTTCTGCTTCTTCAATATAATGGGTAGTTAAGATAATTGTGACCCCTGTTTTTCTTAAGTCTTCAACAACTGTCCACATATCTCTTCTAAGTTCAACATCTACACCTGCTGTTGGTTCATCAAGGAATAGTATTTTAGGTTCATGAGACAAAGCTTTTGCAATTAAAACTCTTCTCTTCATTCCACCTGACAATTGTCTAAGTCTTTGATCTTTTTTATCCCACAGACTTAAATCTTTTAGAATTTTCTCAATGTGTTCTGGTTTGGGTGGCTTTCCATATAATCCCCTAGAATAAGACACTGTATCAAAAACTGTTTCAAAGGATTCTAAGTTTAATTCTTGGGGAACAAGCCCTATTCTTGATCTCGTCTCTCTATAATCTTTTATAATATCAAAATTATCAATTGTAACTGTGCCTGAAGAAGGCTTAACAATTCCACAAATAATACTAATTAAACTTGTTTTCCCCGCACCATTTGGTCCAAGCATTGCAAGGATTTCACCTTGTTTTACTTTAAGACTAACATCGTTAAGGGCTTTAAAACCATTATCATAAACCTTAGATAGGTTATTGATGGAAATTTGGATTTCAGACATTAATTAATGTTTATATAGTTATTAATGAAGTTAATTCAATAAACCTAATAGTTTAATGCATTATTCATTACTTAATGTTCATATCTTGGCGTTAAAATTTGACTTAATTTAATTATTTCTTTATTTAATTTTTATATTCTTTTTTTTAAGAATATCAGTTTCTGGGGTGCTGTAAAAAGCTGAGAATATACCCAAAGAACCTGTTGTATAATCACAACGAAGGGAAAAAATGAACACAATATATCTAGACCAATCAACTACTATTATTACTTTGCTTTTAACTTCATTAGCTTTTGCTGCTATTGGAATAGTTTATTCAAGAGGTAAACTTTCAATTAACTCTTATTTAAATGCAGACAGATCAATTGGTAAAAGATCTTTAACTGCATCTTTAGTTGCATCATGTTTTGGTGTGTGGATTTTAATTGGTCCATCTGAAGCTGCTACTTGGGGTGGTTTAGGTGCTATAATTGGTTATGGCTTAGGTCAAGCTCTACCCTTTTTAGCCTTTATTACAATTGGTCAACGTATGAGAAAAATTATGCCTAATGGTAATACTCTTACTCAATTTGTTCTAATTAGATTTGGTAAAGCTATGTTTCGTTTGGTTTTATTATTAACAATAATGTATATGTTTGTTTATTTTGCAGCTGAAGTTACAGCGATTGCAAAAGTTGTTAACTTAATGTCAGGGTTCCCTCTTTGGCAAACATCTCTTGTAATAATTATTGCCACACTATCTTACACTCTTTACGGAGGGCTTAGAGCTTCAATTTTTACAGATAAAATTCAATTTATTATAATTATGATTTTATTAATATTTGCAATCAACCATATTTTTAATTCTGGAAATAATACTTTTTCAATAGATTTGGTTAATGAAAAAGCTGGAACATTAATGAGTGGTAAATATTTTTATGGTTATACTGCTGGTTTAACTTTTTTTATTGCTGTTTTTGCAACCAACTTATTTGATCAAGGTGTTTGGCAAAGAGTATTTGCAGCAAAAAGTTCAGATGATTTAAGAAAAGGATTTATGTCTGCCTTCTTTATTGTGATTCCGTTCATGCTTGTTTTAGGTTTCTTTGGAATTCTTGCAGTATCAGTTGATAAAGCAGCAGACCCTAGTACTTTATTCTTTACTCTTTTATTAGAGCCATTTACTGGAATTAATTCTTTGTTAACTATTTCAATATTAATTTTAGTTTTAGCTTTGGTAATTAGCAGTATGGATACACTTATTAATGCACTTTCAAGCACTATTACTATTGAAGGAAATAAGTTTATTAGTTTAAAAAATAAGAATAGTTATCTCACACTTTCTAAATACTTAATCTGCGGTTTATCAGTAATTGTTTTTTTGATAGCATCTAAGGGTTACAGCGTCTTATTTATGTTTTTATTTGCTGATTTATTATGTTGTGCTGCAGTATTTCCTATTTTTTATGGGATGTTCAAGGGCGATGTTGATGAAAAACTTTCTTTAATTTCAGTTATAATTGGATTGATATCTGGATTGCTTTTATTTCCCAACCAAACTTTTGATAAAAGTATTTTAATTGGTGGATTATTTCCAGCTGAAGCATTTCCTATTTGGATATCTACAGCATTATTGTTTTGGTCATTTATCTTAGCAACATTTGCACCCATGATTACAGTGATGATCTTTAAAAAAAATAGCAACTTTAACTTTTCTAAGATTAAAACTTCAATTAAGGAATAGTGAATATTTATAATAATAAAAAAACCTTTTTTTATAAATTAAAGGATAGCTGTAAGAAGGAATGGTCTGAATATACTAACCATAAATTCTTATCTGATTTAGTAAACAATAAACTACCAGATAAGAATTTTAAAAATTATTTAGTTCAAGATTATGTTTTCTTACAGCAATTTCTTAAAATTTTAGCTCTTAGTGTTTATAAGTCTAATAGCTTTGAGGAAATTAATAGATCAGTAAATTTTATAAAGGGCATTGATCATGAAATCAAACTCCACGTCAATTATTGTAAAAAATGGAAGATACCGCTTAAATCTCTTAACAACATCGTAGTCGAGAAAGCTAATAGTTCTTATACTGATCATGTACTCAGTGTGGGTAAAAATGGAGATAATCTTGATATTTTTTCATGCCTATCAGTATGCATCATTGGCTATGGTGAGATTGGGTTTAATCTTTCTAAAATTAAAAATTGGAAAAAAAGTAAATATAATTCTTGGATTAAAATGTATTCTTCAAAAGAATACCAACAAATAGCTAAAGACAATATTGATTATTTAGATATTCTTTTGAAAAATAGTAAGGGTAAAAAATTAAATATACTTAAAAGAAATTTTAAAAAATCGACTATCCTTGAAAGAAACTTTTGGGAAAGTTTTGTTTAAATTTTTAGTTGCTTAAAATTTCTAGAGGTAATGGAGCTTCTGGGTATTTTTCCTTACAAAGTTTTTCATAATTTTTGCAAAGAGTACTTACCGTATCATGCGCTTCATCTTTGGAGGTTAAAAACTTAATTAAAGTATCTCTCTCAAATTCAATTTCTTTAATATCTTCTCCACTTAAATATTCACCTGTCTCAACTTCCCAGTAAGTATCATTTAATTCTTCAATTTTTAAAGTATTAAGCTTTCTTTGAAGTTCAATAATAATCTCATCATCTATTTTACTATCTTTCATTGGAGAATTTGCTAATTTTACTAAACACTTATCTTTAAGATCATCTAAAAAAGTGTTGTAGGGTTTACCTTCAGTTAAACCTTTAAAGTGATTGCTTTCAAAGTACATGCTGATTGCAGCGTTTGTTGAGATTTTATTTTTACCTTTTGCAACAGCAACTTGAACGTAAACTTCTTGACTAATGTATTCGTTTAAATAATCTTTAATTTTATCCGATAACATTAATCTAAAATATTACAGGGTACTTAAAGGATTAACGTAATCATGTCCAAAAACATCAGCAACTGCTTTATAAGTTACTTGACCTTTACAAACATTTAATCCTGCAAGAAGATGTTTATCTTCACTTAATGATTTAGCATAACCATCGTTTGCAATTTTAACTAGATGTGGAAGTGTTGCATTGTTCAATGCTATTGTTGAAGTTCTTGGAACTCCACCTGGCATATTTGCTACACAGTAGTGAATAACATCATCAATAATATAAGTTGGATCACCATGAGTTGTTGGTTTACTCGTCTCAACACAACCTCCTTGGTCGATTGCAACATCAACAATTACAGATCCTCTTTTCATTAATTTTAACATTGGCTTGGTAATTAATTTTGGAGCTTCTGCACCTGGAATTAAAACACCTCCAATTAAAAGATCCGCTTCTGCAACCAATTTATTTAAATCAATTTTATCACTTTGCTCTGGAATAATTTTATCACCAAACATTTCAACTAATTGTTTTAGTCTTGCTTCTGATTTGTCAACGATATGAACTTTGGCTCTCATACCAGTTGCAATCACTGCAGCGTTTTCTCCAACTACACCACCCCCTAAAATTACAACCGTTCCTCCTTCAACTCCAGGAGCACCACCTAATAAAAGACCTCTACCGTTTTGATTTTTTTCTAAACAATGTGCGCCCGCTTGAACAGACATTCGTCCTGCAACTGCACTCATCGGTGCAAGTAATGGTAATCTTCCATTATCATCTGTCACCGTTTCATAAGCTATACAAACGCCTTTAGACTTAATTAGTCCCTCAGTTAATTCTTTAGCTGCTGCTAAGTGTAAATAAGTATAGACAATCTGATTTTCTCTAATCATCTTAACTTCACCTGATTGAGGCTCTTTTACTTTAACGATAATATCCGCATCATTAAAGATATCTCCAGCTTTATCTATGATTTTAGCACCAACACTTGTGTATTGTTCGTTTTCAAAACCAGCCTCAAATCCACCATTGTTTTCAACTAAAACCTCATGACCTTCTGATATTAAAGTCTTAACACTTTCAGGTGTTAATCCAATACGATGTTCTTGTGGCTTGATTTCTTTAGGTACGCCTATTTTCATAACTTGCTTTCCTTTTTTGCAAATATTTTAATTAAATAAAGCTTTTTAGTTTTTTTGATTTTTTTGGTAATTAGTAATACCAGTTCTTAACTTTTCAATAATTTCATCAATGTGTTTTTCTTCACATATGAATTGAGGAGCTATAATTAAACAATCTCCTGTAGCTTTAAAGTTAACACCAGCCTCATAACATGCTTTAAAACATTCAAATCCAGCTTTACCTGGTTTGGTGTTTAGCTTCATGTCTATTCCACCCATCATTCCATATCCTCTAATATTATCTACAGACTCTAGATCTTGAAGAGAGAACAATCCTTTTTGGAAATAAGGAGCTAAATTTTTTGCTCTATTGAAAATATCATCTTTTTCAAAAATTTCTTGCACTGCAAGAGCAGCTGCTACTGCAACTGGAATTCCTGAATAAGTATAACCATGAAATAATTCAACTGCACCAGTTGGTGAAGCATCCATTACTGCATCATATATATAATCATTACATGCAACAACACCCATAGGAACAACACCATTTGTTGTAGCTTTAGCCATTGTCATAATATCTGGAGTTACTCCAAATTCATCTGCACCAAATTTAGAACCTGTTCTGCCCCAACCTGTAATTACTTCATCAAAAATTAAAAGTATTCCATGTTTGTCACAGATCTCTCTTAACTTTTGTAAATATCCTTTTGGTGGAACCAATGTTCCAGTTGATCCAGCAATGGGTTCAACAATACAAGCAGCAATGTTTTCACCACCAAAGTTTTGACAAATAGTTTCTAAATCATTTGCTAAATAATCTCCTGTCTCAGGTTGACCACTTACAAATTTATGTTCTGGCAAATGTGTGTGTCTAATATGTTGGACACCTGGCATTAAAACACTTGCAAACGTTTTAATGTTGTTCACCATTCCACCAACTGAAATACAGCCAATGTTCATTCCATGATAACCACGCTCACGTCCAACAAATCTAAATCTTTCTGCGTGACCTTTTGCTCTGTGATATGCAACAGCAATTTTAATTGCAGTCTCTACAGCCGTAGATCCACAAATTGTAAAAAACATTTTGTTTAAATCACCTGGTGTATGTTTTGAAATTTTTGTAGCTAGTTCAAATGAACCACCAAAACCTTGTTGAAATGGTTGTGCGTAGTCTAAAGTTTCTAATTGTTTTGTAACAGCTTCTGTAATTTCTCTTCTTCCATGACCCAGTGGATTACAAAATAAACCTGAGCTAGCATCTATTTGTGTTTTCCCATGGTGAGTTTTTAAGTAAACCCCTTTAGCTTCTGTGATTAATCTTGGGTTTGCTTTAAAATCTTTATTAGATGTAAAAGGCATCCAATGTTCATTTAATGAATTTGGTACTGAAGTTCTGTTTTCTGAGCTCATAAGTTTTACCTTAATTTAGTTATATTTCGATTCATAGACTAAATAGTTCAATATAACAAATTGATTTTACTATGCAGAGCACATGTTTGGCAGACACATTTTAAAGAACTAGACCTTTTTCACAAAACTAATAGCAGCACCAATGGTCGTTAAAAATCCAGCTAACGGCAAGATTGCAACTGCATATTTCTTTGGCATATAATTCTCTTTGAACTCAATACCTTGGAAACTAATTTCAAAATACCACATTTCCCAATACTTTCCACGCATACCCTCTACAAGTTCAAATCCATAAATTATCAGGACTATACCAATTGCCATAATCATAAGTTTCCAGAACTGGCGTATATATAGAGACAGTCTATTTGGTAATTTTTCATAAATTAAATTTAAAGCTATGTGTTCATTATCTCTTGCTGTCAGAGAAAGTGCTATAAACATCAGCCAAATATTACTTAATACTGTTAGCAGATCACCCCAAACAGGAGGATTGTTAAAAACATATCGCATGATTACGTTATAAAGAGTGAAACCAACCATCGCAGCCAAAAGGAGTGAGCACATAGCTTCCAATGTACGATGGATAAAACGGTCAATGTTGTTTAAAAATTGTAACATATCACTAATTACTCAATAGGTTTGGAAGAAACATGGTCAACTCTGGAATAACGAGGATAAAAAATAAAAGTAAAAACAATCCAACCAGATAAGGAATCAACGCAACAGCCACCTTTTCTAGACGCACTTGCGCTATTGTTGCAGCGGTAAAGAACGCGACGCCAACAGGTGGTGTGACTGATCCTATTAAGAAGCCAACTATTACAACGATAGCCGCTTGTATCTCAGGAAAGCCAGCTTGAGCCATAACATTAACTAGTACTGGGCCAACTATGATAATGTTTACCGCGGAGTCCATTACCGTTCCAAGAAGAAAAATGAATAGAATCACGGCTAAAATAAAAATAATGGGGGATCCCGTAAGACTTAGAAGCCAGTTTTCAAGTTCACCGATTGCACCTAGAGAGGTAAGCAACCAACTAAAGGGTCCCGACGCAGCTATGATAATAAAAACCATTGCCGAATTACGGAATGCCCGACGAAACGCACCGGTGCAATCTTTCCATTTAATAGTTCGATAAACGAATACACCTGTAAATAAAGCAACCATTGCTGTGATAGCTCCGGCCTCAACAACCGATGCAACACCACCCATTACTGAGCCCACTAAAACCACAGGTATCAAAAGAGCGAACGAGGATCGATATAATTCTTTACCGGCTCGACGTATCGAAAATGGTTCATCACTTCGCTCGAAGTTATATTTGATTGCGAAGTAATAATTGATTATCATGATCACAACGCCTATCAACACGCCTGGAATAATCCCAGCCGCAAATAGTGATGCAATCGAAAGCTCAGTCGAGTTAGCAAGTACAATCATCATGATACTAGGTGGAATTATGCCTCCTATGGTGGAGCTTACGCCTGTAACCGCAGCCGAAAACGCAGGAGGATAGCCAGCTTTTTTCATAGCTGGTAACACCAATGCTCCCACTGTAGCTGTATCTGCTACGACGGAACCATTCATCCCTGCAAAAAACATACTCACAAGAACATTAACTTGGGCCAACCCCCCTCGTACTCGTCCAATTAATGACTTGCTCAAGGCTACTAACCGGTCAGTAATCGTTGCACTTGTCATTAACTCACCTGTCAGCATAAAGAACGCAATTGCAGTTAATGGAACTGAATCAATAGCATTAAACATTTGACTAGGGATTAAAATAAGGGGTACAGCGTCGGTAAATAAAATATAAACAAATGGTATCAGTATTAATATGAAGCCAATTGGAGCACCTAATAAGATTAGAAAAAGGAGTATTCCGAGTAGAATGATACTTTCCATAGTTACTTAAATGTTATGATTTGTTTAGGGTAAAGATCATCTAGTTCTAAAAATTGAGCTAAATGATCTTTACACAGTTTTTCGTTGAACGATTTACAGAGCCCCAGCTTTCTCTAACTGAGCTACAAATCCATCCATTCCTTGTTCTAGAAGTACTCTTTTAGCTACCTCTGGTTCAAAAGTACCCTTGGCATCTAACCAGGCACCGATTGCACCTGATCTCCATTTGGTCATTTCCGCATCAGTTGGAACATACCATTCTTTCACAGATGCTTTAATTGCATCCTCTCCATTCTTAATCCAAGCGTTGTCTAACTGGTTTACTTTTTCTCCATAAGCATCAGCTGCCTCGTGTAACCATTTCTTCTCTTGAGAAGATAGAGCATTATACTGCTTCGCATCCATTGCTAGAATATTTCCTGACCACATGCCACCAATCTCAGTGAAGTATTTTGCAACTTCATGAAGTTTTGCTACATGTTGCCAAGGACTAGCTACATACTGACCTTCAACTACACCCGACTGAAGGCCTGAGTATAGCTGGCTCCAATCATAAGGTGTTGGAGTTGCACCCCAATTTTTAACTAGCATGAACTCAATTGGACTCTTAGTAGTACGCCACTTTAGACCTTTCATATCATTAGGAACGTGAACTGGTTTAGTTGCATTTCCAAGCTGCCTGAATCCACCGCTTGAATATACAGAAAGGCAAATGTGGCCTGAATTCTCAAGCGCTAGTTTGCACTGTCTTTCTGCAAGCCATTCATTTGATATTCTTTTCGCATCATCTAGTGACTTGAAAATGAAAGGCAAATCAAAAATTGCTAACTCTGATCCGAAATTACCATAGTTTGCCGTAGAACTAGTCCAAAGGGATATAAGTCCTTGATTGGCTTGTTCACCGCATTTCTGTTCAGCACATAAACTTTTTTGATAAAATGGTTCGATTTTCATCTTGCCACCAGAGGCTTTTACCAAGGCCGGCATCAATGCTTTATCTATGGCGTCACCGATTGGCATACCTAATCTACCAGTAGTTCCAAGCTTAAGAGTTACCTCTGCAAAAGAGGCTTGGGCAAAGAAAGCAATTGCAAACCCTATGAGTAGTTTCCTAAAAATTTTTTTATTAAACATTAATAAATCTCCTGTTAGTTAAATTAAACTTAGAATTAATATCCTAAGTGAAAGTAATCTATATTACTAGAATTTTTTGTAAGACCATTTAATGTCACGGAAATTATGCCTGTAAAAATTTTCCATATTTATTATTAATTTTTTGATTAGAAAATCCTTGCATTAATAAAATTGAAAAAGATATTATTAACAAACAAATAGATAAATGATTTGTTTGTGGGTTTAAAACTTCATTAAATAATGGCCAATTGGAGAGCCAATTGTTATTCCTGATAATATTTTACAACTTATAATTGAAACTTTTAATTATTAGAAATGCAGATATGCAATATATTTTGTTTTACATCACGCCCAAATTGAATTTAAATATAAATAATTTAATTAAATTAATAACAGAGGGAATAATAATGAAAAAAATAATTAGTTTTATTCTTGGTACAGTAGTTGCTCTTAACTTATCTATATCAGTTGCAAATGCAGCTGCTAAATCAGTTAGAGTTGCATTCTTTTTAGAGTGGCCTACTCCAAATCAAGAAGACAAAGTTAAAAAAATGTTTGATAAAGCACTAGGTGTTCCAGTTGAATGGACTAGCTTTTCAAATGGTGGTGCAATGACTGATGCTATGTTAGCTGGAGATATTGATATCTCTTACTCACAAGGCTTAGTACCTTTCATCAATGCTGTTAAATCAAAAGCTCCATTAAAACTTGTAGACGTTGCTATGGAATACGGAATGGGTGGTACAACTTGTGTTACATCTAAAGCTTCTGGTATTACATCAGCGAACGGTTCTGAGTTAGAAGGCAAAAAAGTTGCAGTTCCTCTAGGAACTATGGCTGAGTATGTTTTTGATGAAAGTATGAAAGTTGTTGGTGCTGATAAAAGCAAAATGACTGTTATTCAAATGGATCCTGAAGAAGGTGCTGCTGCACTAGTTTCTGGTGATGTTTCAATGGCTTGTTTATTTGGTGGTAACTCTATTAAAGCAGCTTTAACTGTTGGTACAAGATTGTTAACAGTTCAGGCAGCTCGAGATGCAGGTATCAAAGGTATCGATATTACATCTGTTACTGATAAATTTATGAAAGAAAACCCAGGAATGTTGAGAACTTTTATAGAAGTAACTCATGAAGCTAACGCTAGATACGCAGCTGGTAAAAGTGACATGAATGTAATCGCAAAAGATGCTGAAATGAAAGTTGGAGATATGAAGGAAACTTTAGGTGGATTTGTATTCTTGAATGCTGCAGATACTAAAAAATCTATGGAATCTGGTGGAAATCTTGATGGTTTCTTAAAAGGAATGGGTACTCCTAACGGAGCAGTAGATACAAGCTTTTTACCTCTATAATTTAGAGAGTAAGATAAAATTAGATAGGCGCCAATTTATTAAATTGGTGCCTATTTTTTTAAATAAGATTTAATATAAATTTATTTCTATGAGTGATTTAATTTCTCAAAATCTAAACATGATCTTTAAAACTCCAAAGGGAGAAACTGTTCATGCATTAAAAGATGTAAATTTTACACTTAAAAAAGGAGAACTTTTAACTGTTCTTGGTCCTTCTGGATGTGGAAAAACAACTTTACTAAATATTACAGCTGGCTTTCTTAGACCAACTTCAGGAGTAATTACTCTTAACGGAAATGAAATTAATGGTCCAGGGGTTGAAAGAGGAATGGTTTTTCAACAAGGTGCTTTATTTGAATGGTTAACAGTTGCTGAAAATGTTGACTTTGGCTTAAGAATGAAAAAAGAAGATCCAATTAAAACAGCAAAAAAAGTTGATGAATGGTTAAATATAGTTGGCTTACAAGGCTTTGGAGATACACCGACTTATCAATTATCTGGTGGTATGCAGCAAAGAGTTGCTCTTGCACGATGCTTGATTAATGATCCAGATTTAATTTTAATGGATGAACCTTTGGGAGCACTAGATGCACTAACAAGAGAAAAAATGCAGTCATTAGTTTTAAAGATTTGGAAAGAAACAGGAAAAACAATTATTTTAATTACCCACTCAGTTGAGGAAGCTTTGTTACTTGGTGAAAGATTATATGTAATGGCACCAAGACCAGGCCGAATACATAAGGAGTATAAATTACCCTTTGCTTCAATGGGGATAGATGGTGATTTAAGAGAAATTAAAAAAACTAAAGATTTTGGAAGTAAAAGAGAAGAAATTTTAACCATGATTTGGAACATGGAAGAAGAAATAATGGGTAAAGATATTTAATATGATTACAGGTATTATAACATTTTTAATTATATTTGCCGTTATAGGTTCTATTCTTTATGGAATAAAATTAGCCAAGACTGAAAAAATAGATGCTGTTTTTGGGAACCCTGAAAGAGCCAAAGGTGGAGCTCACTGGATTATTGTTGGAAGTAGTTTTTTATTAATAGCATGGCTTTATTATTCATGGGATTTAGCAAAGTCTTTTTATCCTCAGTCTGCTAATGAACTTTGCCAAGTTGCAAAAGTTAACGATTCGATGCTTTCATTAAAGTATTTGTTTCCAATAAATGAAAGGGAATTTAAAAGTACTTCAATTATTAAGGCTGAAAATGGTAATATTGAAAAATTAACTAATGAAATTAGAAATTCATCAGTAATAAGAAATCAAGATAAAGATAGACTTTTAGGTTTTATTCAAAAAACTAAAAGAACAATTCCATTGTTAACTAATGAGAACCTTCTTGAAAATGAAACAAAAATTAAGATCAGTGAACTAGCTAATAGAATAGCTTGGTTAACAGATGATTTTCAAAAGATAAGTTATCCACCAATAAAAAGTATGGAAGAAGAAAATGCGAGAATTGAAGCTTTAAAAATACAAGGTGGATGGGGATCTTCTGGAACCGCTGTAGAAAATACAATAGAAATTCCAACTATTCCTGAAACTAAAAAAGGATTAAAGTTTGATACTGCAGCAAAAGAATTAACTTTAATTAGTGATGATTTTTTCAAATTAAGAAATCATAATTCA
This sequence comes from Candidatus Pelagibacter sp. uisw_098, assembly GCF_059512505.1. Next base: position 883,878 of record NZ_CM183454.1, read on the forward strand.
CAATACAAAACTTTGATGAAAGAAATCAAAGATGGAATAAAAAGATATAGATCAGAGCTAGATGACACACAGGAGGTGGCATCAATATTAGCAAAAGATGTACTTAAAATTGCAAGAAGAATTGAGTACGCAAGCATATTTCCTCCAAAAACTCTTGATGCTATGCAACAAGCAATTTTAGAATTTGATGTTATTCAAAAAAAAGAACAAGGAAGTCTAAGATTAATTGATATATTTCTATTTCCGACTGGAACAATAATTTCAAGTGGTCCTAATTGTTCAGAGCAAGGTTCTGGCAGGTGGCTACCTAAACCATCAGATACTTTAAAAAAATTTACACTTTTATTAAAACCAAGTGTTGGATTTAAAAATATTCCGCTGATTTGGTATGAAATGATGGATGTTAGTAAAGTTGTTGGTTTTATTTTACCAGATTGGATAGCAGATATTATCCCTGGTAAATACCCAGTTCATAGTGATGACGGAACTGTAAAACCAAATTTTAAAAGTAAAGTTTTAAATATTGTTACTGGTGAATTCAAGTTATTCAAAATACCAGTACCTATGGGTCACATATGGGATTCTTTCTTAAGAGTATTCTTAGGCCTAGTGCTTGGAATAATATTTGGTGTACCACTTGGCTTATTGATGGGTCTAAATAGATTTGCTAAAGGGTTCTTTGATCCATTAATTGAATTGTATAGACCAGTTCCTCCACTTGCTTGGGCTCCATTAGTTATTACTGTGTTTGGAATTGATAATGTTGGAAAAGTATTCTTATTATTTATGGTTTCTTTTTCAATCATGATCATCTCAGCTAGAGCTGGTGCTTCTGGAACTCAATTATCTAAAATTCACGCTTCTCACTCTCTTGGTGCATCAAAGTGGCAAATATTAAGATACGTAATTTTTCCAAACTCATTACCTGAAATCTTAACAGGTGTTAGGGTTGCAGTTGGAATGTGTTGGGGGACTTTGGTTGCGGCTGAATTTTTAGCTGGAACGACAGGTATTGGATTTGTTGAAAATGTTGCTAAAAAATATTTTCAATATGAAGTTATTTGGATAACTATTTTTGTAATGGGCATGCTTGGTCTTTTATTTGATATTGCTTTAAGAAAGATAATTACCAAAACAATTCCTTGGCATGGTAAAGGTTAAATAATCTTTTATTAAATTATGAATTCTTCCAAATTAAAAATTATTATCAAAAATATCTTTATCCATCACAAGTTAAGTAAAGAGCATGCATCTATATGTGCTGAAGCTTTAATAAATGCTGAATTAGTTGGTGCCCCTTCTCATGGGTTATCTAGATTAAAAATGTACTGTGATCGAATATCTAAAAAAGTAATTAATCCAAAAGCCAAAATAAAAGTTAAAAAGATTTCTCAATCAATTGCTCACGTTGATGGTAACAACAGTATTGGTTTTGTTGCAGCAGATATCGCTATTAAAACAGCAATAAGTAATGCCAAAAAGACTGGGATTGGTTTAGTTGCGGTTAAAAATAGTGGTCACTATGGTTTGTCTGGTTATTACGCAGAGCAAGCTGTTAAAAAAGGTCTAATGGTCATGGTGTTTACAAACGCCCCTCCTGCTGTTGCACCTCATGGAGCATTAAAAAGTTTATTTGGTACAAATCCAATTTGTTTTGGAACCCCAACTGGTTCTAAGGTTCCTTTCATTTTAGATACCTCAATATCAATGATTAATAGAGGAAAAATTAGAGTTGCCGCAAGAGAAGGAACAAAAATCCCTGAAGGTGTTGCTTTAGATAAATTTGGCAAACCAACTACAAACCCTAAAAAAGCATTAGAAGGTGTTCAGTTACCTATAGCTAGCTTTAGAGGTTCAGGATTAGCCTGGATGGTTGATATTTTAAGTGGTGTTTTAACGGGTGGTAATCATGCCGGTAGAGTTAAAGATCCGTTCACTGATTTTAGTGGTCCACAAAATATTGGTCATTTATTTTTTGTTTTAAAACCTAACTTGTTTGTAGGTAATTCCTTTAATAAAAGAATAAAAGACAATATCAGAACAATTAAAAAGCTACCTAAGATAAAAGGTGTTAAAGAAATTCTTTATCCAGGGCAAAATAAATTCAATAAATATAAGAATAATCTTAAAAAAGAGATTAAAATTACCAAAAATATACTAGAAGATTTAAATAGTTTAATGAAATAAAGTTATTATAGTAAGCTTCTAATATGCGTCCTGTATTTAAAATTATTATAATATATGAAATAGTTTTTTTTATTTTTTGGAATTTCCTATATTACTCTAATCCAGGTGTTGAAAGTTGGTTTAAGCTAGAAAATTTAACAGCTATATACACTGTTCTATCAACTATGGCTTTAGGATTTGGTTTTGTATATGTAGTTTTTATTACTGCAAAATTAACAGGTATGGTTAAAAAAATTAAATCTTTAAAAGATCCAAGATCAAATATTTAATTAACGAATAGTTTTAGCAAATTTTATAATATCTTTAACTAGCAACTCTGGTTCTTCCATTGCTGCGAAATGTCCACCACTTGGCATCTCGGTCCATTGCGTAATATTAAATATTCTATCAACATAAGATTTTGGAGGCCATTCAGACATTTCAGCTGGAAAAATTGCAGCAGCTGTTGGTATTTCTATTTTTTTAAAATCTTTAGGAAAAAAACGTCCACCCTCTTCTCTTCTCCCGTAGTAAATCCAAGAAGCTGTATTAAAAGTTTTTGTAACTATATAGACCATAATATTTGCCAATAAAGTATCCTTTGAATAAGCACTTTCAATATCACCATCTTTTAAATCAGACCAAAAATACATTTTTTCAATAATCCAAGCTGCAATACCAACAGGGCTATCCATCATACCGTAACTCAACGTTTGTGGCTTTGTTGCTTGTTGCGTTCTATAGCCATCTTGCATTATTTGATCTTTATCAAACCTTTTTTGCCATTCTTCTTCTTGCTTTGATTGTGGACCATCAGCATGACGCATTGTTAAACAATTAATATGAATTGCTTTACAAAATTTTGAGTGATCGTAACCAATCCAGTTAGCAATAGTCGCTCCCCAATCTCCACCTTGTGCTAAATAATTTTTATATTTAAGGTTCTCTATCATTAATTTATTTAAGATAGCTGCCATTTTTCTTGGACCAATTGGTTTAGATGGTCTACCTGAAAATCCAAAGCCAGGTAAAGAAGGAACAATAACATCAAATGCATCTTCAATATTTCCACCAAATTTTTCCGGGTGTGCAAGTTTTTCAATTATATGCAAAAACTCTACAACTGATCCAGGCCATCCATGCATAAGAAGCAAAGGTGTTGGGTTAGATCCGCTACCTTTCTCATGAATAAAATGTATTTCAATGTCATCTACAATAGTTGTAAAATTTGAAAATGTATTTATTTCTGTCTCATGTTTTCTCCAGTCAAAATCTTTAATCCAGTAACTTGATATCTCCTTCATATAATCAAGATTACTTCCATATTTCCAGCCACCATCATCTGGCATTTCATGCCATGGGTAATTTTTCACCTTAGTATAAATTTCTTGGAGTGCTTTATCAGGAATATTTAGCTTAAAAGGCTTAATCATTATCAATTTACAGTATATACTTTTTAAAAATTCATACTAAATATACCTCATGCTTTCAAATAAAGAAATTGTTTGTCCTAATAACCTTCTAGACCATGCACATAAGAAAAAAGGTGTTAATGCTGCTATCGTTAATGCGGGTTTACCCTTACCAATGCTTTCAGTTCAGGATGCTGTTAATGAAAACTTAATTACACCTATTTTTATAGGGGATAAAAAAGAAATTCTTAAATGTGCTGAAGATTTAAAATGGGACATCTCTTCGTATGAGATAATTCATGAACCTATAGAAAACAATACAGCAGCAATAGCTGCCAAGCTTGCAAGCCAAGATAAAGTAAAGATTATTGTTAAAGGTCATATCCATACTGATGTTTTAATGAAAGAAGTTTTAAAAAGAGATTACAATTTACTTGGAAAAACTAGACTTAGCCATATATGGCATATGACAAATACTAAAGACGACAAGCCACTTATAATTACTGATGGTGCTTTAAACGTTTTACCTAATGTAAAAACAAAAATGCATATCTTAAGAAATGTAATTGATTTTTCAAATCGTATAGGGATTGAAAGACCAAAAGTTGCAGTTCTATCAGCGACAGAAGAAATTTTGGATAGTGTGCCAAGCTCTATTGAAGCAAATGAAATTACAAAACTTGCCAAAGAAGATAATTTAAATGCAGATGTTTTTGGTCCCTTGGCATTTGATAATAGTATTTCAAAAAAATCTGCTGCTATAAAAGGTGTTAAGAATATTGTAGCTGGTGATGCAGATGTATTGTTAGTTCCAAGTGTTGAAACTGGAAATAGTTTAGTTAAAATGATGATTTACTTTATGGGTGCTTGTGCAGCTGGTGTTGTAGTAGGAGGTAAAGTCCCAATAGTAATTACTAGCAGATCTGATGAAGCGCAAGCTAGATTGGCCTCTATTGCTGCTGCTGTTGTTGCTTTAGACTAATTCTTCATTGAAATAATCACATTAATGTTTTAAATAAAGCTTCAAAATTAGAGAGGGAAACAATGACTATAACATATTTAAAAAAATCACCTAAAACATCATCAACAGACGACACCAAAACAACTGGAATTGTTCAAGATTTATTAAAAAATATTGAAACTACTAAAGAACAAGGTTGTATCGATCTTACAAAGAAATTTGACAAGTATGATGGTGATATTATTGTTTCTAAAGAAAGAATTGAAGAGATTAAAAAAACATTAGACCAAAAAACAAAAGATGATGTTCAGTTTTCATATGAAAGAGTTAGAAAGTTTGCTGAAGCACAGTTAAAAAACTATGGTCAGGACTTTGAGGTTGAACTTTCAGATGGATTGTTTGCTGGTCAAAAGCTAATACCAGTTAATACTGCTGGATGTTATGTACCAGGAGGTCGTTATGCACATATTGCATCAGCTGTTATGAGTGTAACTACAGCAAAAGTTGCAGGTGTAAAGAATGTTATTGCCTGTAGCCCTCCAAAAGAAGGTGTGGGTGCTCATCCCACAATTATTTACACAGCTGACTTGTGTGGTGCTGATGTAATTTTAAATTTAGGTGGTGTTCCAGCAATCGCTGCAATGACTAATGGTTTATTCAATAACCCTGCAGCTGATATTATTGTTGGTCCCGGAAATCAATTTGTAGCAGAGGCTAAAAGAATTTTATTTGGAAAAGTGGGTATTGATTTATTTGCAGGTCCTACAGAAATTGGAATTATTGCCGATGCTAAAGCTGATCCTGAAATAGTAGCAGTAGATTTGGTTGGTCAAGCTGAACATGGCTATAACTCACCTTGTTGGTTATACACAACGAGTAAAGAACTTGCTGAAAAAGTAATGAAAAGAGTTCCAGAATTAATAGCTGAGTTGCCTGAGGTACCAAGAACAAACGCAGATGCTGCTTGGAGAGATTATGGTGAAGTTATTCTTTGTGATACCGATGAAGAAATGGCAACTATTAGCGATGAGTATGCTCCAGAACACTTAGAAATTCAGACAGAAAATTTAGATTGGTTTCACAAAAGACTTACAAATTATGGTTCTTTATTTATTGGTGAAGAAACAACTGTTGCTTATGGAGATAAGTGCTCAGGAACTAATCATATTCTTCCAACCAAAGGTGCAGGAAGATACACAGGTGGATTATTTGTTGGTAAATTTGTTAAAACTTTAAGCTTCCAAAGAATGACAAAAGAGTCTACCGAGTTAGTTGGTGCTGCAGCTGCAAGAATTTCTAGATACGAAGGAATGGAAGCACACGCAAGAACAGGTGACGTTAGGCTTAAAAAGTACGGTTATTCTAATTAAACTTAGATAATTTCCATTAACACTGTTAAAGCCAAAATAGACATGAAAAGAATAATCAAATAATTTATTCTTTTCCATACTTTTGCACTCTTAAGATATTTAGAAAAATATTTTGAAAGATATCCTAGTATAAAAAAAAATAGGAATGAAGAAATAGCTGCCCCTGCTCCAAAATAATACTTATCCATTTGACTAAGGTTTTTAGAAAAGTTTCCAAGGAAAAATACAGTATCTGAATAAACGTGAGGGTTTAGAAAAGTAAAACCTAAAGTTTTAACTAAAATACTTGGTAAATTATTAGTTTTGATGTCTATATTAAATGAAGTCTCTGAAATTTTAGTTTTAATCTTTCCCCAGATAAAATGTAGTAAAAATATTAAGAGTAAAATATTAAAAATTAACTCAACTTTTGGTGTGAAATAATTATTTAAATATTGAAATAAAAAAATTCCTAAAAAAATTAATAAAAGATCTGAAATAGAACAAATTAAACAAACAAGAAATATATATTGTTTTTTTAACCCCTGCTCTATTACAAAAATATTCTGGGCACCTATTGCTAGAATTAAACTTAATCCAGTTAAAAAACCTAATATTAAATAATCCATTAAGTTTTATTAAACTCTTTTTTTACCCTGAACAACCCTATCAAGTATTAATGCAACAAATAAAATAGCTATACCCGCAAGTATACCCTGTCCAACATTGGCATATTGTAATGCCTCAAGAACATCTTGTCCTAAACCTTTTGCACCAATTAGAGATGCTACAACCACCATTGCTAAACTTAACATTACTGTTTGATTAACACCTGCTAAAATTGAAGGTGTAGCTAGCGGTAGATCTACTTTTCTTAATAAATACCATTTAGTTGCACCGTAAGCGATAGCTGCTTCTCGAATGGTTTCTGGTACTCCACGTAATCCTAAAACAGTAAGCCTTACGACAGGAGTTCCACCAAAAATCATTGTAATGATTACTGCCGCAACCTTTCCAGTTCCAAAAAATGCTATTACTGGAATCATAAATACAAAGGCTGGCATTGTTTGCATGAAATCCATTATCGGTCTAATTAATGAATAAAATCTTTGTCGCCTTGCACAGAAAATTCCAAGAGGAATACCTATTGCTATACTTAAAATTGCAGCTGTTCCTAACAAAGCGAGTGTCGTCATTGCTTTTACCCAGAAACCTAAAAAACCCATATAACCCAAAAATCCTGCAGAATAAATTGCAGCTCTTGGTCCTGCTGATAGTCCTGTAAGGGTAACAATTGCAGTTATAATTACAATCCAAGGAGTTTTAACAAACAATAATTCCAAGAAATCTAATACAGATCTAATTCCAATTGTTATAGCAGTAAAAATCACATCTCCTTTAACAACTGCATAGTCAAAAATAATCTCTATCCATTTAATTGAAAATAATCTTATTTCTGGATGAGTTGGAAACGTATCCATTAGCTGAAGTAAGCCTGGAAAACTATAATGGATAACAGTAAAGATCATTATAACAGAGGTAAAAATACTGCTGTATATGTAATTTTTCATCTGCATACCTGGATGAATAGATTTATCAGATAACCATTCAGAATATTTCTTTTCTAAAATTGAATTCGCTAAAACACCTTGAGCAATCTTAACTGCTATCAATAAAATAAAACCAAACATAACAATCCAAATTGCAGAAGCTTCTACTCTTGTAATTTCATCTAGATAACCTTGCATCGCATCTTCTAAAGATTTTATGTTTCTTTTAAACACATCGATTTTATCTGGATTATTTTCTATCGCTGCTTCTAATTGTTTATTTCTAAAAGCTATTGTACCTTGAACTTGCTCAACTTTAGCAATAGCGTCTGCCGTAATATTACCAAATAAACCTCTGATGATTTGTACTACCGAAAAAGTTTCAATAATTAAAAAGGCTAAAGTCCAATTCCAAACATTACGCATTCCAAACCAAATTGGTCCAAGTATAAATGCAAATAAATTAAATGAAAATGAGTAAGTAGGTTTACTACCAATTTTTTTAAACTCTTTAATATAATAATCTGGATTACTTTTTACAAAGTCAGTAATTAATTCATCTCTAGATGGATTTATAATTGCTTTATTCTCCATCACTGCCCTCTACAACTGCTTTAAGTAAATCTGCCTGTGTTATCACACCAATATTTTTTTTTTCATTATTGATTACTAATATTGGTTCATCTTTAATTGAAGATTTTTCTATTAATTTGTTTAATAAATCATTTTCATGAACGCTTTCTAAGTTTTTAGCTATTGATCCAAATTCCTTTTCAAATTTCTCAACAGGCTGCATGATAGATTTAGCTTGAACAATTTTTAATCTAGAAATTCCCTTAACAAAGTCTGCTACATAACTATCTGCTGGTTTCATGACTATTTCTTCTGGTGTCCCTATTTGGATAACCTTTCCATCTCTCATGATTGCAATTCTGTGGCCTACTCTTACTGCTTCATCTAAGTCGTGGGTTATAAACACTGTGGTCTTTTTCATTTGTTTTGAAAGTTTGATAAATTCTGCTTGAAGCTGTCTTCTAATCAATGGATCTAGTGCACTAAATGGTTCATCCATTAATAAAACATCAGGATCTGCTGCTAAAGCTCTTGCTAATCCAACTCTTTGTTGCATTCCACCTGAAAGTTCGTGGGCAAATTTATTTCCCCAGCCTTGAAGCTCTACAATATCTAAAATCTTGTTAGCAGCATCCAATCTATCATTTTTACTTATACCTCTTATTTCAAGTGGCATTGCTATATTGTCTAATACTGATCTATGGGGCATTAGAGCAAAGTTTTGGAAAACCATCCCTATCTTTTTATTTCTTAGATCTTGCAAACTTTTTGAATCAAACTTCATTACATCTTCATTATCGATTAAAATTTGACCTGAAGTTGGTTCTAATAATCTATTGATATGCCTAACTAAAGTAGATTTACCGCTACCAGAAAGACCCATTACACAAAAAATCTCCCCTGTTTTTACGTTAAAAGAGACATCTGATACACCAATTACTGAATTATATTTTTCTAAAGCTTCTTGTTTTGAAATATGTTCATTTTGAATAGCATTTAACGCTTCTTTGGAATTATTACCAAATATCTTCCAAACATTTTTTATTTCAATAGCTGAGTCCATCAGATCCGTTCGAAAATTTAATAGCTTTTAAAGAAATGTACCCGGCAACGAATAAAGTCGCCGGGTAAAAATTTAATTTATCTTAAAGTCCTAACCAACTATCAACTTTAGATTTATTATTTTTCATCCATGTTCTAGCAACATCAGCTGGTTGTTTTTTCTCAACTGAAATTGCATATGCCATAGCAGAAACATCATCTCCTGTTAATTGAAAGTTCTTAAAAAACTCAACAATAGCTGGAGATTTACTTTCTAAAGAAGTACCCCAACCAATTTGAATTTTTTTAAGTGCATCTTTTGAGGCAACATAAGATTTTTTGTACCAGTCAGCATCTTCTTTAGGTTGTACCATTTTGTATTTAGCTGGATCATGTTTTGGCTCTTCCAACATAACTACATCTGCCATTCCCCAAATTGCGTGTGGTTTATAACAATAGAATGCATAACCTTCACCTTTTTTAATTGAGTCAAGTACTCTTGCATTTTTAACTGCTTCTGCTGCTCTTATCGCTTCAATACCAGCATCATATAAACCGTAGTCTCTTAATTTAACTTGGTTTGCATTTGCTGAAGCCCAACCATCTGCTCCAATCCAAAATTCACCTTTACCATTGCCATCACTGTCCATTGCTTTAACAACTTCTGGTCTAGCTAAGTCTTCGATTGCAGTAATATTAAATTTTTTCGCAAACTGTTGAGAAACACAATAACCTTGGTCTCCATCATATGGGTTGCTACTTAATTTTAAAGTTCCTTTAGGAACTAGATCATTAGTATAAGCTTGTTGGTTCGGTAACCAGATATCAGGGTGAACTTCAATTTCACCTTTACTTCTATCAATTGCACCGTAGATCGCAGTATTGTTTCCTGGGACCAATTCTGCTTCTCCACCCATTTTGTCTATAACAACTGCTGCTAATAAGTTTGCAATTGCTGTTGCACCTGTCCAACCTGGATCTCCTATTTTAACTTTTTCAGCGAATGTTGAAAAAGTAGCAAATAAAGAAATTAAACCAGCTACAAGTGTAGTTTTTATTATTTTCATTATATCCCTCTCTATTAATTTAAAAAACGAAGCATAACTTAAAACTTTTGAACAAGTCAAAGAAAATTAGTTATTTATTATGATTAGTATAATTGAATTTTAAGAGTGACTAATCCAAATAGTCTTAGTTTGAAGGTATTGATCTAACGCTTCTGTACCTTGATCTCTACTTAATGAACCAGATTGTCTATATCCACCAAAAGGTGTTTTAATATCACCTTCAGAAAAAGTATTAACTGAAACAGTTCCACATGGAAGGCTTTTAGCCATATGAAAAGCTCTATCGATATCTTGAGTAAAAACACTTGCGTGCAATCCATACTTAGAATTACTTGCAATTTTCAAAGCTTCTTCATCACTATTAATTGTAAGAACTCCTAAAACTGGTCCAAAAATTTCTTCTTGAGCAATTGTCATATTTTCTTTTAAATCATCAAATAGAGTTGGTTTTGCAAAAAATCCTTTTTGGTCACCACTTGATACACCACCAAATAATAACTTAGCTCCTTCATCAATTCCTTTTTGAATATATCCATCAACTGTTGCTAAATGTTTTTTAGAAATCATTGACCCCATATTACTTTCTGGATCTAATGGATCTCCAGCTTTAAGAGCTTTTACTTTTTTTGAAACTTTGTCTAAAAATTCATCTTTAACTTTGCTGTGAATTATTTGCCTCATGTTTGCAGAGCAATTCTGCCCACCATTCCAAAAAGCAGAGTTAATAGCATTATCAATTAAATCATCTGTAATCTTTGCATCTTCTAAAACGATAAATGGACTTTTACCACCCATCTCTAAGCCAATTGTTTTTAAATTACTTTCACCCGAATATTTCATGAACAGTCCCCCAACTTCCGTTGAGCCTGTAAATGAAACCGCATCAACATCATTGTGTCTACCAAGTGCTTCACCTACATCGCCAAAGCCAGGTACTATATTTAAAACTCCATCAGGGATACCTGCTTCTTTAGCAATTTGAGCAACTCTAATTGCAGTTAGTGGAGTATCTTCTGCTGGCTTAATTATAACTGAACAGCCAGCAGCTAATGCTGGTGCCATTTTCCAAACTGCCATCATCAAAGGGAAATTCCATGGAACAACTCCAGCAACAACACCAATTGGCTCTTTAACAATTAAACTAGTTAACGATGGTTCTGTTGGTCCAACTTTACCAAATACTTTATCTATTAATTCTCCATACCACTGAAAATGCATTGGAGCATCATTTGCAACTTCATTAATACAATCTCCAATTAATTTTCCTGTATCGATACATTCAAGAACAGAATTTTCATCACCTGTTTGTCTTAATAATTCTGCAAATTTTAGTAAAACATCTTTTCTAAATTCTGGAGATGTTCTAGACCAAACGCCACTATTGAAAGCTTTTCTTGAAGCTTTTACAGCAAGGTCTACGTCTTTATGATTACATTTTGCAACAGAGCAAAGAGTTTCACCCGTTGCAGGGTTTATATTTTCAAACTTTTCACCATCAATAGCATCAACGTACTTACCATCAATAAAAGCTCTACCTTCAAACTTAATCTTGCTTGCTATAGATTTATAATCAGAAGCCATTAATCTGCATTAGCAGTTAATGTTTTAATCTCTAAAATATTTTCATTAGGGTCTTTAACAAAAAATGTCTCTTGCTCATATTTGGTACCTTTAAATCTTAAATAAGGTTCATCGTAATATTTGGCACCATTGTCTTTTAATCTTTGCTTAAGAGCATTAAAATCTTTTCTAGATAAATGAACACCGAAATGTGGAACAGAAACATTACCCATATCAACATCGTGTCTTTCACTATCCATTTTATGTTCACTTGCATGAAGAGTTAATTCATTTCCCCAAAAGTCTACATCTGCCCACTCTTGTGCTGAATTATCCAATCTACAGCCTAACGTCTCGCTGTAAAATTTTTTTGCTACTTCAAGATCTCCACATGGTACTGCTAAATGGAAGCAATTTGTGTTTTTGTACATAAGTTTCTCCTCTTTAAATTCGTTATACAATGACTATATAGTCCAATATAATATTTTAATCAATAAAAGCTAAATTCATGAATGACTTTTTACAATCTATAATAGATAGAGATCCTGCGGCAAAATCTAAGTTAAGTTTAATTTTAACTTATCCTGGTGTTAAAGCAGTTTTTTTTCATAGAATTGCTAATTTTTTTCATCTTGCTAAGTTTCATTTAGTAGCAAGAATAATTTCACAACTATCAAGATTTTTAACTGGAATTGAAATTCACCCTGGTGCTAAGATTGGAAGAAATTTATTTATTGATCATGGTATGGGTGTTGTAATTGGAGAGACCTCTGAAATTGGAAATAATGTAACCATTTATCATATGGCAACATTAGGTGGAATATCTCCAAGTATTAATTCAAATGATCAAAGACAAGTTAAGAGACACCCAACATTAAGTGATTGTGTTGTTGTTGGTTCTGGTGCTCAAATCTTGGGACCTGTAATAATTGGTGCAAACGCTAAAGTTGGAGCTAACGCGGTTGTTACTAAAGATGTACCAGAAAATGCAGTAATGGTTGGAATACCAGCTAAAAACGTTGGAACAGCAACTGAAGAATTTAAACCTTATGCTGTAGAAGAGGTAGATAAAGACACTTCAAGCTAATGAAAATTATTCAAGACAATTTTATTTCAGGAATAGGTAATACTCCTTTAATCAAACTTAGAGCTGCATCAGAAATTACTGGATGTAATATTTATGGTAAAGCCGAATTTTTGAACCCAGGTGGATCTGTTAAAGATAGAGCGGCACTAGCTTTAATTAAAGATGCTGAGAGTAAAAAATTAATTTCTAAAGGTGGAACAATAGTTGAAGGCACAGCTGGTAACACTGGTATAGGCTTATGTCTACTTGGTAATTCACTTGGTTATAAAACAATTATTGTAATGAATGATAATCAAACCCAAGAAAAAAAAGATCTTCTTAGAAATATTGGTGCTGATTTAAGATTAGTTCCAGCTAAACCTTATAAAGATGATGCAAACTTTGTAAAAGTTGCTGCAAAACTTGCTGATGAACTAAGACCATCAAATAACAATGGAGTTGTTTGGGCCAATCAATTTGACAATGTTGCAAATGCTAAGGGTCATTATGAAACAACGGGTAAAGAAATCTGGGAACAAACTGAAGGTAAAGTTGATGGTTTTGTATGTTCGTCTGGAACAGGTGGAACAATTTCTGGAGTAAGCAATGCTCTTAAAGAGAAAAATAAAGATATAAAGATATTTTTATCAGACCCTAAAGGCTCAGCTCTTTATAATTATATAAAAAATGGTGAATTAAAATCTGAAGGTGGATCAATTACTGAAGGAATTGGATCAAGTAGAATTACAAAAAATTTTGAAAATGCTAAAATTGATGATGCCTACTCTATAGATGACCATGAAGCACTTCCTATACTTTATGATTTAATTGAAAATGAAGGTTTAAGCCTTGGTACTAGCTGTGGAATTAATATTGCTGGTGCGATTAGAATGGGTAAAGAGCTTGGTCCTGGAAAAACTATCGTTACTATACTTTGTGATAAAAGTGAAAAGTACGCTACTAAAATGTTTAATAAGAAATTTCTAGAAGAAAAAGGTTTACCCTTCCCTAATTGGCTTTAAATATAAATCTTATCGGCTAATCCATAGCAAAGAACTGCACTAATAATTGTGAAAACTAAAGGAGCAATTATAGCTTCATTTGAATCGTTCATAACACCCGTCTTATCGATCTTAATTGAGTAAGTATTAACTATAAAGATACAAAAATTTTGAACAAAAACTAAATTGAAAAATGCCCACGTTGCTTCGACACCATTTGGTCTTACAAACATAATATATAATGCCATCAAGAAAGAACCTAGAAATATTGCACCTGTCATACGCATAACAGTTGCAGCTGTCTTGTCTATTTGAAATTTTTCTCTAAATTTTTGGTTTCCAATAATCATTTGATACGCATAAATACCTATACCTAAAAAGTGTATTACAAATAATATTAAATAAAAAACTCCATTAAATTTTTCAATCATAAATAAATAATAACAATATTAGTCTTTAAAAATACTTAAATAACTAGTTGGGTCATTTTGCACATGCAAAGTGACAATGTTGGTTATATCAAAAACTTATTATTTTCCTATTGTTTGGTTAATTAATCAAACAAAGGAAAATATGAAAAAAATAGTAATAACATTATTCTTAGTACTTTTCACAAGTTCAGTTTATGCAGGTTCTTGCCCAATGATGGCAAAAAGTATAGATGATAAAATTGCAGAAGCACAAATGCTAAGAGATCAAGGTATGGCCGCTCATGATGCTGGTGATCATGCAAAATCAGAAGAATTATTAGGTAAAGCTATGGAGCTTTTTAAAAGTTAACAAATAATTTTATATATTTAGTGGGATTTCATTTAAAGTAGCTAAATGAATCTCACTACTTCGTACGTGTCCTTAATATTAGCTGTTATTTTAGGGGGTACATCAAATAGTTTTTCTAAAATTGCACTACTTTTTTAAATCATTTACAATAAACGTAGTTACAAAATTAATAAATAATACAAAAGTTAAAAAATATGACTGGTCAAAGGCGTTGGTTAAAAATATGGGCTAGAACAGTTGGAATGCCAATTGGTATTAATGATGAAGATAAGCCTGAGTTTTTACCTATTAAACAAACAGATGTTAAGAAAGCATTAGCTTTTAGAACATTCTGGGTTCTGCTTCATGTTCTAACTTGTCTCTTAATTATCGCTGGTAATGGCAGAGTAATGGGTTGGTGGTAATTAAAAAAAATTAATAAAAGCACTATTTGTCATGGTAAAGCTTCGTGTATATTTTGACTACATGGATTGTAAAGTAAATTACCTTAATTAATAGAGTTGGGATTTTCTTAAGTGTCCCAACTTTAAATAATAAATAAATAGAGTTTTATGTATTTAGCAATGAGTAGACTTCAGGTTATGTCTGACAAAGAAAATGAATTTGAAACAGCTTGGAAAAATCGTGAGCAAGAGACTCATGGTGTGAAAGGCTTTAAGAAATTCAACTTATTCAAAGGTAAGGTAAATAATGAATTATCTCTTTATATTTTTCATAGTGAATGGAATACTGAGAGTGACTTTATTAACTGGACAAAATCTGATTCATTTCAATTAGCTCATAAAAATCCTATACTACAGGGAAATTTATATCTTGGACCCCCCAATTTTAATGGATATGTAGGATTCCCTGATTTTGAAGGTTTTAAAGTAGTTATATAATTTTAAAAAGATTTCATTTAGGATAATTAAATGAACATGACAACTTCATATTTATTTCTGATTTTAGCTGTTTTTTTAGGTGTAACATCAAATAGTTTTGCAAAAAATGCTGAAGGGTTTACTCTTCTAATTCCAAGTACTATCACTGCAATTACAATCGTTTCATGCATGTATGCATTATCCATGGTAATGAAAAATATCCCGATGGGAATAACTTATGCATCGTTTGCTGGATTAACAATTATTTCAACTGTAATTGTTGGTGTAATTAGATTTAATCAAATGCCAAATCTTTATTCAATGATTGGTTTAGGTCTAATTATAATAGGTGTATTAATGGTTAACTTGTTAGGAAATAATTAATTATGATTTCAAAAAAATATTCTCAAACTTTATTTATGATTTTTATGTCATTTGGAATGAGTGTTATAATGAGTGGCGTAGTTACTGCGGTGAACACTGGCATTAGTAATGGTTTTATTGAAAGATATTTTAACTCTTGGTTATTTGCTTTTCCTGTAGCATTATTTGCAGCTATTACTTTGACTCCAATTATAAGACCTCTAGTTAATAAAATTGCATCTAAAGATTAGTTATAAAAGAATTGTAAAAATTTTACGGAAAAAAATATTGTAAGAAGAGTTTCTTAAATTATCGAAACTTTATTATTTATCAAAATTTAATTCAATAAATATATTTAACATAAATTAAAATAAATGTTTTGAATGCAATGTTTGAAAATGTTATTGTGTAAATATATATAAAGGAGGTCGATTATGAATTTATCACCACCTGACACATAACTGGTGTGATTAAATAATCAAAGACTAATTAAGATCGAAAAAATATAAAGTCCATTATTATGGATTTTGGCGTATACCGCTAACTTACAGGGGAACTCTTTTGGGCTTTCCGAAAGGGTGAACCCCTTAAAAAAAAGTTAAAAAATAGATGGCAAAACGTGAGTACCATCATCATCTAAAGTAATATCAAATTCATCAACAACGTTAGAAATTTCTAATGGTGAGTATAAATGTGGAAACATAGTTCCATCTGAAGCTTGTTCCCAAACTAAATGATCTAGTTTTAAAGTGTCTATCTTTAATAAAATTAAATCTTTTTGATTTTGGTAAAATTTTTTAAGAGTTCCAGCAATTTGATCATCACCAGAAAAATGAATGTAACCATCTTCTAAATCTTTTTTAGAACCAGTTAATTGACCTTTAATCTTAATTTTATGCCATTCAGATTTGGTGCATATTTTATAAACAAATTTGAAATTCATTTAAAATTTATATTATTCAGTAGAGATGATGACAATAAGAAACTTCCCTCTTTCGAGGGAAGCTAATATTAACTATCTAATAGAGAGAGAAGATAATGTTAATTTTTAAATTCTATGCGCTCCTTATAGACAGCAAATTTCAATATTAAAATGACAAATTGTCACTACAGCAATGCTAATATTAAATATCTTATTTTATCTATTCACTTAGTGAGCATTTTACCAAGATGAATTTGGTTGGGCTAGAAACTCTTTCTCTTCAAAGGTAGATGTTCTTCCTAGCACTGTGTTTCGATGAGGATATCTGTGAAATCTCTTAATTACTAATGTGTGATCTTTCCAAGATTTTTTAATAGAAATTAAATCTGAATGATCTTTTAAAAATTTATCTAATAAATAGTAGGACATATCATGGTCTGTGACCTCCTCACTATGAATGAGTGGTAGTATCATAAACAATCTTTGATCTTGATCCATTTTATCTAAAAATCCAGCATAAACAGAATCGTTAACTATCAACCTTGCTTTATGATCTTGGCTAAAGGCTTTTGGGTCATCTCTAAACATATTTCTTGAAAATTGATCAAATAAAATAACTAGAGCTAAAGAACCAAGGGGGCTATCTTGCCAATCATCATACTCATTTGAAGCTGCTAACTCATAATCTTTTAGAAAATTTTTTCTTATTAGTGCATCAAAATCTTTATGTTTTTGAAATCTTTTTTTTGGTGGAGTTTCTTTAAACCAAAAATCTAATATTTTTTTAGCTCTTGTATGCATTTATTTTGAAACTGGCTTTAAAAGTTTAAGCATTTTATTATGAATAGATTGATTAGCTGAAACTAAAATACTTCCAGCATTAACTGCATCTCTATTATCCCAAGTTGTTACAATACCTCCTGCAGCTTTTATAATTGGCATCAGTGGGTGGATATCCCAAATTTTATTAGTTGTTTGAAAGACAACATCAATTTTTCCCTCACATAAATGGGAATAACTTAACGCATCCGCAGTTGGAAATTGCATTAGTCTTAAAACTTTAGGAATTGACATTTGCTGTTTAAGAGAGATCGCTCCATGAAATGCTCCTGATACTTTTACCTGACTAAATGGTATATTTTTTGAAACAGAGATTTTTCTTTTTTTACCCTTTTCAAAAACAAAAGAGTTTTTATTATCAAAATTTAAATAGTATTTATTTAGTATTGGAAAGTTTGCTAATCCTACAACAGGGTTACCTTTAAAATTTAAAGATATTAAATTACTCCACGTTGGATTGCCTATTACAAATGATCTTGTTCCATCAATTGGGTCTATGACCCATGTGTAATCACTAGTTGATTTTTTGTGACCAAATTCTTCACCTATAACTTGATGACTTGGAAATTTTTTTTTAATTTTTAATCTAATAAATTTTTCAAATGCTTTGTCAGATGTTGTAACAGGATCATACCCTTTGCCTTTGAGCTTGTTTGATATCTTAAAAGTTTTATTAAGTTTTGAGTAATAAAATTTATTTAATTCTTTTGCCAAGGTGTTTAAAAAATTAGAATATAGCTTGTACTCTTTCACACTTAATAAGCTCATTAAATTATATTCTCAATTTGATTTTCTGCTTCTTTAATTGATTTTTCATAATCTATGGCCAATTGATCAGCAGCAATAATATCTATTTTTTTTATACCAAAAAAATTTAAAACATGAGTTAGCCAAGGTGTTAAAAAGTCATCTTTACTATTAATCTTTGTGCCGCCAGATGTGATTATGAGATAAACTTGTTTGTCTTCAAGCAAACCTACCCTGCTTCCATCTTCATTGTATTTAAATGTCTCTTTAACTCTTGCAGCTAAATCCGCCCAGGCTTTTAATGTTGCCGGTGGACCAAAATTATAAATTGGTACAGATATAATAATTGTGTCACTTTCTTTTAATTCCATAACTAGTTTGTCTGACATTTCAAACATCTTCTTATGTTGTTCTGTTTGCTCACCTTCAGGAATTTTCATTCCAGACTCTGTTAAGTTAGAGATAAAGATCATTTCATCATTAAGATCTCGATAAACAACCTGATCTTCTGGTTTTTTTATTTTATCTAATAATTTTTTTGCTAAAGCTCTTGAAGTAGAACCTTCTTTTCTAGCACTTGTATCAATTTGATATATTTTCATGAATTAATTACTTTTAATAGTTTCTAACCGAAATTTTGCAAAAAAGGTAAATAATTTAGAATATAATAACCCAGAACTTGTAATTGATTTGTTAAAATTAAAATTCCTGTGATTAAAAGAATTATACCCCCTCCTTTTGTAACTAAATTAATATTTCTTTTGAAATTTTTTGAAAATAGTAAAAACTTTTGCATCAAATAACCTGATAGAATAAAAGGTATCGCTAATCCAAGTGAGTAAAAACTTAAAAGTAAAATTGCTTTGTAAATAGTTTCCTCTGTAGAAGCTAAAGCAAGAATTGACCCTAAAATAGGACCAATGCATGGTGTCCATCCAAAGCCAAATGCCATTCCCACAATAAATACAAAGAAAATATTATTTGATTTTTTTGTATAAAATTTTTTTTCTACATTAAGAAATTTAATATTTAAAACGCCAATTAACTGAAGTGAAAATATGATTATTATAATTCCTGCAATGGTTCTTAATATTTGAGAATTTTGTAAAAGAATTTGTCCTAAGAAGGAAGCAGTTGCACCAAAGATAATAAATACAAAAGAAAAACCTAATGAAAAAAAAATCAATGGTAATAAATCAATTTTCTTTTTTTCTAAAATTTCATTTAAGGTGTTGCCAGTAATAAAAGAAACATAACCAGGTATTAGTGGTAAAACACATGGAGATAAAAAACTAATTAATCCTGCTCCAAATGCAATAAATAATTCTAACATTAAATATTATTCTGCTAACACTTTTATGTTTTGTCTTCCAAGATTATCAATTGATAGTTCCATGTTATCCCCATCTTTTAAAAAAACAGGAGGATTCATTCCGAGACCAACTCCAGGAGGAGTGCCAGTAGTAATAATATCACCAGGCATTAAAGTTATGAAACTTGTAATATGTGCTATTAAAATGTTAAAATTAAAAATCATTTGTTTAGTGTTGCCTGTTTGATGTCTATTACTATTAACATCTAATGTTAAGTTCAAATTATTAACATCTTTGATTTCATCTTTGGTCACTAAATAAGGTCCTAAAGGTCCAAATGTATCACCAGATTTACCCTTAACCCACTGACCACCTTTTTCTTTTTGCCATTCACGTTCACTGATATCGTTACAAATACAGTATCCGAAAATATAATCTTGTGCATCTTTTTCTAAAACTCTTTTTGCTTTTTTCCCTATAACAAAAGCAATTTCAACTTCATGATCTAATTTTTTTGAATCCTTGGGTATAATCACATTATCGTTTGGTCCAACTATAGAATGAACTGACTTATTGAATAGAACTGGATTCTCTGGTGTTTTTGCACCTGTCTCTTTTGCATGTTCAGCATAATTTAAACCGATTGCAAAAAAATTTCCTGGTTTAGAAATACAAGACCCTATTCTTTCATTTTGACTTATCTCTTCCAAGCTCTCTAAATCTATATCTTTAATCTTATCTAGAGTTTCAAAATTGATACTTTCAGGATTTAAATCTTTAATAATCGATGATAAATTTCTATATTTTCCATCTTTATCTAGTGCTACAGGAATTTCTTGACCTTCTTTTCCAATTCTTAAAAATTTCATTTTTTATTCATTTTTTCAATCACATTATATAAAGAGCTATGATCTGTATTGCCATGTCCATCTGTTACAAGTTCTTTATACATTTCTTTAATTAAACTAGAAATAGGCAAATGAGTTTCAACAGCTTTTCCAGCATTAATGATATTAGTCATATCTTTTAACTGAGTTGTGGTTTTTCCTTTGGGTGAGAAATCTTTATTAATCATTCTTTTTCCATGAGTTTGTAATATTTTACTATCAGCCCATCCTCCTGATAAAGCTTCAATCATTTTACTTGGGTTGGTGCCAGATTTTTCACATAAAGTGATAGCCTCCGCTACAGCACCGATGGTTACACCCACGATAATTTGATTAGCTAATTTAGATATTTGGCCAGAAGATACTGGGCCTACTAATGTTGGGTTTCCTAATATTTTAAGTAGATCTACACATTCATTAAATGTTTTTTCATCACCGCCCACCATGATAGCTAAAGAAGCCTCTTCTGCTCCAATTGTTCCACCAGATACCGGTGCATCTAGGTAGTTAATTTTTTTTTCTTTTAACAATTTTGCACATTTTTTTGATAACACAGGGTTAATAGAGCTCATATCTATTACAGTGGCATTAGGTTTAATATTTTTTATAAACTCATCACTAATTATTACTTTCTCAACTGCAACATCATCTGTGAGCATTGTAATAATTACATCAGAACTGGTAACAACATCTTTGATGGATACAGATATTTCTGCTCCAAAATCTTTTAATCTTTCAGCTTTATCTTGAGATCTATTAAATGCTTTTAATTTATAACCAGATTTAATTAAGTTTTTTGCCATGGGAAACCCCATAAGACCAATTCCTATAAACCCAATTTGCATAAGTGTTAGCCTTTGATGCCTATGTGAGTATATTTAACATTAAGATAATCTTTGATGGCCATTGATCCACCTTCTCTTCCATATCCACTTTGTTTAATTCCACCAAATGGTGCCTCAGCAATTGCAACAACTCCTGTATTAACTGCTACAGATCCTGTTTCTAATCTTTCAGATGCCAGATGAGCTGTTTCCATAGAATTAGTACAAACATAACTGCATAAACCAAGATCATTATCATTGGCTCTTTCAATAACTTCATCAAAAGATTTAAATGACAATATCGGAACTAATGGTCCAAATGGTTCTTGTTTCATAATAGTAAAATCATCTTTTACATCATCAAAAACTGTTGGCTCATAATAAAAACCTTTATTAAAGCCTGCTGGTCTTTTTCCACCCAATAAAATTTTAGCTCCTTCTTGTTTAGTTTTCTCAACCAACTCTTCAATTTCTTCCAATCTTTTTTGAGTTGTTAATGGGCCTAATTGAGTGTCTGGATCTATGCCATTACCAATTTTTAACTTTTTAGTTTTTTCGATAAATAAATTTATAAATTCTTCTTTTTTACTTTCATGAATATAAAATCTATTAGGAGAAATACAAACTTGACCATTGTTTCTAAATTTTGCAGCAATAGCCATATCTGTTGCCTTTTTTATATCAGCATCATCGAAAACTATAAAGGGAGAATGGCCACTTAATTCCATTGTTACTCTTTGAACCTTATCAGCTGCTTGTTTTAAAATCAGCTTTCCAACTCTTACAGATCCAGTTATTGAAATTTTTTTAATTATATCTGATTGAATTAATTGAGAAGCTATACTTGGAGGATCACCTGATAAAAGGTTGACCGCTCCTGGTGGAACTCCACATTCTCTACAAATATCAACCAACTCCATCACTACACCAGGTGTGATTGTATCGGGTTTAATAATTACCGAACAACCCGCAGCAAGTGCTGTTGATATTTTTCTTGCTGCTAAAATAAGTGGAAAATTCCACGGTGATAATGCAGCTACAACTCCAACTGGTTGATAATAAACATGTACTCTTGTGTCTTCAAACCTGCTTTCAATAGTTTGACCAAAAATTCTCTTTGTCTCCTCAGCGTTCCATTCAAAAATATCTGCTGCACCATTTGTTTCACCAACACCTTCGACTAAAGGTTTGCCATTTTCTAAAGTCATCCATTTTGCCAGAACATCTTTTTTTTCTCGAAGTTTGTCTGCTATACGTCTTAGAATATAAGATCTTTCCCACGGTGTTATCTTTTTCCAAACTTGTAATCCTTTTTCAGCTGATTTTAATGCTCTGTCAACATCAGCAGGTGTTGCTTTTGATGCATGGCCTAAAACTTCTTCTGTTGCAGGATTGATAACTTCATAAGTTTCCTTGTTAGAAGAGGGCGACCAATTGCCATCGATAAATTGTCCAAATTTTTCGTACATAATTTGCTAAACCTTGAGTTGATTTTAAAAAATAATTATTCAAATTTTTAGCAAATATGTTTTAATCTTACAAATTAATAAAGGAGAAACTTATGAAAAAATATATTGTAATGGGTAATTATACAGCAAAGGCCTTCCAAGGTTTTATGAAAGACCCTAAGCAAGATAGATCAATTGCTGTAAAAGCATTAACTGAAGCAGTAGGTGGAACTTTTGAATCTTTTTATATTACGAGAGGTCCTTATGATTTCGTTGCAGTCACTTCAGGAGACATGCCTTATGAAAATTTTGCTGGTATAAAATTAGCTGTTGAAGCTAGTGGAACAGTAGAAAATATGGTTATACTCGAGGAGATGGATATGAATAAAGCAGCAGAGCTTGCTGCTAAAGCTATGGCTGGCTATAAGCCTGCTGGTTAATAATTTATGTTAACTTCCAGTTCAAAAAACTGGGAGTTAGCTAGTTTCAAATAAAGTTGGAAACATTTTTCCAGATAAATCATCACCATTTTTATAACCATTATCTTCCATAATAGCTCTTTCTTCTCTAGCCCAATTTCCTCTATAAATAATTTTAGAGTTTTCTTTTGCCATTCTTAATGTGTATCTATGAACATTTTTTTTAGGTGTAATAATATTTAATCCTCCATGTAATGTTCTAATATCAAAATAAATACAGTCACCAACTTCCAGATCCCATTGTAAAAATTCATAATCATCTTTATTTTCTAATATGTTAGGAGTTAATTCATATTTTTTTCCATTAACAACTCCAACCTTGCCATCAACTTCATGGCCATCATTAAATCTTGTTCTTAAAAATAGCTTATCCCATAAATGGGATCCTTTAACCCATGCTATACCATCTTCTTTTTTAACTGATTCAAGCGGTATCCACAATACACACATAGATCCTTCAAAATCGAAATATGATATATCATGATGAAAAGGTGGTGATGACTTTGATCCCGCTTCCCTAAAAAACCAATTATCCATTACTAAATTAATTTTTTGGGCTTCTAAAAGTTCTGCTGCGATTTTGGGTGTTGGTGAATTAAATACAAAATCTTTAAATTCCTCATGTAAATTCCAAGTCCAAAAATCTTCATAATATCCTGGTAGTTTTTGGTTTTTTGTGTGATTTACAAATCTTGGGCTAGGACTTTCTTTACCTTTTTTAATTCCTTTTTTTAACTTTTCAATCCATGCGTTATCAAATTTGCCTTTAATCAAGACTGCACCATCTTTTTTAAATAGATTTACTTCTGCTTGGGTAATAATTTTGCTCATATATTATTATTATAATATAATGTAATAAAAATAAGATGAAAACATTAAGTGATACTTTTGGAAGAAAATTCCCCTACATAAGATTATCAATTACAGATGTATGTAATTACAGTTGCACCTATTGTCTACCACAAGGGTATAAAAAGACACCTGGAGACACGAGAAGTTTTATGTCTGCAGAAGAAATATCTAGATTAACAAAAGCGTTATCTGAATTAGGTGTTTGTAAAATTAGATTAACTGGTGGAGAACCAACAGTTAGAAAAGACTTTTTTAATATTCTTAAAGATATGAAGCAAAATTCAAATATACCCAAAGTAACAATGACAACTAATGGTTACCGTTTGGACAAAATAGCAGAACAATTATTTGAAGCTGGTTTGGATGGAATAAATATTAGTATAGACAGTTTAAATAGAGAAACTTTTAAAAAACTAACAGGACATGACAGGCTTGAAGAAATTTTAGAAGGTATAAAGATTTTACAAAGATTAAATTTCAAGAATATAAAAATTAATGCTGTTTTACTTAAAGATATTAATGATACCCAGGATGAGTTTAAAAAATTTGGAAATTTTATAAAAAATAACAAAATTGACTTTAGATTTATAGAATTGATGCAAACAGGTGATAATTTAGAGTATTTTAAAAAGAATCATGTTTCCTCTAAAATATTTAAAGATTTTTTAGAAAAAAATAACTGGATACCACAAACTTATGGAAAAGATGCAGGCCCTTCACTAAATTTTATACATCCAGAATTTAAAGGTAAATTTGGTTTAATTGCACCCTACTCTAAGGATTTTTGTCAAACATGTAACAGATTGCGAATTACCTCAAGAGGTGATTTGAGATTATGTTTGTTTGGTAATACTGGAATTAGTATTAGACATTTATTGCAAGATGATACTCAAAAAGATGAACTTGTGGATCTTATTATAAAGCAATTGCACCTTAAAAAAGAGTCACATTATTTAGAGCTTGGAGATACTGGAATTACTCCAAATTTATCAAGTACTGGAGGATAAATGGAAAACTTAAAAGTGATAAATGAAGAAAAATTAAAAGATTGGGCTAAGGAAATTTTTAAAAAAAATTCTTTTAATATGGTTGATGTATCATCAAAAAAAGAAACATTTAGAAGAGCATTGGCTTCTGGTAAAATTTATGTAGGAAAAGAAGTTTTTGACCTAATTAAAGATAAAGAAATGCCTAAAGGTGATCCGATCACTTTAGCTGAGGTATCAGCAGTCTTAGGTGTTAAAAAAACTAGTGAATTGATTCCACTATGCCATCCACTTCCAATAGATCATACAGCAACTAAAATTATCATGCATGATGATGATGCTTCATTAGAGGTTTTTTGCGTTGTGTCTGCTGTTGCAAAAACTGGGGTAGAAATGGAAGCTATTATGGGTGTTAATACTGCACTAATAACTATTTATGATCTAAGTAAAATTGTAAATCCACATCTTAGAATTGATAATGTTAAATTACTAATTAAAGAAGGTGGAAAAAGTGGTTTATGGACTAATCCTGATGGCTTACCAGAATTTTTAAAAGATATTTTTTAAACATGAAAATTAAGCTTGAACTATTTGGAGCAAGTAGAGATTTTAGTAATAAAGAGTTCTTAGAATTTGACATTAAACAAAAGATTGAAATTAAAGATTTTAGGAAAGAGGTAATTAATTATTTAGATAAAAACTTTAAGGGTAATGAAAGTTTTATTAAAATTGTAAAAAATTCTGTTTTTTGCTCAGAAGATAATAATATTGTTAGTGATGACTTTAAAATTATAAAAGATCAAAAAATTGGGATTATACCTCCAATAGGTGGTGGTTGATGCTACATACAAAAATAATAGATATTAAAAAAAACAAAATAAAAACTTCTGTAGCAGAAGCATTTATAAAATCTTCATCATATGGTGCATCCATTATTTTTAATGGTACGGTTAGAAATATTAATGAAAATAAAGAAGTTGTTGGAATAACTTATGATAGTCATGACGAATTAGTATTAAAAAGCTTTGATGAAATTTATAAAGAAACCACTGTAAAATTAAAAATTATCGATAAAGCAGTATTTATAGAACATATTAAAGGTTATGTAGGACTAGGTGAAACTAGTATAATTATTGCAGTTGCTTGCAAACATAGAGATGAAACCTATGTATTATCTAGATATATTATTGAAGAAATTAAAAAAAGATCTCCTATATGGAAAAAAGAACATTATAAAAATGAACAAAGTGAGTGGCTAAAAGGTAATCCTATTAAAAATGAAAAAATATAAACATTCAGAAATAACACCTGAACAAATATACAATAAAAGAAGAAAGTTTATTAAATCGATTGGCTTAGGTGTAGGTTCATTATCCTTAAGTAGTATACCGTTTTTAAACAATGCTTATTCACAAAATAAAAATGAACTAACTTCATATGAGGATATAACAAGATACAACAATTATTATGAGTTTGGGACTGGAAAAGGTGATCCTTTCAAAAATTCACAAGAATTTATTACTAAACCTTGGAGTGTTACCATTGAAGGTGAAGTAGACAATCCAATTACACTTTCAGCTGAAGAAATAATTTCTTTATTTCCTTCTGAAGAAAGAATTTACAAACTTAGATGTGTTGAAGGTTGGTCTATGGTTATTCCTTGGATGGGATTTTCTCTGAGCAAATTACTTAGTAAAGTATCTATTAA
Organism: Candidatus Pelagibacter sp. uisw_098; assembly: GCF_059512505.1. Next base: position 910,633 of record NZ_CM183454.1, read on the forward strand.
AAATACTGCAAAATTTGTTGAATTTGAAAGTGTTTATGACCCTGAACAAATGAAAGGCCAGAGATATCCAGTTTTAAATTGGCCCTATAGAGAAGGATTAAGAATTGACGAAGCTATGCATCCTATAACAACAGTTGTCACTGGGCTTTATGGAAAGGCATTACCCAACCAAAATGGCGCTCCATTGAGAATTTTTGTTCCATGGAAATATGGTTTTAAAAGTGCAAAAGCAATTGTTAAAATAAAATTAGTTAAAAAAATGCCTACTTCATCTTGGATGAGATCGTCCCCAAGAGAATATGGTTTTTATTCAAATGTTAACCCAAATGTTTCGCATCCTAGATGGTCACAAGCAACAGAACGTGTCATAGGTGAAGGTATTTTGTCCCCCAGAATTGAAACAGAAATGTTTAATGGGTATGGTGATGAAGTTGCAAATTTATATTCAGGTATGGATTTAAAGAAAAACTTTTAAATACATAAAATTTTTTTATAAAATATGCAAAAATATATAAAAATACCAATTTTTTTTTTATCTTTACTACCAATATTAATTATTTTTTATCAAATTATCTTTAACCAGTTAGGTCCAGAACCTGTAAAAGAAATTACACATGTAACTGGTAATTGGACACTTCGTTTTATTATAATCACACTTGCAATGACTCCTTTACAAAAGTTTACTAAATTAAATTTCTGGATTAGCTATAGAAGAATGTTTGGCTTGTTTGTATTTTTTTATGCATCAGCGCATATGATGACTTATGTAGGAATAGATTATCGCTTTGATTGGTCTAGTATTAGTGATGATATTATTAAAAAAAAATTTATATTTGCTGGATTTTTAGCTTGGCTTTTATTAGTGCCACTTGCTCTTACTTCATCTAAAAGAATGATAAGGTTGTTAAGAGATAAGTGGAAAAAACTACACAAACTTATTTATATAATTTCTTTATTGGGAATTATTCACTATTTATGGTTAGTTAAAGTAGTTACAGTTGAACCCTTAATCTATCTTATTATTATTGTAATTTTACTTACGCTAAGAGTTAAAATGAAATTTAATTAATTAATTAATTTTTTTTCAGGAACACAAATCTCTGATCTTGTTAAAAATCTTCTGCCAGTTCCATTATCAAGTGAAAACATTCCACCCATTCCTTTAATGCAATCAATAATTAAATCTGTATTTTTCCATGCTTCATGTTGGGTTTCGCTTATATAAAAAGGAACACCTCCAATTTTACCAATTAAAACATCATCATCGCTTATAAGAAATTCTTTAACTGGATAACACATCGGGGCACTACCATCACAACATCCACCAGATTGATGAAAAAGCAATTCTTTACCATGATCTTTCTTTAGATCTTCAATTAACTCTAACGCTAATGGTGTTGCTGAAACTTTCATAGTTATATGGCCTGTAGTTTAATACAGGCCATCATAATATATCTGTTAAAAGAAGCCTAATTTTTTCTCACTGTATGACACGTGTAAGTTTTTCACCTGTCTATAATGATCAAGCATCATTTTATGTGTTTCTCTACCAATTCCAGATTGTTTATAACCTCCAAAAGCAGCATGAGCTGGATAAGCATGGTAACAGTTAGTCCAAACTCTTCCTGCTTGGATCCCTCTTCCCATTCTATAAGCAATATTTCCATTTCTAGTCCAAACACCTGCTCCTAAACCATAAAGAGTATCATTTGCAATTTCTAATGCATGCGCTTCATCTTTAAATTTAGTAACTGATACAACTGGACCAAAAATTTCTTCTTGGAAAACTCTCATAGAGTTATCACCTTCAAAAATAGTAGGTTGGATATAATTACCTTTTTCCAAACCACTGTTTAAGTTAGCAACTTCACCTCCACATAGAACTTTAGCACCCTCTTTCTTACCTAAATCTAAGTAAGATTTTATTTTCTCCATTTGCTCTAATGATACTTGAGCACCAATCATGGTTTCCATTTTTAAAGGGTTATCTTGTGTTACAGCTTTTGTTCTAGCGATAGCTCTTTCCATAAATTTATCATAGATAGATTCTTGAATTAAAGCTCTACTAGGACAAGTACAAACTTCTCCCTGATTAAGAGCAAACATTGTAAAACCCTCGAGACATTTATCAAAGAATTCATCATCTTGATCCATGACATCTTCAAAGAAAACATTTGGAGATTTTCCACCTAATTCTAAAGTTATTGGAATTAAATTTTGAGCAGCATACTGCATAATCAAACGTCCAGTTGTTGTCTCACCCGTAAAAGCAATCTTTCTGATTCTTTTAGATGAAGCTAATGGCTTACCTGCTTCAAGACCAAAACCACTTACAACATTAAGAACTCCTGGAGGTAATAGATCCCCAATTAATTCCATTAATAGTAAGATTGATGCTGGTGTTTGTTCAGCTGGTTTTAAAACTACACAGTTTCCTGCAGCAAGTGCTGGTGCAAGTTTCCATGTTGCCATTAATAACGGGAAGTTCCAAGGTATAATTTGTGCAACTACACCAAGTGGCTCAGGTATATGATAAGAATATTCACTGTTACTTATCTCTGAAACAGAACCTTCTTCTGCTCTTATGGCTCCAGCAAAATATCTCCAATGATCAACAACTAATGGTAAATCAGCTGCCATACATTCTCTGATTGGCTTTCCATTATCTAGACATTCAGCAGTAGCTAAAAGCTCAAGGTTTTTTTCAATAACATCAGCTATTTTAAGTAGAATGTTAGATCTTTCAGTTATTGATGTAATTCCCCAAGCAGGAAAAGCAGCATGTGCAGCATCCAAAGCAGCTTCAACATCTTTTGCATCTGATCTTGGAACAGAACATATAACTTCATTATTGATTGGACTTACGTTGTCAAAATATTTTCCCGATTTTGGTTCAACGAATTTTCCTCCTATAAAATTTCCATATTTTTCTTTAAATGGAAATTTAACTTTTAAGTGGGACGTATCTAGTAACGGAGATCGTCCACCTTTTACTGTTTCTGTGCTCATTTTTATCCTCTCTCTCTTATTATTATTCTTTAGCTTATTTTTTTTTGATGGCTTACGTAACTTCTTTTTGGTCACACCCTTTTTCTTTTTAACTTTTTTAATATTTTTAGGTGATCGTTTGACCAAGTTTTTCTTAATTTTTTTTTTGGCTTTACGTTTAGACTTTTTGGCTGTTTTTTTCTTTGTAGTAGCCATCCAATATTTAAACAAAATTTAATATTAAGGTCTATGTATTATATTATTAAATTTCTACTCAAGATTGAATAAAACCCTACATCTTGTGCTTAATTGAAATGTGTCTAATAATTTAACCATGAATGAAAATACAAAAAAAGAATTACAGTCTTCTACTTTTGAGAGATTACTTAAGCATTTAGATGAAAGAAAAGATGTTCAAAATATAGATATCATGAACCTTGCTGGTTTTTGCAGAAACTGTTTATCAAAATGGTATCGAGAAGAAGCAGAGAAAAAAGGTATTGAAATTTCAGACCTTGATGCACGCGAACATGTCTATGGAATGCCTTATCCAGAGTGGAAAGAAAAATATCAAAAATAATTATTTTTCTTTAAGTCTCGGAAATAGTTCTACAAAATTACAAGGTTTATGATTTATATCTAGCTGATGTTTTAAAATTCCGTCCCAAGCATCCGTAACACCACCAGAAGATCCTGGTAGAGCAAACACATATTTACCATTAGCTAGCACAGCACACGCTCTAGACTGAATAGCAGAAGTGCCAACCGTTTTTAAACTAATTGTTCTAAACACCTCTCCAAAACCTGGGATATGCTTATCAGCAATTTCATTCACTGCCTCTGGTGTGATATCTCGACCTGTAAGTCCTGTTCCACCTGTTGTAATTACAACGTCTATTTTAGATTGATTAATCCAATCTTTAAGGATTATAATAATGTCTTCTTTGTTATCTTTGCAAATTTTTCTATCTATTAATTTATGTTTAGCCTCCTCTATTTTTTTTACTAAGATCGCACCTGACTTATCATTCTCAAAAGTTCTAGTGTCCGTAACTGTTAAAAGTGCTATATTTACAATCATAAATTTAAAATAATTATTATGATTATATTATCATTTTTATTTCTTCTAACAGCAACTTTATATTCAAGTGTTGGATTTGGGGGTGGCTCTACTTATCTAGCTCTTCTATTAATCTGGGATGTTCCTTACTTAATCTTTCCTGTAATTGCCCTCTTTTGTAATATTATTGTCGTATCAGGAAATTGTATTAACTATATTAAAGCTGGGAATATCAATCTTAAGATACTTACACCATACTTAATATCATCTGTTCCTCTTGCATTCATAGGTGGATCATTATCAGTAGATAAAGAAGTTTTTGAAATTTTACTTTTTGTCGTCTTGACACTAGCAGGAGCTCTACTTCTTCTGAAATTTCAATCTTTTGATCAAAAAATTGAAGTTTATAAAAAGATACCAATAATATTATCATTATTGATTGGTGCATCTATTGGATTTGTATCTGGTGTGGTTGGTATTGGTGGTGGTATATTTTTAAGTCCAATACTATTATTGGTCAGAGTTGATAGCGTTAAGAACATTGCAACAGCAGCATCTCTTTTTATATTAATCAATTCTATGTCAGGACTTGCTGGTCAATTCACAAAATCTTCTGTAATAAATGAAATTTATAGCTATTGGCCATTATTTCTTTTAGTTTTATTGGGAGGTCAATTAGGAAACTATTTAAATCTTAAAATTTTTCCTGCAAGAATGTTGGCTTTAGTAACATCGGCACTTGTCATATTTGTCGCTATTCGAATGGGACTGAAGTTGTTTGCATAACACAAGTATTAAATTATTATAGATAAAATATGAAAACATTCAGAGCTTTTGGACCAACTATAGGAAAAACAAAGTTATCCAAAAAAATTATTACTATATTAAATAATCACATTGATAAGTCTCAATTATCAAAAAAAAATGATTATAGCTCTAAGCTAGCAAGTCAAATTAAGAATGAAATCAAGATTCCTAAAACATTGGTTAGTAAGAGTTTGTCTAAAGAGTTAATAAAAAATATCAAAAATTATCTTGATAAATCTGATGTAAAAAAAATTAAAGAAATCAAAATAATTAATCTATGGGTAGTTAGACAATTAAAAAATGAATATAATCCTATTCATTATCATGAGGGACAATTGTCAGGAGTTGGCTATCTTAGAATCCCAAAAGATATGAATCAAAATAAACTTGTTAAAAATAAAAAGTTTAAAACTAATGGAACTATTGATTTTATTAATGGGCAAACACACTTTTTGAGTAAAAGTATTTATAATTTAAACCCTAAATTAGGGGATCTATTGATTTTTCCAAATTATTTAATGCATACAGCCTACCCATTTAACGTAGATGGTGAAAGAAGATCTTTCTCTTTTAATGCTAAAATATTATTCAAAAAATAATTGCTAATCACTCAATTAGTTATATAAATAGTTAACCGATTTGATCCATATTGCAGGTACTAACTGCTAAAAAGGAAATCATTAAATTAATTGGTAAGGGTAGTTGGACTATATTGTGCACCTGGCATAAAGCTAAAGCACTAAAAAAGTAAGGAACAAAGATGGATATAAATTTTTTCAAAGAAACCAGAGTTCTAGATGGTGGAATGGGTCAAGAGTTATTAGCGAGAGGTGTAGAAGCAAATGGTACCCTCTGGAGTGCTAATGCATTATTGCAGGAAAAATATCATCAGCTTTTGCTTGATACGCACTTAGATTTTATAAATTCAGGTGCTGAGATTATTGTAACAACAACATTTACCACAAGAAGAATGAGATTAAGGGATAATGGTGTTGAAGATAAATTTGAGTATTTAAATACTAAAGCTGGTGAAATAGCTAAAAAAGCAAAAGATTTAAATCCACATATTTTAGTTGCTGGAGGATTGCCTCCTCAATATTTAACCTATGAAGCAGACACAAGAGCTAATGATGAAATTAAAGAAAATTTCTATGATCAAGCAAAATTACTTGATCCTTTTATAGATTTTTTTTATTTTGATGTATTAAGTAGCGTAAGAGAGTTTAAATTAGCTATCGAAGCCATAAAAAGTTTCAATAAACCTTATCTAATTGGTGCCCATGTGTCTGAGGGAGTAAAGTTACCAAGTGGTGAAAATATTTCTGAGATTATCACAACAATAAATCACAAAAGTTTACTTGGAATAATACTTTCTTGTGTATCACCAGAAAATTATGAAAAAAATATTAATGAAATAAAAAGTTTAGATGTTCCATTTGGCTTTAAACTCAATGGGTTTATTACAACAAAACCTACAGCTGGTTACACAAATACTTTTAATAAAAGTAAAACAGGAAACCCAAATGAATTTCTGGGTCACAGAGAAGATCTAGTGCCAGAAAAGATGGCTTTATTTGTAAAGAAATTTAAAGAAGCTGGGGCCACTATTTTAGGAGGTTGCTGTGAAACCAGACCATCACACATTAAGGAGATGGCTAAACTTAAGTAATTTTTTTATTTCCTGCTTTTTTTACAAAATAAAGCCCAACTAAAACCGCCAATAGTGAAGTTAAAACTTTATCAGTAATTAATTCATCTAAAAATATATAACTTAATATAATTCCAAAAATAGGTATTAAGTAAGAAACTTGAGACTGAAATATTAGTCCATTGTTCTTTAAAATTCTAAATCTGAGAAGCCATGCTAAACCTGTTGATACTAAACCAAGATAAACTACAGAAATACTTGACACTATTGAGGGTGTAGTTTCCCAAGGTTTTTCTATAAAAGAAACTAAGGGTATCAAAATTATTATAGCCCAAATTAATATAGACCCTGTTACATTTTCATTTTTTTTATTACTGATTTTAAGAGTTAACACTCCACCTATGACATAACAAGTTGATCCAAGTAAAATCATTAATGCAGAGAAAAAATTATTATCATTAATCAAAAAATTGTCTGAAAATAAATAAACTATTCCTGAAAAACCAATTAATATTCCAAATGTTTTAATAAAGTCAAATTTTTCATTTTTAGTAAAAAAATGTCCTAATACAGTTGAGCTTAATGGTGTAGTAGACATTAATATTGCTGCTAAATTACTTTGAACTGATTTTACACCATAGGCGATTAAAAAAAAAGGTAGCACCAAATTTACAAATCCAATTATAGCAAACCAATACCAATCTTTCGAAAAAGCTTCTATTTTTATTTTTTTATAAAAACATAATAATAGTACTGGAATTGATCCAAAAAAAACCCTTAAGAAAGCAATAGTAATTGGACCAAAAGATTCTGTCGCAATCTTAATGTTAAAAAAAGCTGACGCCCATATTAAAGATAAAATTACTAATAAAATATAATCAATTAATTTAGGCTGTCTCATTCAATTATATCTTCAACTTTCCCATTTGTAATTTTTTGAATATTTTTAAAATTAATCTTAAAAACACAGTTTGGATGTCCTGCTGCAGCAAATAGTTCATTAAACCTTTCTAAAGATTTATCTATAAAAATTTCTAGCTTACTTAAATGACCTACTGGTGAAACGCCACCTATTGTATAGCCAGTTTGAGTTTTAACTTCTTCTGGAGAAGCCATATAGATATCTTTTATATTCTTAATCTTTTTTAATTTATTTAATGAACATCTCTTATCTCCTGCTACTAAGCATAAAATAAAAACATCACCAGCTTTAAAAAGTAAGCTTTTGACAATCGCGCCAACATTGCATTCTAACGCTTTAGCAGCATCTTGTGCAGTTCTAGCTGAATTTTCTAAAATAATAACCTCTAAAGATTTATCAAAATCTTTAAGAGATTTTTCTGCTCTTTTAACCGGTTCTTTATCTAATAAGCTCATATTTCAACTAACAATTGATTGCTAATTTAGCAAATAATGTTGTAATTCATATGTAAAAAACGCATAGGTGATATTTATTAATCAAGCAATATTGTTTTAAACAAATTTGTTAATAATGTGCAACAAAATTTAAAAAGGAGAAACTATGACTGCTAGCAATGTATTAAAATTTATCAAAGATAAAGAAGTAGAATTTATTGATTTAAGATTTACTGATCCCAGAGGAAAACTTCAGCATTTAACTATGGACCATACGATTGTTGATGAAGAAATGCTAAACGAAGGTGTTTTTTTTGACGGTTCATCCATAGCTGGGTGGAAGGCTATCAACGAGTCAGATATGATTTTAAAACCTGATACATCAAGACTTGTTATGGATCCTTTTACCTCTCATAACACTTTGATACTTTTTTGTGATATTTTAGATGCTGTTAAAAAATCCCCCTACGAAAGAGACCCAAGAGGAACAGCTAAAAAAGCAGAAGAATATTTAAAAAAATCTGGTGTTGGTGATAAAGCGTTTTTTGGTCCTGAACCAGAATTTTTTGTTTTTGATGATGTTAGAATTAATAATGATCCAAATAATACTGGTTTCATAATAGACAGCAAAGAAGGTCCTTATAATTCTGGAACTGCCTATGCTAATGGAAATATGGGTCATAGACCCCCAGTTAAAGGTGGATATTTTCCAGTGCCTCCAGTTGATAGTGAACAAGATATGAGAGGTGAATATTTAAAAAGTCTAAAAGAAGTGGGTGTTAAGGTTGAAAAACATCATCACGAAGTTGCTCCAAGTCAACATGAGCTAGGTATGGTTTTTGGAACTTTAGTTGAAACAGCTGATAATGTTCAACTTTATAAATATGTAGTTCAAATGGTTTCTCATTCATTTGGGAAAACAGCAACATTTATGCCCAAGCCTGTTGCCGGTGACAATGGTTCTGGAATGCATATTCATCAATCAATTTGGAAAAATGATAAACCTGTTTTTTCTGGTGAAGCTTATGCTGGATTATCAGAAACAGCATTACATTATATTGGTGGTATTTTAAAACATGCAAAAGCTATTAATGCTTTTTCAAATTCAACAACAAATAGCTACAAAAGATTAATCCCAGGATTTGAAGCACCAGTACTATTAGCTTACTCCGCAAGAAATAGATCTGCATCTTGTAGAATACCGATTAGTTTAAATAAAAATGGTGCTAGATGTGAGATAAGATTTCCTGATGCTTCAGGAAACCCTTACTTAACTTTTGCTGCTATGCTTATGGCTGGTTTAGATGGTATTAAAAATAAAATTCATCCAGGTGAATCTTTTGACAAAGATCTTTATGACTTACCTCCTGAAGAAGTTAGAAATATCCCAACTGTTTGTGGCTCCCTAAGAGAAGCTATGGAGAGTTTAGATAAAGATAGAGATTTTTTAACTGAAGGTGGTGTATTTACAGATGATCAAATTGATGCTTACATTGCATTAAAGTTTGAAGAGATACATAGATTTGAACATGCCCCTCATCCTGTTGAGTTTGAGATGTATTACAGCAGCTAAAATTATTACTGTCTAGTAGTTGCGATTTTATCTTTGTTAATTCCTTTTTTAACAACATAATCCTGCGTGCCATTAGCACCAGTATTTACTTCAGTTCGAAGAGTTTTAAAGAATGTTCTTTCTTTTAAAGACTTTTCAAGACTTTTAACAAGATTTTTAAATTCAAATTTATTCATTTCTATTTATTATCCTAGATATGCATAGATTGCAATGCTGATATGCGTATTTGTTATATTAGACTTTAAAAGATTCTCCACAACCACAACGCTCTGACTCATTAGGATTATTGAATACAAATGATGAAGAAAACTCCTCTTTTTTATAGTCCATTTCAGTTCCAAGTAGATACATTACAGCTGCGGCATCAACAAAAACCTTAACGCCTTTATCTTCGATAATTTCATCAGTTGGATTAACTTCTTTAGCATATTCCATTACATATGACATGCCAGCACAACCACCAGATTTAACCGCAACTCTAACACCAATTGAACTTGATTCAATTCCGGACATAATTTCTTTGATACGACTTGCAGCGTTATCACTTAATTTAATTATAGGATTCATTATAAATTTAACTCCAATTTAGCTGCTTCAGACATCATTGACTTTTCCCAAGGTGGTTCAAAAACTAAATCAAGATCAACTTCTTTAATACCTTCCACTTGCATGGCACTATCTTTAACCTCTTGGGGTAAGCTTTCAGCGACAGGACAGTTGGGTGTTGTTAGGGTCATTATGATTTTAGCCTTATCCTCTTTTACCTTAACATCATAAATTAAACCTAATTCATAAATATTAACTGGTATCTCGGGATCATAAATTTTTCTAATTTCAGCTATTACTTGTTCTCTTAAATCCATAATATTATCTAGTTTTCAGTATTGATTTCTTCTTGAGTTTTGTCAATTGCAGAAATTAAAGTGTGCCATGATAATGTCGCACATTTTACTCTCATTGGATATTGTTTTACTCCAGATAAGCACATTAACTTAGTTTTTTCATCTTCCTGCAAATTTTTTGATTTTAATTCAGGGTTTTCTTTAATCATACCCAAAAAATCAATTACAATTTCTTTGACTTGAGCTTCTTCTTTTCCTTTCATTAAATCAGTCATGATTGATGCTGACGCCATTGAAATTGCACAGCCACTTCCTTCAAATGAAACATCTTGTACTTTTTTGTCTTCATCCAATTTTAGAAATATATGAACATTATCACCACATAAAGGGTTATTACCTTTTGCATCTTTGTTAAAATTTTCTGTCTTTCTTAAATTGTGTGGATTTTTTCCATGTTCTAAAATAATTTCTTGATAAAGTTCTTTAATATTCATTATAAATTAAAAATTTTTTTACAATTATTTATTGAGCTATTAAGTTGGTCTAGATCTTCTCTTGTATTATAAACACCTAAAGAAGCACGTGCGCTTGCTGAAATTCCTAATTTATCATGTAAGATTTGACAGCAATGGTGTCCAGCTCTTATAGCAACACCATCTTCATCTAATATAGTGGCTATATCGTGTGGATGTACGCCTTCAATTGTAAAAGATAAAACTGCAGCTCTATTTTTAGGATTACCTATTAACTTAACAGAATTGTTCCTTTTTAAGATTTCTTGTCCATATTCAATTAATTCTTGTTCATGTTTGATCATGCTTTCTATTCCAACTTTTTCTAGAAACTTTATAGATTGATCAAAGGCAATAACTTGTGCTGTTGCCATTGTTCCTGCTTCATACTTGTTTGGTAAATCACCATAAGTAATACTGTCTTTTTTAACGTCATTAATCATACCACCACCACCTTGATAAGGAGGTAATTGTTCTAACCATTTTTTTTTAGCATAAAGCACTCCAAGACCAGTTGGTCCATACATTTTATGACATGAAATAGCGTAAAAATCACAGTCAATATCTTGCATATCTAACTTTAAATGTGGCGCACCCTGACAACCATCAACTAAAACTGCGATACCTTTTGAGTGAGCTAATTCTGTTATTTCTTTAACTGGCAAAACAGCTCCAGTCACATTAGATAAATGAGTAATAGCAATTAATTTTGTTTTTGGATTTATTTTTTTTTCAATACTTTCGAGAGTAATTTCCCCATCATCATTAATTTCTGCAAATTCAATCTTAATTCCTTTTGATTGTCTTAAAAAGTGCCATGGCACATAATTAGAGTGATGTTCGAGTTCAGTTATAAGAATTTCGTCTCCATGTTCTAAATATTGTTGGCCAAAAGTATTAGCCACAAGGTTAATTGCTTCTGTGGCACCTTTAGTAAATACAATTTCATTTTTATCTTTGGCATTAATATATTTTTGAACGGAAGATCGTGTATTTTCATAAAGATTAGTTGCTGCCACAGCTAAGTAATGAACACTTCTGCCTGTATTTGAAAATTCATTAGTATAAAATTCGTTAACTCTATCAATTACTGATTGTGGTTTTTGAGATGAGTTAGCACTATCAAGATAAACAAGATCGTTATTATGAATCTTGTTACTAAATATTGGAAACTCTTTTTTTATGTCTGATATACTCATTCTGTAATTCCTATCATATTTTTAATTAGATCTTTAATTTCTATATCTGTAATTTTTTCTACTGCATCAAGTAAAAAACCATTGATTAATAATTCTTTTGATTGCTGATTACTCAAACCACGAGACATCAAGTAAAATATTGCATCTTCATCTAAATTTCCAGATGTTGCTCCATGAGAGCATTTTACATCATCAGCATAGATCTCAAGTTCTGGTTTTCCATCAAATTCAGTATTCTCATTTAATAATAAAGCCTTACTAAGTTGATACCCATTTGTTTTTTGGGCTTTTGAGTCTACATAAATTTTACCTTGATAAATACCTTTTGCATTTTCATTTAAAACACTTTTAATTAATTGATAGCTTTTTGTATTTTCAGCTAGATGATTAATATTGGTTTTGATTTCATGATGTTGTGAGTTTGTTAAATTTATTATTCCATTAATAAATGCTGAGCTGTACTCATCATTTAAATTACAATTAATTTCATTTTTTATAAATTTAGACCCAGTCGAAAAAATAAAGTTTTCTGAAATACTATTTTTTTCTAAATTAATATTATTATAAGAGTATTTAATATTAGAATTTTTTTTATGATCAATCTTATAATTTTTAAGAATAGCATCTTGTGCAATATCAAAATTTTGAACTATATTTATAAAATTATTTTCAGAACTATCATCAAATAAATCTATAAGTTTCAAACTACTATTTTTTTCAAGAACAATGTCTGTTTTCAAATTGATCGCTGTTGATTTAAGCTCTTTGGTTGTAATATTGTATATAATTAATGGCTCATTCATTGAATAGTTTTCTTTAACCGTTACCCTGATATAGCTGGCAATGAGAGCATTGTTCAATGAAACCAATGAATTAACTTCTTTAGAATTTTCATTTTGATTTAAATCTCTTGTTATCAAAACTTTAGTGTCATCTTCATTGCTAAAATCAACTTTTGAAATTACTCCATTAAGAAAAATTATCTTATTATGTGCAAATTCATCAATAAAGCTAGTTTCATCAATCTCACTTATCTTAAAGTCGGTATGGAAGCGTAAATTTTCAATATTAGAAGAAATTATCTGATTCAAATCTGAAAATTTCCAATCCTCCGCTCTTTTATTTGGAAAACCATTCTCCACAAATTGATTAAAGTTTTCTTTTCTAGAATTTATACTTTTCTCTGAAAGTTTTAAACTTCCTATGACTTTATTAAAATCTACTTTTAGTTGTTCCATAATCTAGCTTAAACTTTCGTATCCTTTGTTTTCAAGTTCTAATGCAAGTTCTGACCCACCCGATTTAACTATTTGTCCATTAATTAATACATGCACAAAATCTGGTTTTATATATTCTAATAATCTTTGATAATGAGTAATGATTAAAAAAGAACTTTCTTTACTCCTTAATGCATTAACACCTTCTGAAACTATTTTTAAAGCATCGATATCAAGTCCGGAATCTGTTTCGTCTAGAATAGACAGCTTAGGGTTTAATATAGACATTTGAAGTATTTCATTTTTTTTCTTTTCTCCACCAGAAAAACCTACATTTAATTGTCTGCTTAATATTTTTTCATCAAATTTTAATTCGCCTGCTTTTTGTTTAACTAATTTTAAGAATTCAATGGCATCTAATTCTTTTTCACCTTTAGCTTTTTTAATTGCATTTAGAGATGTTTTTAAGAATATATTGGTATTAACTCCTGGTATTTCCAGTGGATATTGGAATGCTAAAAATATTCCTTTATGAGCTCTTTCTTCAATCTCTAAATCTAAAAGATTTTCATTAAAATACTTTACTTCGCCAGTTACTGTGTAACCTTTTTTCCCTGAAAGAACATTTGATAGAGTGCTTTTACCAGATCCATTCGGTCCCATAATCGCATGCACTTCCCCTGGCTTAATTTCTAAATTTAATCCTTTTAATATTTCTTTATTATCAATATTTGCTTTAAGATCTTTAATTGTTAACATTAACCAACACTCCCTTCTAAACTGATACCAACTAATTTTTGCGCTTCAACAGCAAATTCCATTGGAAGCTGCTGTAACACTTCTTTGCAAAAACCATTAACAATTAAACTAACAGCCTCTTCTTGATTTAAACCTCTTTGATTACAGTAAAATAATTGTTCTTCACTAATTTTTGATGTAGTAGCTTCATGCTCAATATTTGAGCTAGAATTTTTATTCTTTATGTATGGAACTGTATGTGCTCCACACTTGTTACCCATCAAAAGAGAATCGCATTGAGTAAAATTCCTCGCATTATCAGCATTTCTAGCGATATCCACTAATCCTCTGTATGTATTATCAGCAAAACCAGCCGATATACCTTTAGAAATTATTTTGCTTTTTGTATTTTTTCCAAGATGGATCATCTTTGTACCAGTGTCTGCTTTCTGATGATTATTGGTGATAGCTATTGAATAAAATTCTCCAACAGAATTATCTCCTTTTAAAATACAACTTGGATACTTCCATGTGATTGCTGAACCTGTCTCGACTTGTGTCCATGAAATTTTTGAATTTTTGCCCTTACATAATCCTCTTTTAGTAACAAAATTATAAATACCTCCTACACCATCTTTATCTCCAGGGTACCAATTTTGAACCGTTGAATATTTAATTTCAGCATCATCTAGTGCAATTAATTCTACATTAGCAGCATGCAATTGATTTTCGTCTCTCATTGGTGCAGTACACCCTTCTAAATAACTTACATAACTTCCTTTATCAGCAATAATCAAAGTTCTTTCAAATTGACCTGTTTCTGTAGCATTAATTCTAAAATAAGTAGAAAGTTCCATCGGGCATCTTACACCTTCAGGAATATAAACGAATGACCCATCAGTAAAGACTGCTGAATTAAGTGTTGCAAAATAATGATCTGATAATGGAATTACAGAACCTAAATACTTTTTTACTAACTCAGGGTGTTCTCGTATCGCTTCTGACATAGAACAAAAAATAATTCCTTTTTTATTTAACTCACCCTTAAATGTTGTTGCAACAGAAACAGAATCAAATACAGCATCAACTGCAATTCCATTAAGTCTTGCTTGTTCTTGCAATGGAATTCCAAGTTTATTGTAAGTCTCTAATAATTTTGGATCTAACTCATCTAAACTTTTTGGTTTATCATCCATACTTTTTGGTGCAGAATAGTAATAAAGATTTTGGTAATCTATTTTAGGATATTTTGGTTTTTGCCAGTTTGGTTCTTTTAATTGTTTTAACCTTTCAAATGCTTTTAGTCTCCAATCAAGCATCCATTGTGGTTCTTTTTTAATATTTGAAATAAATTTAATTACTTCTTCATTTAAACCTTTCGGAGCTCGAGTATTTTCAATATCTGTTGAAAAACCGTATTTATAATCTTTTAATTTTTCTATTTCTTTTTCTCTTGCGTCCATTTTAATTTCTACTTTCTGAAGAATTGTTAATAAGATCTTTTAAGTTTTTTTGTTCAAAAAAATTATTGATATGAACTTCAAGTTCATCCCACAAATTATGAGTAATGCATTTTGATGTTTTACTATTACATCCTTTTTTTGACTCTTTTTTACACTGAACAGTTTTAACTTCTTCATCTACAGCATTAAGTATATTGGCTAGCTTAATTTGAACAGGATCTTTGTTTAAAACATACCCACCATTGGCGCCTCTAGTGCTTTTCACTATATTATGTTTTTTTAACTTTGAAAATATTTGTTCTAAAAAATCTAAAGATATGCCCTGCCTTAAGGATATATCCCTTAAAGATACAGGATTTATGCTATTAAAATTAGCTAAATCAGCTAAAGCCATTACTGCATATCTGCCTTTTGATGTTAACTTCATACTTTTAATGTTAATTATTTATTTACCCTTTAATAATGGGCTTTTTATACAAACCTGACTAAATTAGTCAAGTATATATCATATAAAAAAAGTTAACATATTGTCGCTTACTTATGATAGATGTAATTTTTTTTGAGAATAATAATCAATAACACTTATGGATAACAAAATTGTAGAAGTTTTTATACCTGGACCTGCGGGGAGAATGGAGGCCAAGTATTACAAGAGTAATAAGATTACATCACCAATCGCGTTAGTGTTACAGCCTCATCCTCAATATGGAGGAACAATGAATAATAAAGTTGTAGTAGATACATTTCATACATTTATGGAAAATGAGTTTTCTGTTTGTAGGGTAAATTTTAGAGGTGTTGGAAAAAGTGATGGAGAGTTCGATAATGGTCAAGGTGAATTAGCAGATGCTGCTGCTGCTTTAGATTGGTTAGAAAGAGAAAATTTTGATAACTCACAATGTTGGGTTTCGGGATTTTCTTTTGGATCTCTAATAGCTATGCAGCTACTTATGAGAAGACCTGAAATAAACAGATTCATTGCTATATCTCCTCAACCTAATGTATATGATTTTTCATTTTTATCTCCTTGTCCAACTTCAGGTTTGATGATTTATGGAAAAAAGGATGAACTAGTTCCTTTGGAGTATATCACTGATCTAAATAAAAGATTAAGTGCTCAAAAAGGTATTAATGTTTCTTTTCAAGCAATAAACGATGCTAATCATTTTTTTACTAAAACTGAAGATGTTTTAATAAAAAGCTTGGATAAATATATAAAAAAAGAATCTGCTTTATTTTAATAGTTTTTAATTAAAGCACCACCAGAACAAGGTTTTGTTACATTGGTCGTTTTGGGAAATGATATTTTTTTTTTTAAAAAAGACCTAATCGCAAGATATGCAAAAGCTTGTGACTCTACAAAATTACCATCAATTTTATAATCATCTATTAAACAAAGACTCACATTAGATGGAAGTTTATCTTTAACACCATTAATTAAAGATGAATTTTTTCTACCACCCCCACAAATAAGTATATTTAATTTTTTATCTCTATCGAAATTAATTGATGTAACAATCGATTGATAAATTAAGAAGGCTGTAAAATCAGTTAAAGTTGAAACACCGTCTTCCAAAGAAAGTCCGCGAACAAAATTTAAGTCAAAATCTTTAATATCAAAAGAAATACTATTATTCTTTTTTATATTATTAAAGTTATCAATTGCTTGATTTAAGATAATTTTATCTGTTTTTCCAGCTTTAGCTAATTCACCATTTTTATCAAATCTTTCTTCACTATTTTTTCTTACCCACTCATCCAATAAACAGTTGCCTGGTCCAATGTCATAACTTCTTAAATCCTTAAGATCCCTGGAAGAAATTATCGTTATATTGGCTATACCCCCAATATTTAAAATACATGCGGGCAAATTAATTTGATTTTGGTTAATTAACAGTAAGTGAAAAATAGGTGCTAAAGGTGCCCCCTGCCCCCCATTAATCATATCATTTTCTCTGAAGTTATAGATAACTTTTTTCTTTAATAAGTTTGATAATAAATAAGCATCACCAAGTTGTCTCGAAATTTTTTCATTTGCGTTATGAAATATAGTCTGTCCATGGAATCCTATTAAATCGATATCGAAAGAATAATCATTAATGATTTTTTTACATATAGATGCGTGAAATAATGTAATTTTTCTCTCAAGGTTTTCCAGTAAAACTGAGTTAATCTCCAGATCTCTAGAAGAGTTGATTTTATTCCTTATATAAACCAAATCTCTATACAATTCTTCATCAAATTTAAAATATTGATCAAAAACTGCTTCATATTTATCTTCACCATTTGATTTAATGATTGAAGCATCAATTCCATCCATTGAAGTTCCACTCATTAATCCTAGTGATGTATAAATTTTTTCCATTCTTATTTTTTTTTAATAAATATTGTATATTGTAGTTAACATATTTATGAATAAATTTTTAACAGAATTTAAAGAAAGAGGTTTCTTCTACCAATGTACTGGGGAAGAGGATTTGTCTAAGTTATTAGATAAAAAAAAAATTAATGCCTATATAGGGTTTGATTGTACGGCTGAAAGCCTTCATGTTGGTAGTTTACTGCAAATCATGTGTCTGCGATTATTACAAAAATATGGACATCGTCCAATTGTGTTATTAGGAGGTGGAACAACAAGAATTGGTGATCCTTCTGGTAAAGATAAGACGAGAGTAATTTTATCAGAAGAAGAAATTGAAAAAAATATCAACAACATAGAAAAGATTTTAAAAAATTTTTTGGACGATAAAGATACAAAAACTAAACCTATTTTTGTAAATAATTATACTTGGCTTAAAAATTTAAATTACATTTCTTTTTTAAGAGACATAGGAAAGCATTTTACAATTAATAAAATGCTGAGTTTTGACAGTGTAAAGATAAGATTAGAACGAGAACAGTCATTAAGCTATATGGAATTTAATTATATGATATTACAGGCCTATGATTTTTTAGAACTAAATAAAACAAAAAATTGCATGCTTCAAATTGGTGGCTCTGATCAGTGGGGTAACATTATAAATGGTGTAGATTTAATAAAAAGACATTCCAATAATCACGTCTATGGTTTAACCACGCCCTTAATAACATTGGCATCAGGTGCTAAGATGGGCAAAACAGAGTCCGGCGCTGTATGGTTAGATAAAAAATTTCTTTCACCTTATGATTATTGGCAATTTTGGAGAAACATAGATGATAGAGATGTTTTAAAATTCATTAAAATATTTACAGATATAAATATTGATGAAATTGAAAGAATTAAAAATAATAATATTAATGAACTAAAAATTTTACTAGCCAATAAAGCAACAGAAATGTTGCATGGTGAACATGCAGCTAAAAACAGTGAAAAAACAGCAAAACAAACTTTTGCTGATAATTCGATGGGAGAAAACTTACCATCTATTTTAATAGATGAAAAAAAAATTAAAGAAAAAATGAGTGTTATAGACTTAATAATCTTGTCTAAATTAGAGAGTTCAAAGAGTGAGATCAGAAGACTGATTAAGGGAAATGGAATTAGAATAAACAATCAAATCATCACTGATGAAAAATTAATTATTACCAACGATTTGTTTAAAGATAATTTAATCAAACTCTCTTTAGGTAAAAAAAGACATATTAAGGTTGAATTAAGCTAATTCTTTTTAATTTTTTCTAAAGTTCTAGTTATAAATCTTGGTGTTAAAGATTTAATAGGGTTCACTGTAGTTTTTAAATTTTTTGGTGGTCCTTTAATCTTAAAACTAACCCCAAAAACACCTTCCCCTGCCTTGTCTCCAATTAAAATTTTACCCAATAAGGGTATTGAGGCTATAGACTTGTTTATTGTTGTGGCTGGTACTAACGTTCCTCTCAAACTTACTAACTTCCTAGTTTCAATATACCCATTCATTAATATAGAAACAGCAGGGCCAATCGCATACATTTCTTCAATTGTTGTAAGACCCTTTTGATTTGAAAAATTCATTTCAAAATCAGTAAACCTTATACCCTCACCTGTTAAAAGGTCAGCTATTCCCTGTAATGAAGCCAAGCTTAAAAGTTTAGCAAAGACAGGTACTTCTTTAACTTTAAAGTTATCAATAATTAGCACTGAATTAGAGACACTACCTTTCTTAGAGGAGTAAAAATCCAAGTATCCTTCTTCAAATCCTTTAATAAAATCATATCTTTTAATTAGAGGCTTCGGGTAAGCGGAAAATAATTTTGTTATAGTTTCTGAGTTATTATTAATTTTAATAGATAGATTAATTTTCTTCTGATTTGGAAAAGTAGATTCTATTGTTAAATCATTTATTTTATTATTATTAAAACTTATATCCCCATAAAGATCATTCATATAATTAATCTCATCAATATAAGTTTTTTTTATTCTAATATTAATTTTCGAGTTTAGATTCTCAAAAATATGTGAGCTTTCTTCATCACTATCCATAATATTATTAATTATTCTAGAAGCATCAAAACTCTCACCTTCTATAATAAAATTTGAATTATCTTTTTTTAAGTTAAGATTATTCAAAATTTTTTTATTATTTTTATAATTAATATTAAAAGCTTCTATACCTATAATTTTAAAATCTTTATTAAAATTTAAACCTTCAACTGAAATTGAATTATCTTTCTGTTTTAAACTAATTAAATCAAGTCTTAGCTTATTATCCTTTTTAAAATTTCCTTTTATTGAAATTAAAGAACTTAAACCTTCTTTCTTTTCATAATCCAAGGGCTCGATTAATAGTGAATTATTCTTAAGATTTATTAATGAATTAAATGAAAAGTTGCTGTTATTTTTAATTATTTGGTAGGATAAGTTATCCAATTTATCTTGTAATATGATATTTCCTTTTCCACTTATATCAAGTTTATTGTTTTTATAATTAATAATAACCTTATGTTCTTTTAATTTTATTTCTCCAATATAGTTTGGTAAATATGGCTTTAATTTTAAATTTTTTTGGTTAAAAATTAGTTGATTTAAATCAATAATTGATTCAACTTTAAAGTTATCAATTTTTAAATTTTTACCAACATTAAAAGAAAAGTTATTCTTTGAGCTAAATTCAATTTTTTTTATATCCATATCGTTAGGTAAATTGTTAAAAATTTGCTTTAACTCTTCAATCTCAAAGTTTTTTCTATCATGTAGAAATTTTCCATTAACAAAAAATAAATTTTTTTTTTTTTAATTTTAATTAATGGTGAGTTTATCTTTATATTATTAAGCTCCACATTTATTTGTTTCAATGAATAGACGCTTTTATCGATATTAAAGTTAAAATTGAAATTTTGTAATTTAATTTTATTTAGAATATTTAATTTCACTTTTTTAATAGAACCTTCAACTTTATAATTTTCTTTTATCTTTCCATTTTTATCAAATTTTAAATTAATGTTTGCGGTTACAATTCCATCTTTTATAACTGTGTCTAAAACAAAAAGTTGTGGAGAATTTTGAAATAACCTTGCTAATGCAATTATATCATTAAGTTTAATCTCTTTTGTTGTAATTTGTAGGTCATCAATTGAAAATTGATTATTAATTAAAGATTTTAATGCTACATTCGTCTTAATATTTTTTATCTCTAAACTCCTACCTCCTAATAATATCTTGGGATTTTTAGTCTTTATATTTACAGTAAAATTATATGGATTTAATAAATAGCTTACATCACTTAAACTTAAGTTAATTTTTTTATTAATTTTTAAAATATTATTGTTAATTAGATTGTTGAATTTATCAGTTTTTATTCCAAAAATGCTTAAATAAAAAATTGCTAAAATTAAAACTAAAAATGTTATTAATAAAATTTTAATTATTTTCATAATTATTTGACTTTATACAGTGAACTTTCTAAAAAGTCGTCTATTTCGCCATTTAATATCTTATCAGGATTTGAACTCTCAAAGCTAGTTCGATTATCTTTAACCATTCTATAAGGATGTAGTACGTATGATCTAATTTGATGCCCCCAACCTATTTCTGATTTAGATGATTCAACTGTTTGACTTTCTTTTTCTCTTTTTTTCATTTCAAAATCATAAAGACGTGCTCTAAGCATATTCATACAAGTATCTTTATTTTTATGTTGCGACCTTTCGTTTTGACATTGAACAACTATTTTAGATGGTAAGTGTGTAATTCTAACGGCACTATCTGTTGTGTTTACATGTTGACCACCCGCTCCACTAGATCTGTACGTATCAATTCTTAAATCTTTTTCTATAATTTCAATATCAATATTTTCATCAACAACAGGATAAATCCATACACTGGCAAAACTTGTATGTCGTCTCGCACCTGAATCAAATGGGGAAATCCTAACCAATCTATGTATGCCAGATTCAGATTTTAACCATCCAAAAACATAATCTCCCTCAATTTTTATTGTTGATGATTTTATACCAGCCTCATCACCCTTATGCTCACTTATTAGCTGTGATTTAAAACCTTTAATAACAGACCATTTTAAATACATTCTTCTTAGCATTTCAGCCCAGTCTTGACTTTCAGTTCCTCCTGCACCTGCGTGAATTTCTATGTAACTATCAAAAATGTCGGTTTCGTTTGATAGAAAACATTTTGTTTCATTTTTTTTTGCTAACTTTTTTAATTCTTTGATATTTTCTAAAACTTCAGTAATTATTGACTGATTTTTTTCTTCTAAAGCTAATTCATTTAATTCATGTAAATCAGTTAAAGACCTAACAGAATTATCGTGTGAGTTTATTAGCTCCTCATATAGTTTTTTTTCTTTAATTATTTTTTGTGAATTTAATTTATTTTGCCAGAAATTATCTTCTAGTATTTTTTGATTATTTTTCTCTAATTTGGAATGAATTTTATTCTTTTCAAAGATACTCCTTAACTCTTTGATTAATCTTTTTTATTTCAGATCTGTGATTTAAATATTCATTTTCCATTAATAGAACTTTAATATATTATTATTTTTTAATCTATTATTAATATCTTTATTTAAAGCGCTATCTATTTTTTTATTTTTATAAGCCTCGATTATAGTAAATTTACTCTCACTCAAAGCTTTTTTACCAGTTATCGGATCAATAACTCTCATCAAAATATCATCTGCAACTTTAAATGGTCTTGCATCTTCTTTATTAACTGCATTTTTTATAAAGCTTTTAAAAATTGGCAACGCAGTTTTTGCACCTGTCTCATATCTTCCTAATGATTTTGGATTATCCGACCCAACATATACGCCTATTGCAAGCTTTGATGTAAACCCTATAAACCAAGTATCAGCATTACCGTTAGTAGTACCTGTTTTTCCAGCTAAGTCTAAATTAAGGTCTTTTAATTTTTTTCCTGTACCATTCTGAATGGTGCCTTCCAATATCGAGGTCACCTGGTATGCTGTTTGAGGAGAAAAAATTTGAAGAAATTCATCCTCTATTTCTGGATAATCTTTACTTAAAAAAGATATTTGATCACAATTTAGACATTTTCTTTTTTCATTATTAAATATTGTATTTCCTTCACTGTCTTGAATTCGATCAATCATTATTGGTTTTACAAGCTTTCCCCCATTAACAAATGAGGAATAAGCAGATGTGAGCTTTAATAAGGTCGTTTCAGCAGACCCTAGGGAAATAGATAACAATTCACTTGGATTATCATAAATACCTAGTTGTTTTGAAAAATTAACTATTTTTTTCAAACCAAGATCTTGTGCAATTCTAACAGTCATTAAATTTCTAGACTTTTCTAATCCCATTCTTAATGTTGAGGGACCATAAAATTTTTTTCCATAATTTTCTGGTTTCCATAACTTTAGATCAGACCCTTGCTTCAGAACTAGTGGGGCATCTAATATCAAAGTAGATGGAGTGTAACCATTTTCAAGAGCTAACGCATAAATAAAAGGTTTAAATGCTGAACCAGGTTGTCTTAGTGCTTGTGTTGCTCTATTGAACTCACTTTTTTTAAAACTAAAACCACCACTTAATGCTAAAACTCTACCTGTAAAAGGATCCATTACAACTATACCACCATTTGCTAAAGGTAATTGCCTTAATGAAAATATATTATCATTTATATTTTCTACATAAATAACGTCTCCAATTTTTAATATCTCATTAAATTCTTTTTTTATCCAAGAAATATTTTCATATTCAATAACACCATTCAATTCATTCTCAGTTTCAATTTCTAAAGAAAATTTATTAATTTTTCTTACTATTGCTAAATTCCAATTAATTGATTTTTCTAATCTAAATTTATCTAGTTTGTTTTTCCAATTATTTAATTTTTTTTTTCTTAATAATGGTCCACGCCATCCTTTTCTCTTATCGTAACTCATCAAACCTTCTCTTAAAGATTCTATGGCAATTTTTTGTAAGTTTAGATTTATTGGAGTGCTTATATTTAACCCTTCTTTATAAACTTTATCAAAACCAAGCTGATCAACAACATCTTTTCTAATATCTTCAACATAATAACTTGTGTCTTCCGTAAAAGTTTTTTTTCTTTTTTTTAATATAATTTTTTTATTAATAAACTCTTCATACTCCATTTTTTTTATATATTTATTTTCATATAAATTTTGTAAAACCAGGTCTCTCCTAAACTTAGCCAACACCATATCTTTATAAGGATTGTATCTACTTGGGGCCTTTGGTAATGCTGCCAATAAAGCAGCTTCATAATAATTCAATTCACTAATTGACTTATCAAAATATTCTAGACTTGCAGACGCCACTCCATAGGCTCCTCCACCAAGATAAATTTGGTTTAAATACAGTTCTAGTATCCTTTCTTTTGAAAGAACTCTTTCTATTCTAAATGCTAAGATTGCTTCTTTTATCTTTCTATTCAAGCTCACCTCATTAGTTAGTAAGAAATTTTTTGCTACTTGCTGTGTTATCGTTGAGGCTCCTTCCAGTCTTCTTGATGATATAATATTGGAAATATTATTTATTATAGCTCTCAAAACTCCTTTTGCATCTACACCAGGATGTGAATAAAAATTTTTATCTTCGGCAGATAAAAAAGAGTTGATTACTTTTTCTGAAATTGCATCGTAAGGGACAAATATTCTTTTTTCAGTAGAAAAATTATTTACTAATTCCCCATCACCTGAGTAAACTTTACTTGAAACTGGTGGCTTATAACTCTTAAGAAATTTATAATCTGGTAAATTATTAGAAAAAGCCCATAAAACACCTAATACAGAAAATGCAGTTAATAGACCAAAGCTAAGAATTAGTATAAATATATTTTTAATAATTCGGTGCATTTTAGTTTAATATACATGTGAATTTGTTAAAGTTAAGGCATCAGAATTCAAACAAAATTTAAAATTATTTAAATAAAATGGAACAACCAATCAAAAATATATGGAAAAAAATTTATACATTGATGCTTCGCATCCAAATGAAACTAGAGTCGTGCTTAAATCAGACGATAATATCGAAGACTACGAGTACGAAGGTTTAAAAAACAACCTAATTAAGAACAATATTTACCTTGGTAAAGTTAGTCGTGTAGAGCCATCTTTGCAAGCTGCTTTTATTGATTTTGGAAGAGACAGGCATGGTTTTTTATCTTTCAATGATATTCAGTCAGACTACTATCAAATCCCCCAAAGTGATTTAGCTAAAATAAAAGAAGAAGAAGAAAAAGAAAGAGAAGAACTTTTAAAAGAAAGTGAAAAAGAAGAGCAAAAAAATATTAATGAAGGTAACTTAGAGATTAATGATCCAGTCGAAATTACACCTGAATCAGAAGTTGAATCAAACTCATCTGAAGAATTAATAGCATCAGGCGAATCTGCATTAATTGAAAGCACTGATCAAGAAATACAAGTTCCTCAAATAAAAAAACCAGCGCTGAGATTCAGGTCTAAACGATATAAAATACAAGAAGTTATAAAACCCAATCAAGTGATCTTAATACAGGTATTAAAAGATGAAAGAGGACAAAAAGGAGCTGCCTTAAGTACTTTTATTTCTATTGCTGGTAAATATATTGTTTTAATGCCCAATACTCCAAAAGGTGGTGGTATATCAAGAAAAATTTTTAATCCTGGTGAGAGAAAAAAAATTAGAACAATTTTAAACGATATAAATATACCAAAAGAAATGGGTCTCATTGTTAGAACTGCAGGATCCAATAAAACAAAAAACGATATAGATCACGACCTTCAAACATTAATAAAAACTTGGAATGGAATTAAAGAAACTGCTTTAAATTCTATAGCACCATCTTTAATTCACCAAGAAAGTGACATTATAAAAAGAACTTTAAGAGATATGTATGACGAGGATACAAATAGCATAATCATTGAAGGTAACGATGGCTATAAAAAAGCACAAGGCTTCATGAAGTTAATGATGCCATCTCATGTTAAAAAAATTAAAAAATATAGAGAAAAAGTTCCTTTATTTTTTAAGGAAAATATAGAAGAGAAATTAAACCAAATTTATGACTCTGAAATTAAATTAAAATCTGGTGGATATTTGGTAATTAATCCAACGGAAGCATTAGTTTCAATTGACATAAATTCAGGAAGCTCAATAAAACAAAAAAATGTTGAGAGTACTGCTTTAGATACCAATCTTGAAGCAGCAGAAGAAATATCAAGACAGATTAAAATAAGAGATTTATCTGGTTTAATAATTATCGACTTCATTGACATGCTGAGCTTTGGAAATAGAAGGTTGGTTGAAAGAAAACTTAAAGAAAAATGTAGAACTGATAGAGCAAGAATTCAAATAGGAAGAATTAGTAATTTTGGATTGTTGGAGATGTCCAGACAAAGACTACGTGAAAGTGCTGTAAAATGGAAAGTTACTCTTACAGATGAGTCTTTTGCTATGAAAATTCTTAAACTAGTGGAGGTTAAAGCTGTTTTAACAAAAGCAAAATTTGTAGAGCTAAAGATCTGTGAAAAAATATCTGACTTCATGAAAGAAAACTTCATTGAAGATTTGAAGTATTTTGAAGAGAAGAACTTAATTAAAATAGATATTATTGCAGATAACTCTCTTATTATTCCTGAATATATAATTGATCTTCAGAATAAAACTAAAAAAACAATAGAAACTGTTGAGCATCTAGAAAAACTGAAAAATTTAGAAGAGCAAAAAAAAGAATTTAAATCTTTTGAAAATTCCAATAAAAAAAAACCTTATAAAAAAAAACCTTATAAAAAAAAGTTTTTTAAAAAACCTGCAGCTTAAATAATTCCTGTTGTTGGTGAGGATGCACTTCCGTATATAGATTTTTCTATTCGTCCTGCTAAATAAGACTGTCTTCCAGCAATGACTGCATTTTTAAAGGCTAAAGCCATTTGAAATGGTTTTTTAGCTTTAGCAATTGCTGTATTGGCCAAAACTCCATCACAACCTAATTCCATAGCAATAGCTGCATCTGATGCTTGACCTAAACCAGCATCAATTATTACAGGGAGTTTTGTCTGACTTCTTATAATCTTAATATTTGTTGTATTTTGAATTCCAAGTCCAGATCCTATAGGTGCTGCTAAAGGCATAATTGCACAAGCTCCAACATTTTCCAATCTCTTAGCCATCAATGGATCGTCATTACAATATACCATCACTTTAAATCCTTCTTTTGTTAAAACTTCAGTAGATTTTAAAGTTTCAATCATATCAGGGAATAGATTTTTCTTGTCACCTAAAACTTCAAGCTTTACCAATTTCCACCCACCAATCTCTCTAGCTAACCTCAATGTTCTAAGAGCTTCTTCAGAGTTAAAACATCCCGCTGTATTGGGAAGGTAGGTAATTTTTTTTGGATCTATATAATCCATTAATAATGGTTTTTTTTTATCTGAGATGTTAACTCTTCTTACGGCAACTGTTACAATTTCTGCACCAGATAATTTTATAGCTTTTGCACATTCTGACATGCTCTTATATTTGCCAGTACCAACTATCAGTCTTGAATTAAATTTTTTCTTAGCGACTATTAATTTATCTTTATTCATTTCTACCCACCTCCAATAAAATGAACTATTTCTATTTTGTCATTTTTTTTTAATTTGATTTTATTTGTTTTATTTTTATCTATTATTTCTTGATTCAATTCAATTGCTACTTTTTTAAGAGGAATTTTTAGCTCTTCTAGAAAAATTGAGAGGCTTAAATTTTCATTTACCATTGAAATTTTACCATTTATCTTAATTTTTATTTTTTTTATTTTTTTCATAATGTATAAGTATCGGATGAGTAATAATATTATAATTATTAATGGCCCTAATCTTAATCTATTAGGTGAAAGAGAACAATCACAATATGGGTCAATAACTTTTGATAAATTAAAAGAAAATTGTTTAAACAAAGCTAAAGAATTAGATATTCGTTTACAGTTTTCTCAATCTAATATTGAAGGCGAAATAGTCACGACTATACAAGAAGCTAAAAGTAAATTTGATGGCATAATTATTAATGCTGCTGGCTTTACTCATACATCTGTTGCTATTAGGGATGCTTTAGATATTTATAAAAAGCCAATTATTGAACTTCACATATCAAATATATACAAAAGAGAAAAATTTAGACATAAATCTTTAATCAGTGATATTGCTACTGGTGGAATTTTTGGTTTAAGTGACAATGGTTATATTTTGGCCATAATTGCAATGCAAAACATATTACAAAAATGAAAATAGATAAAAATATTATTAAAGAATTAACAGACTACTTAAATGAATTTAATTTAACTGAAATTGAATACACGGATAAAGATACAAAAATCAAAGTATCGAAATCAAATCCAACTAACTCAAATCAAGTGGTAAGTACTGTAGCATCGACTTCAACGACTGCTGAGAAAAAACCTAAGGATGTATCTGGAACTGAGGTTAAATCTCCAATTATAGGTACCGCTTACCACTCACCAGAACCTGGGGCTAAAAAGTTTTCTGAGATTGGTAAAAGAATTAAAAAAGGTGAAACAATTATGATAGTCGAAGCTATGAAGACTATGAACCACGTCCCTTCTACGGCAGATGGAATTATAAAAGAAATTTGTGTAGAAGATGGCCAACCTGTTGAGTATGGCCAAACTATCATCATTGTTGAATAATGTTTAAAAAAATTCTAATTGCAAACCGTGGGGAAATTGCAGTCAGAGTTATAAGAGCATGCAAAGAATGGGGAATTGCAACTGTTGCTGTTCACTCAGATGTAGACCGAGATAGCATGCATGTTAGACTTGCTGATGAAAGTGTTTGTATTGGGTCTCATCAACCAGCAAATAGTTATTTAAACGTGCCTGCATTAATGTCTGCAATTGAACTTACAAAAGCAGAAGCTGTTCACCCTGGTTATGGTTTTTTATCTGAAAATGCAAACTTCGCTAGAGTTTTAGAAGAAAATAATATTAAATTTATAGGAGCATCTTCAAAACTTATAGAAATGATGGGAGATAAAATTCAAGCAAAGAAAATTGCTAAAGAACATGGTCTACCTGTTATTGAAGGTTCTGAAGGTGGTGTTACAGATATAAAAGCAGCCAAAGAACTTTGTAAAAAAATAGGATTTCCAGTTTTAATTAAGGCATCTGGTGGTGGTGGTGGTAAAGGCATGAAAATTGTCCACAAAGAAGAAGAATTTGAAACATTATTTTCAACAGCTAAATCTGAAGCTCAAAAATATTTTGGTAATGATGAGGTTTACATAGAAAAATTTTTTCAAAATCCAAGACATATAGAGGTTCAGGTATTATCTGGGAAAAATAGAACTGTTCATTTGCATGAAAGAGACTGCTCTGTACAAAGAAGACACCAAAAATTAATAGAGGAAACCCCTAGCCCAGTTTTAACAGATCAAATTAGAAAAGATCTTTTTGAAAGAACTGTAAATATGGTTAGCAAAATTGGTTATGTAGGCGCTGGAACAGTCGAATTTATTTATGAAGATGGAAAGTTTTATTTTTTAGAAATGAATACACGTGTTCAAGTAGAGCACCCTGTTACAGAAATGGTAACTGGAATTGATATAATTAAAGAACAAATATGGATAGCTTATACGGGTGAAACAGCTCTTAAACAAAGTGATATTAATCCAAGAGGACATGCTATTGAATGTAGAATTAATGCAGAAGATGCAAGTAAAAATTTCCAACCTTCTCCTGGTACCATAGGTATGTGTCATCAACCATCAGGTTTTAGAACAAGAGTAGATGGTGCAATTTTTCAAGGCTATAAGGTTACCCCATATTACGATAGCTTAATCTGTAAAGTAATTGTGCAAGGAAGAAATAGAACTGAGGCCATTCAAAGAATGAATCGTTCTTTAGATGAGTTTGTGATTGATGGAATCACTACAACAATACCTCTTCATAAAATCTTGCTTAATCATAAAAAGTTTATTGATTCAGATTTTAATGTAGGCTGGTTAGATAATGAAAAAGTTATTTAATAACATTTAGTAAGCCAAATATCATACACAGGGTGATCAAATGGATTTATTGCTGGACTTGATGAAAAAGTCCATCCATTAAATATGAAAACTTCATTATTATCTTTGATTACTAGATCTTGTACTTGAATGTAAGCTGTTATTTCTGGGTTGTCATCAAATTCTGAATTTTTGCATTTTAAACTTTTAATTAAAAGATTCTGGAATTTTTTTTCCTCACCTATCGTTAATTTTATAAGGTTAGTTTTAGAGCTAACTTTATCTAAAATTTTTATCTCAATAAATTTTCCATTTGAACTTTCTAGAGCATTTACTGATGGGATATTTACTAAAAAAAAAAGGAAAATGATTAATATAAAATTAACCTTTCCAACTTGTATATTTTTTTTTAATTTGTTCATTATTTTTATTTGGATGATAGGCATGATCTGTACCTGTTTGATTGGATTGATGAGGTTTTTGCCAACTATATTTTTCTAAATCATGATTATTTTGAATTCTATTATTAGTAAAGTGCATCCATGAATACCATTCACCAGGTATTTTTGAAGCGTCAATCTCACCACTATAAATTATCCATCTTTTACCAGTTTTACTTTCATAGTATTTATTACCAGTTGAATCACATCCAGCAAGCTTACCATAAAAAATGGTCTTTAATTTTGTTCCTAGCGTTTCTTGATTCCACCAAATGAAAATTTTTTTTAAAAGTGTCAACATATAATTTTACTCGTTCTTCAATCCTTAATTGTATTATTTAAATTAGACTAAAGTAAGGATTTGTATATAAATTAATTATCTTACGATTCAAAATAAAAAATTAATTAAAGGAAAAATGGCAAAATACTTAGTTGAAACTTATTACACTTGTAGCTTTAAAGTTAATCATTATCTGGATGATATTAATGAAACCGAATTAGCAAACCTTGAAAAACGAGATGATGGAAAATTTGAAGTTTTAGATGTTAAGCTTGATACAAGAAAAACAAAAAGCTTAGACCCAAATAATAAGGTAATTGAGCCTAAAAAATTAGATATTATATCTGAGCAAAGCCAGCCCAAAATTGTTTCAAAAGAAAACAACACCACATTTGTTAAAAAAATAAATGAAGGTGTGGGTAAAAGATTTAGCATGCCAGACAGAAGGAAAGGCTACATTCAAAAAGCAACAATTGGTGACCATAAAGTTTATTTACATACAGGTGAATATGAGGATGGAAAAATAGGAGAAATTTTTATTGATACGAGCAAAGAAGGAGAGTTAGTAAAAGCTTTAATGAATAACTTTGCAATAGCAATATCGCTTGGCCTACAATATGGCGTACCTTTAGATGAATTTATTAGTGCTTATGTTGATACTAAATTTGAACCATCTGGAAAAGTTCATGGTAATGACAGAATAATGAGTGCCTCTTCAATATTGGATTATATATTTAGAGAATTGGCTATCTCATACCAAAATAGAGAAGACCTTGCGCATACTCCTACTATTGGAGGATCTGACAGATCTTTACCTGAAGAAGAAAATACAGAAGATCAAAATCAATTACTTAAGATTATAAAAGATGTTACTAGCAAAGGCTTTGTTAGAAACAATTATAAAAAAAATCTTGTTGATTTATCTGATGTTAAAATAAATTTAAAAGGTAAAAAGTAATATTATTTTTTAAGTTTTAAAGCTAATCCAAGCTCTTTGAGTTGCTCTTCATTAACTTCTGAGGGCGCATTCATCATTAAGTCCTGGGCGTTTTGATTCATTGGGAACATTGTAACCTCTCTAATATTTTTCTCATTAGCTAAAAGCATTACAATTCTATCTATTCCTGGTGCTATACCGCCATGAGGTGGTGCACCGTAACTAAGGGCATTAATCATACCACTAAATTTCTCATCAACTTGTTCTTTTTGATAACCTGCAATTGAGAACAGTTTATACATTAGCTCAGGTACGTGATTTCTAATTGCACCAGAGGATAACTCAATTCCATTACAAACAATATCATATTGGTAAGCTTTAATATTAAGAGGATTATCAAAATCAATATCTTTTATATCCCCTTGAGGCATTGAAAATGGATTATGACTAAATTCAATTTTATTATTTACTTCATTTTTTTCAAACATTGGGTAATCAACGATCCAACAAAATGCAAAAGTATTTTCGTCAATTAAGTCTAAATCTTTAGCAATTTTATCTCTTGCTTGGGACGTGATCTTCTCAACATCATTTATTTTTCCACAAGCAAAAAATATACTATCACCTACTTCTGCTCCTGTAATTTTCATAATTTCCTCAAGCGCTTCTTTAGAGAAAAACTTGCCCACAGGACCCTTGGCTGAAATATTTTCATTTTTTTCAATTGTAAAATAAGCAAGACCAGAAGCTCCCTGGTCCTTGGCCCATTTATCAATATTATCAAAAAAACTTCTAGGTTTTTCTTTTGTATTCTTGGTTACTATGCATCTTACTTTGGAGCCAGATTTTACAAGTTTTTTAAATATTTCAAAAGTAACATCCTCACGTGTAAATATATCTGACAAATCAGAAACTATTAACGGATTTCTTAAGTCAGGTTTATCCGATCCATACTTAAGCATAGATTCGTCATAAGGTATTCTTGGAAATTTTTCGTACATTAACTTTTTTGAAGAAAATTTTTTAAAAACATTAACTATTAATTTTTCTACAACTTGAAAAACATCTTCTTGTTCAACAAATGACATTTCTAAATCAAGCTGGTAAAATTCACCAGGGCTTCTATCTGCTCTAGCATCTTCATCTCTAAAACATGGGGCAATTTGAAAATACTTATCAAATCCAGATACCATTATTAACTGTTTAAATTGTTGAGGTGCCTGTGGTAGAGCGTAAAATTTTCCTGGATTTAATCGACTAGGTACTAAAAAATCCCTAGCTCCTTCTGGGCTTGAAGATGTAAGTATTGGAGTTTGAAATTCTAAAAAGCCTAATTTAAACATTTCATTTCTAATAAATGAAATAACTTTTGATCTTAATATAATATTGTCATGAATTTTTTTTCTTCTTAAATCTAAAAATCTATATTTAAGTCTAATTTCCTCAGCATATTCTTGATCACTAAACACAGGCATTGGAAGTTCTTTGCATGCACCTAGTACTTCAAATTGGTCAATATTAACTTCTATCTCACCAGTTTGAAGTTCAGAGTTAATAGTATCCACACTTCTCTTAACTACTTTGCCATTTATTTTAATTACGCTTTCTAATTGAATTTTTTCTAATAATTTAAAACTCTCATTACTTTTATCAATAATACATTGAGTCATCCCATAATTGTCTCTTAAATCAATAAATAAAAGATTCCCATGATCTCTTTTTTTATTAATCCAACCAGATAATACAATTTCTTGTCCACTGTTATCTTTATTTAATTCACTGCAATTATGTGTTCTATACTTGTTCACTTATTCCTCTAATGCCTCATTAATAATCTTAAAGTCGATTGGTTTTTTCTTTTTTAAACTAATCTTGTCAATTTTATATATGAATTCAAATATTTTGCCATACGATCTCTCAACTCTTTTAATGATAAAATCAATCAATTTTTTGTCTAAAATAATCTGTCTATCAGATAAATTTTTTAGTATTAAAGCAAACATTAATTCATCATCAGGGTTTTCAATTTTTGCTAAAAGACAGTTTTTAGTTCTTGATTTAAGGTCTTCAAGCTTAAAATCAATTTCTGCCACTGGTTCTGAAGATGTAATTATTAAAAATTTATTATCTTGATCAATTATATTAAAGAGAGTATAGATTAGCTTCTCATCTACATCTAAATTTAAATCTTCTAAAACAATATTTTGATAGGGCTTGATTTTTTTAATGTTTTCATTATTCAACAAACCTGATTCAACTCTAATTCCATTAAATTTTTTTAAAAAGATATTAGTTAAATGAGTTTTTCCAGAAAAATTCTCTCCACTTATATTTAAAAAATTTTTTTCCCACTTAGGCCAATTGTTTATTAATTCAAAAGGGTAAAAATTACTTTTTCCAACATAAAAATCATCATCTCTAAAGTTTTGCTCATAGTTAAAATCTAGTAACAATTGATTTAAGCTTTTCATTTAACTGTCCAAATATTGTTCTCCATTACCAGATCAAAATATCTATTATTCATATCATTAAAAAAAGTTTTCGGAGAGCCATTATAGATTATTCTATATTGTGTAAGTTTATTATTAAAATTTAATATGTAAAAATTTGATATCAAATCAATACCAGTGAGCACCTCTTCTAAATATATAATCTTTTTATAATCTGTTGATTTTATAGAAATGGTCAAAGGAAGCTTTATAGATGTATTTATCTCGTTATTTTTTTTCCATTCATCCTCATAAGTGTTTTTTAGATCTTCTAAAATTATATAGAGATCTTTTTTATTTGTTAAATTAATATTGAAATATTTTTTATTATTTATTTTAAGAGAATTATTTAAATTAATTTTTGAAAGTATTTTAACATTGTCTTTATCTTTATATATTATTGCAATTATATAGTCTTTTAAATAATATTTTTTTATTAAATTTATAAAATCATGTGTTTCAATAGAATTGGACATCTCTTGAAGTTTATTTAAATCTTCCAGATCCTCAGTTGGCAACAGATAATCTAGTAATTGATAATTATTTTTTATATCATTCCACCTTTCATAAAAAATATTATTATTAAACAAATAAATGGTATCAGTTTCTGCATCTACCAATACTGGTACTAATAAAACTTTATTTCTTATTGGTATTGATGGAAATATATTTCTTTTTTCTAAAAAGCTTAAAATTTTTTTTTTATTAAATGTCGTTTCAAGTTTAGCAAAATATTCATTATTAATAAATTTTTCATCACTTATTGTAAAAGAATCAATCATACTTTTGATCTCTTTTATTTTAATATTTTTTATTTTATTTTTATCACCTGAGGTTGTAATCATATAAAGTAAATTTGAAAAAGAAGCCTTAAACCCTGCATCTATTACACTACTTTTCTTAAAACTTAGCTCAAATGGAGATGAAATTTCAATATCAGACACTTTAAAAGTATTTGCATTCAAATAAGTTGTGGAAAAAATTATTATAAATAGAACGAATGAAATAAAAAATATATATACTTTTTGTAATGTTAATAATTTAATAATAATTTGCATATCTTATACTAATGAATAAAAAAAAATTTACCTATGAAAAAAGCGGTGTAAACATAAATGCTGCTGACAATTTTGTTAAATTCATATCTTCTATCTCATCAAATAATAAAGGCAAAAAAAAGTTTAATAACATTGGTGGTTTTGGTTCAATTTCAAACATTCCAAAAAATTTAAAAAACCCTAAAATTGTAGCCTGCACTGATGGTGTTGGAACAAAGGTTGAGATAGCTAATATACTTAATAAATATGACACGATCGGTATAGATTTGGTTGCTATGAGTGTAAACGATCTGATTGTTCAGGGAGCAAGACCATTATTATTTTTAGATTATATTTCAATTAATAAAATAGATTTAAAAAAACTAAAATCAATCCTCAAAGGAATAATAAAAGGTTGCAAAATCTCTAACTGTGAATTAGTTGGGGGAGAGACTGCGGAAATGCCTGGTACTTATGAGAAAGGTAAGTTTGATATTGCAGGCTTCGCTGTAGGTTTGGTGGATGAAAAAAAAATTCTTCTAAAAAAAAAATAAAAAAAAATGATTTAATATTAGCTATACCTTCTAGTGGTGTTCATTCAAATGGATATTCCCTAGTAAGATATATTTTAAAAAAAGGAAAGA
The DNA here is from genome assembly GCF_059512505.1 of Candidatus Pelagibacter sp. uisw_098. The sequence continues at coordinate 946,254 of NZ_CM183454.1, forward strand.
TTAATTTAAAGAATAATTTATTTTTAAAAAAAGAATTACTAAGACCAACAAAAATTTATGTGCAAGAAGTTTTGAACCTAATTGATAATAATCTTTTAAGTGGATGTTCAAATATAACTGGTGGTGGACTAGCAGATAATATTAAGAGAGTTATTCCAGATGGATTAATTGCTGATATAGATTTAAATAAAATTAAAACTAAAAAAATCTTTAAGTGGTTGAAAAAAAATAATATTGAGGACAAAGAAATGTTAAAAACATTTAATTGTGGGGTTGGTTTTTGCTTAATAATTAAACCAGAAAATTTAAAAAAAATTCAAAAATTTTTTACTAAAGAGTATCAACCATATATTATTGGAAAAATAACAAATGGTAAAAACAAAGTTAAGCTTAATGGAAAAATTGACTGGTCTTAAAAAAGTAAAATCTGCAGTTTTTATTTCAGGAACAGGAAGTAATTTAAAAAATATAATAAAATTCTCTAAAATAAAAAAATCACCAATCTCAATAAACCTAATAATTTCTAATACTAATCTAGCTAAAGGCTTAAACTTTGCAGATCAATTTAAAATTAAAAAAAAAATATTTAATTTTAAAAATTTAAAAAATAGTGAAAAAAATATATTACTATTACTTAACAAAGAGAAAATAAAATTTGTTTGCCTCGCAGGCTTTATGAAAATTTTATCTAATGACTTTATAAAAAAATTTGATGGACAGATAATTAATATCCATCCCTCTTTACTACCAAAATACAAAGGTCTTAATACGCATATTAGAGCTATTCAAAATAAAGATAAATTTGCTGGATGCACCGTTCATTATGTGGCAGCAAAGTTAGATTCTGGAAAAATAATATTACAAAAAAAAATTAGAATATCGGCTAGTGATAATTCTACATCATTAGCAAAAAAAGTTTTGAAGCAAGAGCACAAATTATACCCTGCTGCTATTATGAAAATTTTTAATTAGTTTTTAAAAAAAAAATCAATTTCTATTTTAGCATTTTCGACACTATCAGAACCGTGAACAGAATTTTTATCAATAGAAATTCCATATTTTTTTCTTATAGTTCCTTCTGCAGCATCTTCTGGTTTAGTCGCACCCATTAACTCTCTGTTTCCTAAAACTGCATTTTCTTTTTCAAGCACCATTACAACTATTGGTCCTGATGATAAATATGCACATAAATCATTATAAAATGGTTTTGTTTCATGAACTTTATAAAATTGTTCTGCTTCAGATTTTGCTATTTGGATTTTTTTATCTTTAACAATATTGAAACCTTTATTTTTAAACATTTCTTTAATTTCATTGTCTAAGTTTCTTTCTACTGCGTCCGGCTTAATAATTGATAATGTCTGTTCTATATTACTCATAATGTTCCTCTATTAGTTGATTTAATAATCTTACTCCAAAACCTGTCGCTCCCCCTGGATTTAAGTTTGCAGCTTTTTTAGAAAAAGCCATACCTGCTATATCTAAGTGTGCCCATGGTGTTTTACTTGTCACAAATCTTTGTAAAAATTGTGCGGCAGTTATTGATCCTGCTCCACCTGAATAGTTTATGTTTTGCATGTCTGCTATTGTTGAGTTTATTAATTTGTCATAATTACTATGTAATGGAAGTCTCCAGACTTTTTCTTTTACTTTTTCTCCTACTTGAAATATTTTTTTTGATAAATCGTCATTGTTAGAAAATAAACCTGCATACTCTTCTCCTAATGCCATTATTATTGCACCAGTTAAAGTTGCAAGATCAATAATAAATCTTGGTTTAAATTTTGCTTCAGTAAAACTCAATGCATCTGCCAAAACTAATCTTCCTTCAGCATCGGTATTCAAAACTTCAATAGTTTTACCATTATAAGCTTTAACTATATCTCCTGGCCTTTGAGCATTTCCACCTGGCATATTTTCAACTAAACCAACTACACCAACTGCATTTACTTTTGCTTTTCTAGTAGCTAATGTTTGTATTAAGCCTGCTACAACGGCTGATCCAGCCATATCATATTTCATTTCTTCCATGAATTTTGCTGGTTTTAAAGAAATGCCACCCGTATCAAAACAAACACCCTTTCCTACAAAAGATAATGGAGCTTTTTTGTCTTTTTTATTACCGTTCCATTCAAGTGTAACTAGATACGATTCATTTACACTACCTCTTCCAACACCCAATAAAGAATGCATTCCTAACTTTTTCATTTGAGACTCGTTATAAACAGTAACTTTAATTCCTAATTTTTTTAATTTTAAAAGTCTGTTTACATACTCTTTTGGATTAAGAACATTGGGTGGCTCAGAGACAAGATCTCTTGCAAAAAAAGTTCCTTCTTCAATTGCCTTGAACCTTAGCTCTTTTAGTGCTGTTGCCTTTTTTTTATTTCCTATTACATTTATTGAAATGAGTTTTTGTTCACTTTTTGACTTATAAAGATTAAATTCATAAGACTTAAGCTTTAATCCATGTAAGAAATGACTTATAAAATTTTCATATTTATTAATTATGCTATCTGAATTTACAAAGTATTCTCTTTTCTTTTCATAGTTTAGGCGCCCATAAAATTCTGCTCCTAAATTTTCAATATCAGAGGGCTCTAAATTGTTTTTAACAGATACTAAGACTATTTTTTTTTTCGAGTTGATCTCGAAAACAAACAAATTTTTTTTTAAGTCGCTGCTTTTTAATAAGTCATTTATGTAAGAAAACTCTGAATCGGAAATATTTTTTTTTAAGTGACTTATATTGAATCTTTCATTAGTAAATAAGACAAGATTGGCTGAGATTTTACCATTTAATTTGTTTGAATAATTAATTTTAATAGTCATAAATTTTTAAATACACTCCTTACAGGTTGAATGCTATATATGAATAATATTATCATATTTCAATGAAAAAAATTATTTTTAGAAAAATAGCTACTGACTGTATAAAGTTTTTTATTCTTACTACATTAACAATTAGCACAATCATTTGGGTTTTGCAGGCAGTTAATTATTTAGATTTCGTTGTGGAAGATGGACATGGATTACTAGTCTACTTTAATTACACGATACTGAGTTTTCCAAAAATTATTAGCAGAATTTACCCATTTTCATTATTTATATCAATTGCATATATTTTATTAAAATATGAAAATAGCAACGAATTAGTTATATTTTGGAATTTTGGCATTAATAAAAATTCATTCATTAATTTTTTTATAAAATTGTCATTTGGATTTGTCCTATTAAACTTAGTGCTTAACAGTTTCATCACACCATTGGCTCAAGAAAAAGCAAAATCTTTTTTAAGAAGTTCTGATATAGATTTATTTGAAAGTATATTGAAGCCTAAAAAATTTATTGATGTTATAGAAAATCTAACAATTTATTTTGAAGAAAAAACAATTGATGGAAAATTAAAATATATATATTTAAAAGAAAGATCTGATGTAAATAGTTTTCAGTTAACATTTGCAAAAACAGGAATATTTGAATTTCGTGGTAATAGAAAAGTATTAGTTTTATATGAGGGAAAGCAAATTAGTAATAATCAAGGAAAAAATTCAGAGTTTGAATTTTCAAAAACTGATGTAGATTTAAGCAGGTTTAATTCAAACACCAACACATATAAAAAAAATCAAGAGTACTCAACAAAAGAATTAATCCAATGTGTATTTATTTTACAAAAAAAGAAAATTGGAAAAAAAAATTATAATAAATCTCATGATTTCTCTGCTTGCGTATTGTGGAATGCTAAAGATATATATAAGGAGCTGTATGATAGGTTAATTAAACCTTTTTTTAATACTCTTTTAATTATGATTGCTCTTTTATTGATTTTAAAATCGAAAGATAGTCATAATTTTAAAAGATATAAATTTAAAATCTATACTTTAGGATTTTTATTTATTCTTTTTTTAGAAGGTTCAACAAAATTTCTTGGTGCCAATCTATTATATAATATTTTGATTTCGATGCTTCCTATTTTTTTATTTTTTTTAATATATATTTATTTTTGGACTAACCTTAAAGTTGGGAGTGAATGAAAACCTATATAAAATTCTTGGTAAATCTTTTCACTATTTCTTTATTGAAAGTTTTTTTTATTTTTTTTGGAATTATTTTATTAGTAAATATATTAGAACAATCAGAGTTCTTTAAGAATGCAGAACTTACTTTTTCTTATATAGTTTTTTTATCTTTTTTAAATTCACCCTCTATTATATTTGAAATTCTTCCATTTATTTTCTTAATATCTACTCAAATTTTTTTTATTGAATTAATTAGTAAAAATGAATTAGAAATTTTTAAATATAGTGGTTTAAATAATAATAAAATTGTTAAGGTGATTGGGTTATATTCGTTCGCACTTGCAATATTATTTGTTGTAGTTTTTTATAATATATCCTCAATTTTAAAAAATTCTTATTTAGTAATAAAAAATCAATACTCAAATGACGGTAAGTATCTGGCAGTAATTAACAAAAATGGTTTATGGATCAAAGACAGGATAAACAATCAAGTCAATATAATAAATGCTAATAAAATTGAAAATCAATTTTTATTAAATGTTTCTATTTCACAATTCAATAATAATTTTGAAATCATCCATACAATACAAAGTCAAAAAGTTGATATTTCTTCAGTTAATTGGAAAATAATAGATCCTACAATTTCAAAAAATAATGTTACCACTTATGAAGATATAATTAATTTTAAATCAAACTTTGATCTCAAAAAAATTAATAGTTTATTTTCAAACTTATCTTCTCTTAGTTTAATTGATTTAATAAAATTGAGAAAAAATTATAAATCACTCAATTATTCTGTAATAGATGTTGATTCTCATTTATATAAAATAATCTCATACCCTGTATATTTAACTTTAATGACAATATTTGCAGCTGTAATTATGTTTAACATAAAATATCAAAAAAACTCAATATACAAGGTTGCACTAGGAATTTTTATATCAGTCATCATCTATTATATAAATTATTTCTTCAATATATTGGGTACTAGTGAAAGAATTCCTTTAATCCTTTCAATATCACTACCTTTAATTATATTATTAATAATAAATATCACCTCTATAATAAGGTTAAATGAAAAATAATTTTTTAAAAATAATTCTAATATTAGTACTTTCTTTAAGTTTTTTTAATAAAGCTTTAAGTAGCGATGAATTTATTTTTAATGTCACTGAGATAGAGGTAACCGATGAAGGTAATGTCTATAAAGGCATAAACAAAGGTAAAATAACAACAGCCAATAAAATTGAAATAACCTCAGATACTTTTGAATATTTTAAAAAGAATAATCAACTTGAATCATATGGAAATGCACAAATTTTAGATACAAAAAATAATATAAAAATTAACGCTGATAAAATTATTTATCTTAAGAATGAAGAAATAATTTATACAGTCGGCAAAACATTGATCAATGTTTCTGACAGATATAACGTAGAAGGATATGATTTAAAACTATTAAGAAACAAAATGATTTTGTCTTCTTTAAAGCGAACAACTATCACTGACACTGTTGATAAGAACACTTATAAACTTAATCAATTTGAATACTCAATTAATCAAGAAATTTTAAAAGGAAAAAAAATTGAAGTTATAACCTCCATCCAAAAAAATATAGAAGAAGAAAATAATCCATCATTAGTTAAAGAATATAAAAAATTTATTCCTAGTATTAAAAGTGATAATTATTTCTATGATAGTGGTTTTTTTAATTTTAAAGATAAAACATTTTCTGCCAAAGATACAAATCTTTTATTTCACAAAACAGTATTTGATAATGATAAAAATGATCCTAGACTTAAGTCTGTTACTTCATATGGTGATGAATTTAACACTTACTTTAAAAAAGGAGTTTTTACTTCTTGTAAAAAAACCGATAAATGCCCTCCTTGGAAAATTAAATCTAAAGAAATTAAACACGATAAGATTAAAAAAAGAATTACCTACACCCAATCCTGGCTGAGCATCTATGATGTGCCAGTAGTATATTTTCCTAAGTTTTTTCATCCTGATCCTAGTGTGAAGAGACAATCTGGTTTTTTAAAACCAGCACTTGGAGGAGATAAAGATTTAGGTAGCTCTATTTATGTGCCTTATTTTCTTGTTATCTCAGATAATAAAGATCTTACAATTAAACCAAGATGGTTTGATAGTGAAAAACGTATCTTTCAGAGTGAATACAGACAGAAAACAAAAAAATCTTTAATCATAGCTGATTTTAGTATTGCAAAAGGCCATCATTCCAGTGTCACTGATAGAAACGACAGTAGATCACACTTTTTCATGAATAGTAAGACAGATCTTGATCTTGATAATTTTTTAGCGAGTACTTTTGAAATTAATTTACAAAAAGCAACGAACGACACTTATTTAAAAAAATTTAAACTAGAATCACCCTTATTACTCGGCAGTACATCTGAGCTTCACTCAAGTGTTGAATTAGATCTTGCGCACGAAAACTATGATTTTATAACTTCAATGGAAGTGTACGAAAATCTAAGTGGAGATAACAATAATAGATATCAACACATTTTTCCATCATATGGTTTTTCAAAAAATTTTGGTTTAGATGATATTCAAGGTGGTAGTTTTAGCTTTTCTTCGAGTGGAAGTAATAGATTAAATAATACAAATGTGCTTTCAACATCAATATCTAATAATCTAAATTTTAATTCTTATAATAGTTTTTTTGAAAATGGAATTAAAAGTAACTATAATTTTTTATTTAAAAACCTAAACTCCCTTGGTAAAAAAAGCAAAGTATACAAATCAAGTCCTCAATCTGAAATAGTTAGCTCGTATATATTAAACATGTCCTTACCCTTATCAAAAAATACAGAAAATAGTTATAATACGTTAGAGCCAAAAATATCATTTAGATTCAATCCACATGATATGAAAGATCATAGCGACTCTGGTAGAAAGATAAATGCATCTAATGTTTTTAATAATGACAGATTGAGCTTAGATGATACTTATGAGGGTGGAGAGTCTATAACCCTAGGTATAAATTATAAAAAACAAAAACTAACAAATACAGATACTATAAACGAAAATATTAAAACATTTGATGATTATCTTGATTTTAAACTAGCAACTGTATTTAGATCTAATGAACTAAATGAAATACCTACTACAAGCACCATAGGTAAAAAAAGATCAAATCTTTTTGGTCAAATAAATTTTAAACCCTCTGAAATATTGTCACTAGATTATAAATTATCAATAAATGATGATTTAAATGAAATAGAGTCTAATTCAATAGACGCAGAATTATCTTTTAGCAACTTCTCTACAACAATGAGTTTTTTAGAAGAAAGGCGTGCGCTTGGCAAAACAAATGTACTTTCAAATACTTTTAAATATAATTTTAATGAAGAAAATTTCTTATCTTTTAATACGAGAAGAAATAGAAGAATAGGTCTAACAGAGTATTATGATTTAGTTTATGAGTATAAAAATGACTGCTTAGAAGCAAAAGTTAGATATAAAAAAGATTATTATAGTGATCGCGACATAATCCCAAAAGAAGAATTATTTTTTGAAATAACAATAGTGCCACTTACAACATTTTCTCCTGATAAAATGATTTTAAACAAAAATAGGATCGATTAATGAAAAAAATTTTATATATTCTATTTATTTGTTTTAATATTAATGTTGTCTCAGCATTAGAAACAAAGATAATTTACGTCATAGAAAATGAGATAATCACAAATATAGATATTAAAAATGAATTTAGATATCTTTTAGCCTTAAATTCTAAACTAAAAAACTTAAATAATGAAAAAATTTTAAAAATTGCTAGTGAATCAATAATTAAAGAAAAAATTAAAAAAATTGAAATATCTAAAAACTTTTCAAATTTTAATGTAGACAAAAGATATAGTGATGCTCTTTTAAAGAACATTTATAAAGGTTTAAATTTTCAATCATTAGATGAGTTTAATTCACATCTAAAACCATATAATTTAGATGTGGATGATATCAGAAAAAAGTTAGCCATTGATGCTTTGTGGAATGAACTAATTATTAGAAAATATAATTCAAAAATAGAAATTGATGAAGAGAAGTTGAAAAATAAAATAATGAGTAGTGCTAAAAATGAGACTAAAGAATATAATTTATCAGAAATTGTATTTGAAATAAAAGATAAAAAAGACATCAAAAAAAAGTACTTAGAAATTAAAGAAAGTATTATTAAAATAGGATTTGAAAATAGTGCATCCATTTATAGTATTTCTGACACTTCAAAAATAGGTGGCAACATTGGTTGGATTAGAGAAGAATCTCTTAATTCAAAAATTGTTAATAATATTTCTACTCTAAAATTAGATCAAATTTCAAGACCTATAATTATTCCCAATGGAATATTAATATTAAAGATTAAAGAAATTAAAAAAACAACATCTGAAATTGATTTTGATAATGAGCTAAAAAAATTGATTAATTATGAAAAAAATAGACAACTAAATCAATACTCTAAAATATATTTTAATAAAGTTAGAAAAAATATTGGCTTTAATGAATAAACAACCAATAATTATTGTAGCTGGTGAACCCAACAGTGTATTTCTTGAAATTTTTTTTAAGAGTATAAAAAGTAATAAATTTAAACATCCTTTAATAATTATTGCTTCGAGAAAACTGTTAATTAGTCAGATGAATAAATTAGGTTATATCTTTAAAATTAATTCTATTAATAAAAACTTAAAAAATATCAGTGAATTAAATAATAAAAATATTAATTTAATAAATGTAGATTATAAATTTAATGCTTGTTTTCAAAATATTACAATTAAGTCTAAAAGTTATATAGAAAAATGCTTCAAAATTGCTCTAGAAATCCTAAAAAAAAATAAATTTACAAAATTTATTAACGGACCAATTTCTAAAAGGCATTTTTTGAAAGGTCACCATTATGGTGTTACTGAATATTTATCAAATAAGACAGGGGTTAACAATAAAGTTGCCATGCTAATATTTCACAAAAAATTATCTGTTAGTCCTTTAACAACACATATCGCATTAAAAGATGTACATAAAAATATATCACAAAAGAAAATATTCTCTCATGTTATATTAATTACACAATTCTATATTGAAAAGTTCAATAAAATTCCAAGAATTGCTATTACAGGTTTAAATCCACACTGTGAAAGTAATTTTAATAATAGTGAAGAGGATTTAATTATAAAGCCAGCTATTAAAGATTTAATCAAATTAAAATACAAGGTTAAAGGCCCATATGCTGCTGATACAATTTTTACAAAAGATCAATTCAAGAAATTTGATGTAATTATTGGCATGTATCATGATCAAGTATTATCTCCTGCGAAAACTTTATTTGGATTTGACGCAATAAACATAACATTAGGTTTACCATTTATTCGGATTTCTCCTGATCATGGACCAAACATTTCTATGTTAGGTAAAAATACATCAAACCCTAAAAGTTTAATTCAAGCTCTAAAATTCTTAGATAAATAGATGTTTATTAAACCCAAAAAAAGCTTAGGACAAAATTTTTTAATAGATCGCAACGTGTTAGAACAGATTGCTGATACTGTTGAAATTTCAAATAAAGAAGTTTTAGAAATAGGTCCTGGTAGTGGAAATTTAACTACATTTATTTTAAAAAAAAATCCAAAAAAATTTTATGTAATTGAAAAAGATGATGAGTTAGCTCAACTATTGGAAGATAAGTTTGCCAATGAAATTACTATTATTAATGATGATGTTTTAAAAATACCTGAAGATAAAATTTCCAGTGAAAAGCTTACTGTATTTGGAAACTTACCTTACAATATTTCGACTGAAATTCTTTCAAAATGGATAACAAACTTAGATAAAAAAATTTGGTTTGAAAGTTTAGTGTTAATGTTTCAAAAAGAAGTTGCTGAGAGAATTATTGCAGAATCTAATACTTCAAAATATGGGAGATTATCTATTTTATCAAACTGGAAATTAAATATTAAAAAAGTAATAGACATCAAGCCTGAAAGTTTTTCTCCAAGGCCTAAGATTGATAGCACGCTACTACTATTTACTCCAAGACAGAATATTTTTGAATTAAAAGATCCAAAAAACCTTGAAATGATTACTAGAGTTTTTTTTAGTCAAAGGAGAAAAATGCTAAAAAAACCTTTCAACCAAATTTTTAATAATGCAAAAGAAGTTGCAAATAAATTTAATATTGATCTTAATCTTAGACCTCAAAATCTTGAACCCGAAATGTATTTTAAACTAGTTAAAGAATATGAGAATTTAAGACGTTAATTTATTAACATGTTTTCTAATATACTCTTTGTCATAATCTTTTGAACCATTATTAATTTCTGCATCAATTAAATTGCTAATTTTAGAATAACACTCATCTAGATGGTCATTTATAATCACATAATCATAGTTTATCCAATGCAATACATCTCTGCTAAATTCTTTCATTCTTTCCTCTACAATCAGCTTATCTTTCATATCTCTATTGGACAGTCTATCAAACAAAACTTCTTTACTTGGTGGAAGTATAAAAAAAGTGATCAGCTTATAGTTTAATTTTTTATTCTTAATTTGATCTGCGCCCTGCCAATCAATATCAAATATTACATTCTCACCTTTTTCTAATTTTTCTATAACAGGTGTTCTTGTTGTTCCGTAAAGATGATTAAAAACTCTTGCATATTCTAAAAATTCTTCATTTTTGATCAGCCCCTCAAATTTTTCATGATTAACAAAATAATAATCTTTATCTGCAACTTCGCTAGATCTTGCTTTTCGCGTCGTATGAGATGTTGATATATGAAATTTTTTATTCTTAGATAGAAGTTTTACTAGAGTGGTTTTGCCTGCCCCAGATGGGGATGATAAAATCACCATTATCCCATCTTTTTTTGTGGACATTTAAATTTCTAGTTTGCTTTGCCTGCTATAAAGTTAACAGCATCACCTACGGTAAGAATTTTTTCAGCTTCACTATCTGAAATTTCTGAACCGAATTCTTCCTCGAAAGCCATTACTAATTCAACAGTGTCTAAACTATCCGCACCAAGATCGTCAATAAAACTTGAATCATCTAACACTTTTGCTTCATCTATACCTAGATGGTCTGCTACAATTTTTTTAACCTTGTTTGAAATATCTTCTGACATAATGTTCCTTTTTGTTATATTTCGTTAATAGTCCAAAAAGTAGTTTTGTCAACCCAAATACATGCCACCATTAACATGAAGTGTTTCACCATTAATATAGTCTGACTGATCAGAACTTAAGAATGTTACTGCATTTGCAATATCTTCAGGTTTACCGAGTCTATTAGATGGAATTTTAGCAATTATTGCTTCTTTATGCTTTTCATCAATCTGATCTGTCATTGCAGTACTTATAAAGCCAGGTGAAATACAGTTCACATTTATATTTTTTTTAGCATATTCAATAGCTAGACTTTTGGACATAGCAACAATACCAGCTTTTGAAGCTGTATAATTTGCCTGACCAGCATTGCCTGTGTGCCCTACTACCGATGTAATATTAATAATTTTTCCAGATTTATTTTTAAGCATCTTTTTAATAGAATATTTACACATTAAAAATGTTGAGGTTAAATTGACATCTATAACATTAGTCCACTCTTCTAAGCTCATTCTGATTGTTAAATTATCTTTTGTAATGCCAGCATTATTAATTATACAATCGAGTGATCCACCCAGCTCTTCAGTTGCATTATTTATAAACTCTTCAATCTTTTCATGTTGAGAGATATCAAACTTAAGTATTTTAATATTATTAAATTTTGATTTTAACTCTTCTAGTTTTTCAACTCTTGTACCCGTAGCTAAAATATTAAACCCATTCTCGTGAAGTTTTTCAACTATTGAATTACCAATGCCACCCGACGCACCTGTGATTATAACATTTTTATTTTTTAAACTACTCATTAATATTAATTAACTTTATATCTTCTTCTGTATTTATTGCACTAACTTTAACATTTCTATCAATTCTCTTTACTAAACCAGACAAAACTTTACCAGGTCCTATTTCTATAAATTGATTAATTCCCTTATTAATCATTAGTAAAACACTTTCTCTCCAACGAACCCTACTTTCAATTTGTTTAACAAGTAAATCTTTTAACTCGTTTGAATTAGCTATTTCTTTTCCAGTTACATTGGAAATTAGAATATTTTCAGGTTCTTTAAAGTTTAACTTTTCTATCTCTTCATTCATGACAAGTGTTGCATTATTCATCAATTTACAATGAAATGGTGCGCTTACAGGAAGTTTAATATTTTTGATGTTAGCTAATTTTAAATCAACCATCATTTTTTCTAGATCTTCAATATTGCCACTTAACACTATTTGACCTGTTGAGTTATCATTTGCAATATAACATTCATATTTCATTTTATTTTCACTAATAACACTTTCTATTGTTTCGATTTCAGAACCTAAAACTGCGACCATCCCACCTACTCCTTTTGGAACAGAGTTTTGCATAGCTTTTCCTCTAATTTTTAATATTTTTAAAGTATCTGAAAATGATAATACTCCAGCTGAGGCAAGTGCTGAATACTCACCCAAAGAATGTCCGGCAAAAAAATTTGCTTTGTTTAAATCGATATTAAATTCTTCTTTAATCAGTTTAAATATTGAATAACTTATTAAAAATATAGCAGGTTGAGTATTTTCAGTTAAATCTAGATCTTCTTTAGGTCCATTAAGAATAAGGTTTGATAACGGAAAACCAAGTGTGTCATCAGCTTCTTTGAATAAATCCTTAACTAGGGTATATTTATTGTAAAAGTCTTTACCCATTCCAACTAATTGTGAGCCTTGACCGGGGAAAATAACAGAAAACATTTAATTATCTAAACTTTATTGTGGTTTTAAGTGTTGTAATTCAATTGTTATAATAGTATATCCTCACTTTTTATTAAAGAACAATTATGAATTTATACGAACACACTATAGTTGCTAGACAAGATACTAGCCCTGCACAGGTTAAACAATTAACCGAGAAATATTCTAAAATAGTAGAAAGAAATGATGGTGAAATAGTACAAACTGAAGATTGGGGATTGCTAAACTTAGCCTATGCTATTAAAAAAAATAAAAAAGGCATCTATATGCACTTTAAAATTAAAGGTTCTGGAAAAATTATTGATGAATTAGAAAAAAATGAGATTATTGATAAAAATCTTTTAAGATACATGACCGTTAGAGTTAAAAAATTTGATTTAGAGGCAAAATATTTTTCAAAAAAAGATGAATACGAAAAAAAAGAATATAAAAAAGATTATAATAGAGATTAATTATGCCATCAAAAAAAAGAGCAGGAAATAAAAAAAAAGGTAGCCAAAGTAATTTTGCTAAATTAAGCATATTTCAGCCTAATAAATATAAGTTTAAAAAATCTTGCCCACTTTCAGTTAAAGGTGCACCAGAGGTTGATTATAAAAATATTAGATTATTAAAAAAATACATGTCAGAGAATGGCAAAATTTTACCTTCAAGAATTACTAACGTTTCACAAAAAAAACAAAGAGAGCTTTCATTGTCTATTAAGAGAGCTAGAAACTTGGCGTTGATTTAAATGAAAGTTATACTTTTAGAAAATTTAAGAAGAATTGGATCTATTGGAGAAATTATAGATGTAAAAAGAGGTTTTGCTAGAAATTATTTAATTTCAAATAAAAAAGCTCTTTATGCTTCAAAAGAAAATATTGCTGAAGTGGAAAAAATTAAATCTGAATTAGGAAAGAAGGATGCTGCGAAAAAAAAAGAAGCACAAACAATTTCAGAAAAAATTAATAATAAAGAGTATGAAATTAAAAAGTTAAGCACAGAAAACAAAGAGCTTTATGGTTCAGTTAAGCCAACAGAAATTGCAAAATTAATACAAGATAATGACATGCTAGATATCAAGCCTTCAATGATACAACCAATAACTGAAATTAAATCACTTGGTAAATTTAAGGTAAAAATTATCTTACACTCTGAAATAGACTCTGAAATTACTATCAATGTAGTTACAGCAGAAACTATTCAATAATTATACAATTTTTTCCCCAGCATACATTTGCTATTTTTTTAAATCTTATTTCGGTTAAGATTTGTTTATGGAAAATAACTTAAGTATTGTTAAAGATACATTTAAAGAACTCCCTAACAATATCGAAGCTGAACAGGCAGTAATTGGATCAATATTGGTTCAAAATGAAACGTTTGATGAAATAAATACCATCATTTCTAGTATCAACTTTTACGATCCTATGCATCAGAGTATTTTTTCAGCAATAGAAAGTCTTATTTATAAAGGAATGCTTGCAAACCCAATCACGTTAAAAAATTATTTTGAAAATGAAAAAGATGAATTAAATGTTCCTGAATATTTGGTTAAAGTTACAAAATTTTCTACCCCGCCAAGACAAGCAATAGAATATTCAAGAATTATTTATGATATGTTTGTGAGAAGAGAGCTAATTAAAATATCAGAAAATACAATTGATGCTGCTAAATTAAATGCACTTGATGTTAATGGTCAAAATATAATTGAAAACTCAGAAAGATTATTATTCGATCTTGCCGAAAAAGGCTCTTTTAATTCATCATTAGTTAAGTTTGATGAAGCAATGAAACAAACGATTGAGATGGCCTCAGCTGCTTATCGAAATGATGAGGGAATTGTTGGTGTCCCAACTGGTTTACGAGATTTAGATGATAGATTAGGTGGTCTACACAATTCTGATTTAATTATAATTGCAGGAAGACCCTCTATGGGTAAAACTGCTTTAGCTACAAATATAGCCTTCCATGCAGCTCAAAAATTACAAGAAAAAGGAAAAAAATCTGCAGTTGCTTTTTTTTCTCTAGAAATGTCTTCAGAGCAATTATCAACTAGAATTTTGGCAGAACAATCTAGAATTAAATCAAACGATATTAGAAGAGGAAGAATCTCTGATGAACAATTTGATAAATTTATTGAGACTTCAAAAAATATATCTGAACTTCCTTTATATATTGATGAAACCCCAGCCATCAGTATTGCAGCAATGAGCAACAGAGCAAGACGTATTAAAAGATTGTTTGGTTTAGATTTAATTGTTGTCGACTATATTCAACTAATGAGAGGGTCTGGAAATAATAGAGATGGTAGAGTTCAAGAGATTTCAGAAATCACCCAAGGTCTTAAGGCAATGGCAAAAGAACTTAAACTTCCAGTAATTGCACTTTCGCAACTATCTAGAGCAGTAGAACAAAGAGATGATCATAAACCTCAATTATCAGATTTAAGAGAATCTGGTTCAATTGAGCAAGACGCTGATGTTGTAATGTTTGTTTATAGAGAAGCATATTACTTGGAGAGAAAAGAACCAAGACCAGCAACTGTAGAGCATGCAGAATGGCAAGCTAAAATGAATGAAGTTTCGAACTTGGCTGAACTTATCATTGGAAAACAAAGGCACGGTCCAACTGGCAATGTTATGGTGGAATTTGAAGCAATGTTTACTAAATTTAAAGATACTCAAATTAACTAATATCCAATATAAATAGTGCTAAATGCTATCTCATTTATACCAAAATACTGTTCTAAAAAACCCTAAATCTATTTTTATATTACTTTTAATTACATTGTTGAGTTTTGGTTATTTTTCTAAAGATTTTAGATTAGATGCTTCTTCTGACACTCTTTTAATTGAGGGAGATCCAGACCTTGAGTATTTAAAAGAGATTACCCAGAGATACGGTTCAAGAGATTTTTTAGTTTTAACCTACACTCCTAATGAGGGAATGATTACAGAGTCTTCAATTAATAACCTTTTAAGCTTAAAATATAAAATTCAAAGTTTGGACTGGGTTCATAGCGTTATAACATTATTAGATATCCCTTTACTTAATAATTCCGAAGCTCCTCTTCAAGAAAGATTGGAAAGTTTTAAAACATTAAAAGATGAAAATGTAGACACAGAGAGAGGATTTAAAGAAATACTAAATAGTCCAGTCTTTAGAAATTTTGTTATTAGTGAAGATGGTAAAACAAGTGGTGTGATTGTTTATATTAAAAAAGATGAACTAAAAAATATAGAGAGCAAAAGTGAAAAAGAAATAGAAATATATAAAGATACTTTAAAGAAAAAGAATCATGAAAATATTACCCAGATAAGAGAGGTAATTAAAAGCTACAAAGATATCGGAAAAATTTATCTAGGAGGCATTCCAATGATTGCTGATGACATGATGTCGTTTATTAAAAGTGATATAATTGTTTTTGGTTTAGGGGTTCTTTTGTTTATCATCGCAACACTTTGGTTTGTATTTAGAAAATTAATTTGGATCATAATACCAATTAGTAGTTGCTTCTTTTCAGTTTTAATCATGACAGGTCTTCTGGGTCTTTTAGGCTGGAAAGTTACTGTTATTTCATCAAACTTTATTGCCCTAATGTTAATCTTAACTATGGCAATGAATATTCACATGAGTACTCGTTTTTTACAATTAAGAAATGACTTTCCAGAGCTGAAAAACTTTGAAATTATTTCAATGACAACTGGAAAAATGTTTTGGCCAATTATTTACACAGTTCTGACAACTGTATGTGCTTTTTTATCTTTAATTTTTAGTGGCATTAAACCAATTATTGATTTTGGCTGGATGATGACTTTAGGCTTAATTACATCCTTTATAATTACATTCACTCTACTTCCTACACTCTTAAATTTTATGTCTAATAATAATATAAAGATTAAACAAGATAGTGATTCAAAAATTACTTCTTTTTTTGGAAAAATCTCTATTAATAATAAAAGTTCTATCTTTATAATTACTGGCCTTGTTATTATTTTAAGTATTGTTGGAATAAGCCGTCTTGAAGTTGAAAATAGTTTTATAAATTATTTTAATAAAAATACTGAAATATATAAAGGTATGAAGCTTATTGATGAAAAGCTAGGTGGCACTACACCCCTGGAAGTTATATTAAAATTTCCTGATAAAGTAAAAGTGAAGGCAACTGAAGATGATGACTTTGAAGATTGGGGAGATGAAGAAAATCAAGATGATGAAAAATACTGGTTTACCAAAGATAAAGTTGATAAAATTCAAGTAGTTCATAACTATTTAGATAGCTTAACGGCTGTTGGAAAAGTTTTGTCATTTAGTTCAATTATAGAAGTTGCTACACAACTAAATAACAACAAGCGTTTAGGAACACTAGAAATGGGTGTTCTTTACTCAAAAATTCCTGAAAGTATAAAAAAAGATATTATTGATCCATATATCTCAATTAAAGACAATGAAGCTAGAATAAGTTTGAGAATTATTGACTCACAAAATGGCTTGAGAAGAAATGATCTCATAAATCAAATAAATTATGATTTAGAAAATAAATTAAAATTAAACAAGGATGAGTTTAAACTTGCTGGTGTTTTAATTTTATTTAATAATTTACTTCAAAGCCTTTTTAAATCACAGATACTTACATTGGGGCTAGTAATGGTTGGAATTTTTTCAATGTTTATGATTTTATTTAGAAATATTAAGCTATCTATAATCGGAGTGGTGCCAAACTTTATTGCTGCTTTTTTTATTTTAGGAATTATTGGGTTATTAGGAATACCTTTAGACATGATGACTATAACAATTGCTGCAATTACAATTGGTATTGCTGTAGATAATAGTATTCACTATATTTATAGATTTAAAGAAGAGTTTTTAAAAACTAAAGATTATAACAAAACTCTTAAAATATGTCACTCTACTGTTGGCGTGGCAATACTTAACACGTCGATAACAATTGTGTTTGGATTTTCAATTCTGGTTTTTTCAAAATTTATACCCACAATTTATTTTGGAGTGTTCACCGGTATAGCCATGTTGCTTGCAATGGTCTCTGTATTAACTCTACTTCCTTCTCTTATTTTAATAAGTAAACCTTTTGGAAAATAAAAAGTAAATATGATTGATGCTTTAAATGATTTTTATAAAGCAATCTCAATTATAGATTTAATTTTTTTAATCATCACTATTTTTTCTGTGATTAAATGTTACAGCGAAGGTTTTGTTTTAAGCTTACTTTCTGCTTCAAAATGGCTTTTAGCTTATGTGGTAACTCTATTTTTATTTCCTAAGATCAGACCCTATTTTAAGAACATGATTGATAGTGAGTACGTGCTTGATGTAGCATTGGGATTAGCTATTTTTGTTCTAGTAATTTTCATAATATTAATAGTGAATAAAGGAATTAGCAAGACTGTGAAGTTTGTAGGACTTGGAAGACTCGATTCCATTTTTGGTTTATTTTTTGGTTTTATTAGAAGTTATGCAATTTGTGTTTGTTTATTTTCAGCTATAGATATTGTGTATAATTATAATAAATGGCCAATTAATACTGACAAATCATACACCTTTCCATACATAGAAAAAGGTAGTATTTATCTTGTAAAAGTATTTCCTAATGAAAAAAAATATCAAGATTCTAAAGAAAAAATTAAAGAGCTATAATCCAAAAATTAAAGAAGAATGTGGTGTATTTGGTATAAGCAATAGTAACGATGCGGCTGCCCTAACCGCTTTAGGTCTTCATGCACTTCAACATAGAGGACAAGAAGGATGTGGAATTGTATCATTTGATGGAAAAAAATATCATTCAGAAAAAAGATTTGGTTTAGTTGGAGATAACTTCAACAAAGAAAAGGTTTTAAAAAATTTACTTGGTAAATATGCCATAGGGCACAACAGGTACAGCACAACGGGTGAAAATACTTTAAGAAATATTCAGCCTTTCTTTGCAGATACTAATGCTGGTGGTATTGGTGTTGCACATAATGGAAATTTAACCAACTCAGTTACACTTAGAAATAAATTAGTTGAAGATGGTGCGATTTTTTACACAACTTCAGATACTGAAACGATTGTTCAATTAATAGCAAAATCAAAAAGAAGCAAAACAGTAGATAAAGTTATTGATGCTATATTTCAAATTCAAGGTGGCTACGCATTAGTTATGCTTACACAAAGTACATTGATAGGTGTGAGAGACCCACATGGAATACGCCCCTTGATTATTGGTAAAATAAAAGACAGTTATGTTTTGGCATCTGAAACATGTGCTCTAGATATTATAGGCGCTAAGTACGTAAGAGATGTAGAAAATGGTGAAATTGTTTTAATTGAAGATGGTGAGTTAAAAAGTTTCAAGCCCTTTCCTGCAAGGAAAGTTAGACCCTGTGTTTTTGAATATATTTATTTTGCTAGACCTGATAGTTTATTAGATGGAAAGTCCGCTTATGAACATAGAAAAAATTTAGGCATAGAACTTGCGAAAGAAAATAAAATTGATGCAGATATAATAGTCCCTGTACCAGACTCGGGAAATGCAGCCGCACTTGGATTCGCTCAATACTTGGGAATTAATTTCGAATTAGGTTTAATTAGAAACCATTATGTTGGAAGAACTTTTATAGAGCCCAGTCAAAAGATTAGAAGTTTGGGTGTTAAATTAAAATTGAATGCTAATCAATCCACAATTAAAGATAAAAGAATTATTTTAATAGATGACTCTTTGGTTAGAGGAACAACTTCTCATAAAATTGTTAAAATGCTTTATGACGCTGGTGCAAAAGAAGTCCATGTTAAAATTGCATGTCCAGAAATTAGATATCCTGATTTTTATGGTGTCGATACACCAACTAAAAAAGAGCTTCTTGCAGCAAATAAAACTAATGAAGAAATTTGTGAATATATTGGTGCTAAATCTTTAGATTTTTTGTCACTTGAAGGGCTATATAGAGCAATAGGATTTGAAAAAAGGAATGACACCTACCCTCAATTAACAGATCACTATTTTACTGGAGATTATCCAGTAAAACCAATTGATATATTGGGTGATGATAGAATAACTCAACTATCTTTATTAAGCACAGCATCAGGAAATTAAGATGAGCACAGTAAAGTTTACTGAAATGAAATATGGCTCAAAAGATGATTACTTAATGCTAGATAAGTATGAGCATGAATATATTAACAAAACTGCCGATAGAGTAATAAAGTTTATGAGTGGATTAAATTCAACTCTAGAAGGATATAAGATTACAAGACTTGAGCATTCTCTTCAAATAGCAACAAGAACTTTAAAGGATAAGGCCAGTGAAGAAATGATTGTTGCAGCGCTACTCCATGATATTGGTGATGAATTAGCTCCTTTAAATCATTCAGAGTATGCAGCCTCAGTATTAAAACCTTTCGTAAGTGAAAAAACTCATTGGATAATTGCAAAACATGGAGAGTTTCAAATGTATTATTATGCCCACTATCTCGGTGGCAATAGAAATCAAAGAGATAAATATAAAGATCACAAGTATTATGAGGATACTTTAAACTTTTGCGAAAAATGGGATCAGGCATCTTTTGACCCAAATTTTAAAAGTCTAAAACTTAAAGATTTTGCTCCACTAATTAGAAATATTTTTTCTAGAAAACCTCACACTTTTTGGTAGTCATTAATTAATGACTTTAAATTAGTCTTTATATCACTATATATGAATCAATGATTACCAATAAAGAACAAATAATTAATTATTTTAACTCAGGAATTAGAGATACTAAAGATTTTAAACTTGGTGTTGAGCACGAAAAATTTTTATTTGATCAAAATGATAATAAAAGAGCTGATTACAAAACTGTACTCAAAATGTTTAATGCATTAAGTGAGTTTGGTTGGAAACCAATAATGGAAAAGCAGAATATCATTGGTCTACAAAAAGAGGGTAAAAATATTACACTTGAACCTGGCAATCAAATAGAATTATCGGGTGATAAGTTAAATAATATTCATGAAACCTGCGCCGAATCTCATGATTATCTATTTGAATTAAAACAAGTAACTAAAAAAATTGGTTTAAAAATTGTTAGTGCTGGTTTTGATCCAATTTCAGCTCTAGGTGAAGTACCTAACAACCCCAAGCAAAGATATGAAGTGATGACTAAAGATATGCCCAATGGTGGGTCGCTAAGTCTAGACATGATGTATAGAACTTGTGGCACTCAATTAAACCTCGATTACAACTCAGAAGAGGATTTTATAAAGAAATTTAAAATAATTAATTCATTAGTGCCAATATCAATTGCTTTATTTGCAAACTCATCAATAGTTGAAAAAAAGAATAGTGGTTATATGTCTTATAGATCAAAAGTTTGGCAAGAAACTTCTAGAGGAGGTCTTCCTGAGATTTTTTTTGATAATATGAATTTTGAAAAATATGCAGATTTTTCGATAAACTTTCCCCTTCTATTCATCCAGAGTGATAAAGAATATTTATCTGGGAAAAATTATACATTTTCAGATTTTATGAATGGAAAAATTAAGGAAATAGGTAATAAGCTGCCGACAGAAGGCGATTTAGCAACTCATCTAAGTACTATCTTTACAGAAAATCGATTAAAAAAATATATAGAATTAAGATCTATGGATACATGTGGTTGGGACTGTTTGTGTGCTGGACCAGCATTTAATACAGGGATTTTATATGGAAATTTAGATGAAACTTTTGAGTTAGTTTCTAAATGGGATAAAAATAAAATTATTAATGCATATTTGGAGGCTCCTAAAAAAGGTTTTAATGCAGAGTTGATGGGTAAAGATTTATTATATTGGTCATCTTTATTGCTTAATTTGTCTAGAAAAGGTTTAGAGAGTAGAGACATTTTAAATAAATCTGGTGAAAACGAGACAAAGTTTTTAAACCACTTAGAAAAATTAATTCATAATAAAACAACAAATGCAGATCATATGATTAATAAATTTTCCAAAGATGAAAATTTAACTGAACTATATGACAAATAAGATAGTTGCTATTCAAGGAAATCACCCTTCGGAACTTAACCCAAAAAGTGATAGCAGTATATTTCTCGCTGTAGAAGCTCAAAATAAAAATTGTAAAATATTCTATTATGAGCCTAAAGATCTTTCGATAATAAGTAATAAAGTAGTAGCTAAGGGCTATTTTATAGAATTTAGTTATTCCAATAAAAATTTCTTTAAAATTATAAGTAAGAAAACATTGGCTTTATCTAGATGTAAATATCTACTCATACGTCAAGACCCACCTTTTAACTTAGAGTATATTTCAACAACATACATATTAGATAAAATCAAAGATAAGATTAAGATTGTTAATAACCCAACATCTATAAGAAATGTATCAGAAAAATTATACTCAACTAGATTTCAAAAATTCATGCCCAATACAATTTTTACAAAAGACATCAATGAGGTTATTAAATTTTTTACAAAAAATAAAAAGATTATTATCAAACCTATTCATAGTTTCAGTGGAAATGATATTCACCTTATTGAGAAAAAAATTAATAAAAAACTGATTTTAAATTTTATTAAAAAACATGGACATATTATGTGCCAAAAGTTTTTACCAAAAATTAAATTTGGCGATAAAAGAGTTTTTTTAATTAATGGAAAAATTTGTGGGGCAATTTCAAGAGTTCCTAAAAAAGGATCTTTCTTAAGCAACATGAGTAAAGGCGCTATTCCTATTGCTACTAAATTAACAAGAATAGAAACAAAAATTTCAAATTCAATTGCTAAAGACCTTAAAAAAAATAACATTTATTTTTCCGGTATTGATTTTATAGATCAAAAACTAAATGGCGACATTAATGTGACTTCGCCTACTGGACTTAAAACTTTTTATGATTTAACAAATATAAATCTTGCTAAAAACTTTTGGAAAGGTTTAGGGGCTTGAACAATTTAACTGAGCAACAAAAAGGTTCATTATTAGCTTTTGTCGCAGTAATGTTTATTACACCTGACTCTTTATTCATCAGACTTTCTAACGTTGATACATGGGGTTTATTATTCTATCGAGGACTTATTCCTTTTATTACTGTCTTTCTTGGGATGTTAATAATTTATAAATTAAATTTTTTTAAGATGTTGTTCTCAAGTGGCTATCACGGGCTACTTTATATAGGAACTTTTTCAGTTACAAACATTACATTTGTTGTATCGATACAAAATACAAATGTTGCAAACACATTGGTTATGATTGCTATGGCCCCTATGCTGTCTGCAGTTCTTGGAGGAATTTTTCTAAAAGAATTACCTGATAAAAAAACATGGGTTACAATATTTATAACTTTTACAGCTGCTATATATATATTCTACGATTCAATACAGCTTGGTAATTTTTTTGGTGACATACTAGGCTTAATAACTGCCTTAGGTTTGGCTATTGGTGCGGTTACTATTAGATCTGCAAAAGATAAAAATCTAATTCCTGCTGCAGTTGTTGGCAAATTGATTGTCGCTCTATTTGCTCTACTGTTCATAGAAAGTTTTGCATTAATGGATAGTGATCTAATTATAGTTCCATTAATGTGTGTTATGTGTGTTGCTATCCCTTTTGTGTTGGTAACTATAGCTCCTAGGTTCATCCCTGCTGCTGAAGTGAACTTATTTTTCTTATTAGAGACGATTATTGGGCCTATCTGGGTATGGCTAATTATTAAAGAACAACCCAGTCTCGAAACTATCCAAGGTGGGGCTGTGATTATCACCGCCATTGCAATCCACTCTTTTATCAAATTAAAGAATTCATAATTGAAGCACAATAAAGACTTGATTTACATCTAGATCACAAATAAGCACGGTCAATTTTATGAATAAAGTTTTAAAGAATTCTTGGGCATTGTTTTTAGGTATGGGCTTTCTTATGATGGCCTATGGTTTTCAAGGCTCACTCTTGGGTGTAAGAGCTGTACAAGAAGAGTTTAGTCTAGCAGCAACTGGCTTTATGATGTCAGGGTATTTTGTTGGCTACTTTATTGGTGCATCAACAATTCCTAATCTTATATCTCGTGTTGGTCATATTAGAGTTTTTGCAGCTTTTGCATCTTTAGCATCTTTAGTTGTCTTGGTTCACTCAGTTTTTATTAATCCTTATGTTTGGTTTGTTCTAAGAGTTTTAACAGGAATAAGCATGGTTTGTATTTATACTGTTGCAGAAAGTTGGTTAAACGATAGGTCGTCCAATAAAAATAGAGGAAGTGTTTTATCTATTTATATGGTTATTTTATATGGTTCAATGGGCATAGGAATGTTTTTACTTAATTTTAGTCGTCCTGAAAATTATGAACCTTTCATATTAGTTTCAATCATTACATCTGTTGCTCTTATACCAATTCTATTAACTAAAAAAAAACCACCTACATTTAAAAAAATTAAAGGTATGCCTTTAAAAGAACTGTATGAAACTTCACCTTTTGGAATGGTAAGTGCTCTTTTTTATGGAACAATTCAATCTGCATTATTTACATTGTTAGCAGTTTATGCGGCATCAATGAATTTTACTATATTTCAGATATCACTTGTAACATTTCTTTTAGCGATTTCTGGTGCTATTTCACAATACCCTATTGGAAAACTTTCTGATAAATATGATAGAAGGAAAGTAATAGTAATCTCAACTTTTGGTGCATGTATTTTTGCTCTACTTGCTATTATATCATCAGGTCAAATGTATTTACCAGGAACTCTAGCTACCAGTAAAGTATGGTTTTTTATTTTTTTAATTTGTTTTTCTATTTGTAGTTTACCAATGTTCTCTTTAATTTGTGCTCACACAAATGACTACATACCAAAAGAAAAATTTGTAGCGGCTGGTGCTGGTATACAATTTACATTTGGTTTGGGTGCAATGAGTGGTCCATTTCTTTGTTCAATTTTTATGAATATAGTTGGTTCTAATGGATTTTTTATATTTTTACTTTTCTTTCATGCTTTAATAGGAATTTTTGGTATTTATAGAATGAAAGTTAGAGACACAGTTGAAAACCCAGATTCTCAATTCGTTGCTATGCCTTCAACCATCACTCCTGCGGGAATTGAATTAAGCCCGACAACAGAACCTATTGAAGAGCCAGTGAAAACTGAAGATACTCAAGGAACAACTAATCTTTAAGCATATCGGCCTGCCACATAACCAGAGGACCACGCCCATTGAAAATTATAACCACCTAAGTGGCCTGTAACATCTACGACTTCACCAATAAAGAATAGACCTGGGTGCTTCTTTGACATCATTGTTTTAGATGAAATCTCTTCAGTATCAATTCCTCCTAAAGTGACTTCTGCCGTTCTATAACCTTCAGACCCCGTTGGATTTATAGCCCAAGCATTGATAGAGCTACTTAATTGATTTAATACCTTATTCGATAATTCACATATATTACCACTAACATTATTTTCATTACAAATGATATAAGCCAGCCTCTTCGGGAGAATTTCTGAAATTATAACGTTGATATCCTGTTTAGGATTAGAATTTTTTCTATCACCTAGGAATTTGATAATATCTAGTTTAGGAGACAGGTTAATTTTAATATCATCTCCTAATTTCCAATAAGAAGAAATTTGTAAAATAGAAGGTCCGCTTAAACCTCTATGAGTAAACAACATGCCCTCCTCGAAGAAGATCTTTTTAAATGATACAACCGCTTCAACAGACAGCCCTGTAAGCTCTTTACATATACCAAGTATTTTTTCAGTAAAAGTTAGTGGTACTAACGCAGGAAGTGTTTCAACAACTTTTAAATTAAATTTTTGAGCAATATCATAGCCAAATTTACTTGCTCCAATCTTAGGGATAGACAAGCCACCAGTAGCAACAATCAATGAGTCACAAAAATATTTATCAGAACCAATGGTAATAAAATATTTGTCTTCTTGTTTACCAACATCTTCTATTATTGTCTCTTTTTTTAAGACTACATTTGCCGTCTTGCATTCTAAAAGCAGCATATCGATAATTTGTTGAGCACTCTCATCACAAAAAAGTTGACCTAATTTTTTTTCATGAAATTTAATATTATGCTTCTTTATTAAATCTATAAAGTCATTTTGTGTGTATTGTTTTAAGGCAGATATTACAAATTTTGGATTGTTTGAAATAAACTTGCTAGGATGAGTGTGTATGTTTGTAAAATTACATCTTCCACCACCAGATATTCTAATTTTTTCTCCTATTTTTTTTGCATGATCTACTAAAAGTACTTTTCTTCCACGTTTACCAGCTTCTATAGCACTCATCATCCCAGCTGCGCCTGCGCCTACTATAATAACATCATATTTTTCTGTCATGGATTAATAATAAAGTTTAATAATGTGGAGGCTTTTTATCTTCCATAGCCATACCTGCTTCATCACCACTTTCTAAATCAATAATTTTTTTTTCTAAATTTGAAATTTGTTTTTTTAAAACAGATACTTCTTTTTGTTGAGAATATAATTCATCACTCATCTGTGAGACTTCATGTTGCAGAAAGGCTATCTGCTCTTCTAATTTTTTAATCAAATTTTCCATCTAAATAGCAACTTACGAGACATACTGAATAAATCAAATGATCAATTTTACACTTATTATTGGATTGAAGATGTTTCAAAGAAATAGAAAGTTAAAATCAACTGAAATATTAATGATTTTAAGTATTTTATTTAAATATCTTAGGTATTGGAAACGGCACTATTATTTTTCCGTTATTTTTTAAAAATTTTTTCTCTTGTTTTGCTATTTCTTTAGCTATGTTCCAAGATAGAAGTAAAAGGTAATTTATTTTGTTTGCGTTAATATATTTAGGATCAATTATTTTTATATGTGTGCCAGGCGTATATTTTCCTTGTTTAATCTTACTTTTATCATAAATGTTATCTAAATAATTTTTTCCAATATTGCAAATTTGTAATAGAGCTTGGCCTTTTCCTGAAGCACCATAAGCTGAAATATTTTGTTTTTTGTCTTTTAATTTCTTTAAATAATCATTTAGTTTTTCTTTATGAGCATTAACTTTCTTTGCAAAATTTATCCAGCTTGGTAATTTAAATAATCCCATCTTTTTTTCTTTTACTAATAATAACTGGATTCTTTGGTTTTTCTTAATTTTATAACTTTTTTTGGCAATATAACATCTTATAGAACCACCTTGAGATTCAATTTTTTCAACATCTATAACTTGTAAATTATTTTTATCACATAGATCATTGATAGATTTTAATGAATGAAAGCCTACATGTTCGTGAAAAATATTGTCATATTGATTATCTTTATAGATATTTTCTAAATGAGGGACTTCTATAATAAATATACCATCATCATTCATTAAATTATTAACTCCCTTAAAGATATCATTAGGATTAGGTGTGTGTGCAATCACATTTCTTGCAATACAAAAATCAAAAGAGTTGTACTTATTCTTGATCTCTTTAGATTTTTTATATGAAAAGAAGTCAACAATTGTGTTTACTTTCTTTTTTTTTGAAATTTTTATTAAATTTTTAGCAGGATCAATTCCTAGGGCAAAACTATTATATCTATTTTTTGCCTCTTTTAATAAGGTCCCATCATTACTTGCAATTTCAAATATTTTACTTTTTTTATTTAGATTAAAATTTTTTTTTAATGATTTTAAAAGACTTAAAATCAGCTCAATATTACTTTTAGAAACGCCTGTTTCCCATTCGTAATGATTAAATAATTTTTGTGGTTTAACTAGATTTTGAATTTGTAAATGTTTACAATTTTCACAAACTGCAACTGAAAGGGGGTATTTTTTTTCATTTATAATTTCATTTTTTTTAAGAAAACTTCCAGATAATGCTACTTTTTTGAAATTTAGAATAGAAATTAACCTATTATTGCAAATTCTACATTTTTTTTTCATTTATAAATGACTTACTTCCTTAAAAAATATTCAATTTGTTTTCTTGTGGTCTCTTCGGCGTTATTTTCAAAAAAACAATTCTTGTACCATTCTACAGTCATTTTTATTGTTTCTTTAAAATTTAAAGTAGGAGACCAATCAAGTTCTTTTTTTGCTTTACGATTAGCAATCATCAATAATTTAGCTTCTTTAAGTTCTTTATTTTTAACAATATTGATTTTTTTTTCTTCACCCCAACAACTTATTACTTCTTTTACTACATGAATTACTGTTCTACAATTTATCGTATTTGGTCCAAAATTCCAGTTTGGCTCAATCGAACTTGAAAGTTTTCTATTCATTAACATTTCACCAAGTTTCAAATATCCAGAAATTGGCTCTAAAACATGCTGCCAAGGTCTAGTTGAATTAGGACTTCTTATAATCAGTGGAGTTTTATTTTTTAATGATTTGATTACATCTGGAACTATTCGATTTTTTTTCATATCACCACCACCAATTACATTTCCAGCTCTTGTAGTTGCATAAGATAATTTTTTATTCTTAAGTAAAAAACTTTTATGATAGGATTCAAATACTAGTTCAGCACAAGCTTTGGAGGCTGAATATAAATCTTCCCCACCTAAAGTATCATTTTCAAAGTAGCTTGTTTTTCTTCCATCATTTAAATAGCATTTGTCAGATGTGATATATACTAGATTTTTAATTTCATTAATTCTTACTACCTCTAAAATATTAGCACTTCCCAGGACATTTGTTGTTATCGTTCCTATTGGATTCGCATAACTTTCTGATACAACAGATTGAGCAGCTAAATGAAAGATAATATCTGGTTTTTCTTTTTTAATTACTTGATTTAATTTTTTTAAATTATTTATGTCTAAATAAATTTGCTTAATCTTTCGTGATAATAATAGTTTTTTGAAGAGTATTGAATCTTTCTCTGGCTTTAATGCTATTCCAACAACTTTTGCATTAAGCAAATGTAACCAATAACACAGCCATGTACCCTTGAATCCTGTAGATCCAGTTACTATTACTTTTAAATTTTTATATGTTTGTAATTTATTGATACTCATTTTTAGAAAGTATTTATATATTATAGTTGTATTTGTACATTAAAAAAATACCTGATAAAAATTTAATTTTAAAAAAAACTTAAAAAAATCACTGTCAAATTTTATAGATAATTTACAAATGACAAGGATAGTTATAGGAAATAGTCGATCTATGACAAATAATAATATTTTGTAATTTTTATTAAGATTGTGTTAAATGTACGGGCTGACACTACCCTATACTAATTATAGGGGCTATTTATTTTTAATAAAGAATAATTCTTATAAAGCTATCAAATTAAACAATAAACTAGAGATATCACTAGAGACTTTTGTAATAAATCAGATAGATTCTTTTAAATCACATTGAGTGATCCTCAAAGATTTGGTAAGAAATTTTATATGAGCTATTTTTATCAATACTTTGCGAATATTTCCATAAGATACAAATTGAAAACTTTTTATAAAATTTTTTACAACATATTCAAATTTTTTCTTAAAAAAAAAATAATTTTAAATTTTGTAAAATATAAATTTATTGCTTATCCTCAAAAAAAAGAACTCAGCCGTTGGATGATACGAAATTTGAAAATCTGGGATGAGTCGATGATATATTTAATTATTAAAAATATAAAAGAAAATAACTCTATATTTATTGATATTGGTTGTAATTATGGGGCGTATTCAATACCAATATCAAAAATCAAAAATAAAATTGATGTTTATTGTTTTGATCCATCCAAGAAATCTTTAGATAAATTGGTTGAAAATATTAAACTAAACAAAATTCAAAATATTAAATACTTTAAAATAGGAATTGGTGAAAAAGAAAAATATTCTTTTTTCGACGATAATTTAAAAAATTATAAAAATTCTGGCTCATATCAAATTAATGATGATAAAAGAGGAACTAGAATCCAAATAAATTCTATAGATAATTTGATTAAAAAAAAAATAATTTATCCAAAAAAAAAAATATTTATAAAAATGGATATTGAAGGATATGAGTTTTTTGCTCTTCAAGGATTAATTAAAACTATAAATAAATTTAACGTTATGATTTTTTTTGAATTTTCAAAAAAAATTTTAGAAAATCATGAAAATTTAGAAACCAAAATGTCAAAGTTCATAAAAGACAATAATTTAATAATTTATAATAGTAATTTTGTTGAACAAAAATTGGAAAAATTATTTTCTGATATTAAGAAACTAAAAAAAGATCATGAAGTTTTGGATAATTTTATTTTGGTCAATGATAATAATTCTAATTATTAATCTAAATAATCACATAGAGATTCACCTAAAATATCCTTTAAAATAAAAATTGCACCATAATGTGAAAAAATTAATCTGGAACATTAATTAGTATTATGAATAATGAAACCAGAAAGTTATATAAGAGCTTTCATTTGCCAGTGCCTTGGAATTTTCTACTATAATTAATTAAAGGTTAATTGACAGGAACTACAAAACTTGATGTGTACGTTCTATGTTTATCTGTGATTGAGTCCGTTATACCTAGATCAAAAAACACAACGCTCCCAGCTAATTTGGCACCTTCTATCTCACTTGGAATATTTGCTTTACCTGTCTTGCCTGAATCTGAAGTACATTCAACTCTTAATGAATCATCTGATCTTCTAACCATAAATGTTGCTGGTACTTTGCCCTTTAAAGATACTCTTTTATTTGTGAGGCTGCACTCTCCATCGCTACCGTCACTCAAGGATAACGACACGGGAACATTCGCATCATTAACAATAGTAGCACAAGATGCTAACATAAAGATTGATAATAGGATTGCTAAAATTTTCATAAAAAAACTTTAATGCTTATTTATCTAAAAGTCTACCTGTTAATTTGTATTATAAGCTCATCCATTTTTAGTGTCTATTTTGTGTCTAATTAATTATAATATAATTTCATTATGAATAAAGAAAACGAAAGCAAACTGTAGAAAATGATAAAAAATTATGCCTTCATTTGATGTAGTAAATAAAATTAATTATCAAGAATTTGATAATGCTCTTGCTAATTGTTTGAGAGAAATTGGTAACCGGTATGATTTTAAAGGACTTAAAATTTCAATTGATAGAAAAGACAAGATAATTACCACACTAGCGCCAGATGAATTAAAATTAAAACAAGTAAATGAATTATTACAAATTCATCTTATAAGAAGAAAAGTTGATCCAAGGGTAATAATTATTAAAAATTCAGAAAGTGCTGCGGGTGCATCCATCAGGCAAGTCAGTGAATTAGAAGAAGGTATTAGCCAAGAAAATGCTAAAAAAATTATTGCTGATATAAAAAAACTAAAACTTAAAATCCAAATTAAAATTCAAGGAGAAGAATTAAGAGCTGAAGGAAAAAAAAGAGACGATCTTCAAGAAGCAATGTCTGCAATAGAAGCCATTGATATTGGTCACCCAATAGAATTTGTGAATTTTAGAGATTAATTTCATTTTTATGAAAAAAGAAAACGAAAGCAAACTGTAGAAAATGATAAAAAATTATGCCTTCATTTGATGTAGTAAATAAAATTAATTATCAAGAATTTGATAATGCTCTT
Source organism: Candidatus Pelagibacter sp. uisw_098 (assembly GCF_059512505.1). Next base: position 977,633 of record NZ_CM183454.1, read on the forward strand.
GCTAATTGTTTGAGAGAAATTGGTAACCGGTATGATTTTAAAGGACTTAAAATTTCAATTGATAGAAAAGACAAGATAATTACCACACTAGCGCCAGATGAATTAAAATTAAAACAAGTAAATGAATTATTACAAATTCATCTTATAAGAAGAAAAGTTGATCCAAGGGTAATAATTATTAAAAATTCAGAAAGTGCTGCGGGTGCATCCATCAGGCAAGTCAGTGAATTAGAAGAAGGTATTAGCCAAGAAAATGCTAAAAAAATTATTGCTGATATAAAAAAACTAAAACTTAAAATCCAAATTAAAATTCAAGGAGAAGAATTAAGAGCTGAAGGAAAAAAAAGAGACGATCTTCAAGAAGCAATGTCTGCAATAGAAGCCATTGATATTGGTCACCCAATAGAATTTGTGAATTTTAGAGATTAATTTCATTTTTATGAAAAAAGAAAACGCAAGTAAACTGTGGACTTTAATTCAGGAAGCCGGCCTTTATTTACTGGGTCAACTTCCCAGCCACCCTAATCATCCTAAGGGAAGAAACCCTTACGCACACGTCGCCCTATGTGTCAAAGAGAAGTTTGGTAACTCTTATAAAGATATTCCTGATGATAAATTTCAAGAAGTTGTTGATTACATTAACTTTTTGAAAGAGAACCCAAGTTAAGCAAGAGAACATTTTGTTCCAACCCAGAAATGTTTGGGGTTTGTTGGTGGTCTGTCCTAGATAATCCTATAACTGATAAGCATGGTCTGTAATTCCTGTTGCCTGTTGCTTTGTGGGGGTAGCCTAGTTCATGGCACCGGCTGAGGGGACTTAGCTACTTATTTGATAATTCAAAAAATGATATTTATTATATAAACAAAAGTACCATAAAACATAAAGGTTTTGTCTTTACCTAATTCTTAGTTCAAATTTATTTACTTGGATCAGGAACTTTACGCAGATAAGGTTTTATCGTTTTCCATCCGTCAGGATATATTTTTTTTGCCTCTTCATTTGTAACGCTAGGGACAATAATTACATCTTCACCTTTTTTCCAATCCGCAGGGGTTGCAACTTTATGTTTTGCTGTTAGTTGCATAGAATCAATAGCTCTCAAAATTTCGTGAAAGTTACGCCCTGTTGTCATTGGGTAAGTTAAGAAAAGACCAATTCTTTTATCAGGTCTAATAACATAAACCGTTCTAACTGTTTGATTGTCTACAGCTGTACGCCCCATTGATGTGGCTCCCGCATCTCCCTCAAGCATATTATAAAGTTTTGCAATTTCTAATTTTTCATCTGCAATAATTGGATAATTAGGTTTTAAACCGCAAACATCATTAATATCTTCTAGCCATTTAACATGGTCTGATACCGGATCAACACTTAAACCCATTACTTTAACATTTCTTTTTTCAAATTCTGGTTTCATTTTAGCTAGTGCACCTAATTCTGTAGTGCAAACTGGTGTAAAATCTTTTGGATGTGAAAATAAAATTCCCCAACTATCCCCTAACCAGGCATGTAATGATAATTTTCCTTCAGAGGTTTCAGCCGTAAAGTCTGGCGCTAAGCTATTTATTTTTAATGTCATTTTTTCCCTTTTTTTTATTTTTTCATCTTCTTCTAGTCTTTGTTCTTTTTGTATTTCTTGTATTTGTGCTTCTAGTCTTTGTTCTTTTTGTATTTCTTGTATTTCTGCATCTTGTCTTTGTGCTTCGACTTTACTTATTTTAATCTTTTTTATATTTTTAGATCTTTTCTTAACTTTAGGTTTTAACTTTTTGACTGTTTTTTTTCTTTTGTCAGCTATCTTTATTTTTGTAGCCATATGATTATTTAACCAAAAATTAATATTAAAATCTATTTAAATAATTATATTTCCACTAAATATTAAATATCATTCTACATCGTGTGTTTAATTGAATTGTGTTTAATGCTTTAAATATGAATGAAATTAAAAAAAGTTTAAAAAAATCTCTACTTAATTAAATAAGTTTAAAATAGCTGAACACTTGTAGAACTTTATCTAATTCTGCGGTATAATAATTTCTCTAATCACCGCAATCATTTCAGCTATAAGCCGACCATCAAAAAATAAATTTAACAATTTAAAGTGTCAAAATTATGTTTTTGAAAATGATAAAAATACTCTGTTTTATGGGCATACATGACTACAAAACGTTAAATATTGAGTTTGGTTTTGGACCAACAGATAGAGTTACAACACTTGAGTGCAAAAGGTGTGGCTACACTACAATTAAAGGAGGTTAATAAAAAAATACTTGTCATGAAAAGTATTGAAAGAAATATAGATATAAGAAGATATCTTAATTGGTCAAGAATAGTTAAGGGCAAACCCATACATATAAGATTGTACGAATTAATTTATTACGAATTACTTATAATGTGGTTTGAGATGAATAAACCTCCTCTAAGAAGATTAATTTATGAAACTATTAACTCTCAAGATTTTGAAGAAAAATTTGTTAGAGGAAAAATTTTTCAAAAATATATAGATGAGGTTTTAGAAACACCCTGTGAAGATGGTTCTGGATATTACAATCCAGACTCAAGAGAAATTCTAACAGAAATAAATATTAAGGAATTATATGATATTAAATTTTTGATAAAAGATGAGTTAGATAATGTAATAATGATTGATAGATACAATGGGATATTCACATTTTGTAAAATTTATGAAAAATGGTGTTTAGAAAAAAAAGCTAAACAGGTTGAGGATATAACAAAAAAAGAAAGATTTGATGTAACATTAGATCTGCCATTAAAAATTTCAAAATAAATTTAGAATAACTGCGATCAGAATAAGTAAATGAGGTTGAATGTTTTATCAATTTTCAATTGTCACAGTTAGAGTTATAAGTAATACAATATTAAACCATAACAGGCCTAAAACTATAATTGATAATATGTTTTTTGGAATGGCCTAAGAAGTATATTTTTTATTATTAAAATTTTATTATTTATTTATAAAATCTCTTAAATGTTGATTTTCATCTTTATACTGTTCAATAATATGATTTACCACATCTCCAATAGACACAATACCTAATAGTTTTTTTTCTTCTATTATAGGGATATGTCTAATTTTATGATTAGAAATTATTTCCATTAATTCTGTAACAGAAGTGTTTAGATTACAAGATATTATATTTGTAGTCATTATTTTGGTAACCAGTAATTCACTGCTGAATTCATCTTTATAAATATATCGAGCAAGATCTCTCTCAGAAATAATTCCAATTACACTTTTATCGTGTTCACTTAATACCGGCATCACACCAACATTATGTGTTTGAAGTTTGTTGCTTGCTGTCTTTAATGTATCTTTTTCAGTTAATGTAAAACATTCTCTATTAGAAAGTTTTGTAACTAGTTTTCTTGCCATTTTTATTTTATATGTTTATTTTATTGCCATCATGATCCTAGCACAAAAATGTTACTCGTAGATAGGTTTTAATTTCGTTCAAACTTCTAATTTTTGCTCTATCAACTTGTTGCTAACTAAGAATTATAGAATAACCCCACTTATTTTTTTGACAGCTTATCTTTCATAACCAATTTAAGTTTCTTTAAGGTTCTTAAATCGTACCAACTTTTAGTTCCTCTTTTTGAGCTTCTTTGTTTTTCAGCAACAGTTACTTTTTTTTTAAGATCTTTGTGTTGTTCTTTTATTTTCATTTATTTGATCATAATCACTCTAAACAAAACTATTTATCGTATTAATTTTTATTCATCTGACATTGGACAAGGTGATAATGGTTCTAATTTCTCTTGGAGTTTTTCTGATGTAGTTTGTTCTTTTTTATTTCTTTTAGATTCCTCAGAACTTTCTGCTAATTGATTTCTTTCTTTTTCAGCTTCTTCTTCTAAATATTTTTTAAATCTTATTCCTCTAACAATTTCCATAAATTTATTATCTCTCTAAACTTTTGGATACTCCAATTAAACAATCTCTACGTATTGTGTAATTTTACTAAATTTATAATGCAAATTAATGTTAAGACTTTTTAAAATCATAGTAGACATAATTATTTTAAAATTATATTTTCTAATTTTAAGGGGGTCACCCTTTCGGTAAACTCCAAAAGAGTTCCCCTATAAGTGGCGGTCTACGCCAAAATCCATAATAATGGATTTATGTTTTCTTGATCTTAGTTAGTCTTTTATTATTTAGTCACAACCAGCTAAATTTCAGGTGGTGATAGGCTCATAATCGACCTCCTTTATTGATTATTTAAATCATACCATCTCCAAATACCCTATTCAAAACATTTATTTTCTTTTATGTTAAATATATTTATTGAATATGGTTTACCAAGATAATACGATTTCGAAAAATTTAAATAAACCTTCTTCCCATGTTTTTTCCCGTATAAAAAATACTTTAAACCGTCTCAATTTTATTGAAGTAATCTTATAAAAAATATAAAATTTTTTTAAGTAATTTATTAAAAATATTGTTCTGATGAATATACAAACAGAAGCGACTCCAAATCCTTCCAGCCTGAAATTTTTGCCAGGTAAAACCGTAATGGAAAAGGAAACGGCTGATTTTCGTAATGTGGAAGAAGCAAAATTTTCTCCATTCGCCTTAAATTTATTTAAAATTGATGGTGTTGAGGGAGTTTTTTTTGGCTCTGATTTTATTTCAATAACAAAAGCTGACAATCATGATTGGCAATACCTCGAATCTACAATTATTGAAACAATTAGAGAATGTTATAAATCAGAGACTGCTTTCATACTTGCTGGTCAAGATAATGCAGGTGATACAAGTACTACCGAAGATACGGAAGCGGTGATTAAAATAAAAAAAATAATAGATACTCAAGTAAGACCCGCTGTTGCAAGAGACGGTGGAGATATTACTTTTCAAAGTTTTGATAACGGTATTGTCTATCTTCAGATGAAGGGTGCTTGCTCAGGTTGTCCAAGTTCAGCCCTAACTTTAAAAGTGGGTATTGAAAAAACACTTAAACATTATATTCCCGAAGTGCTCGAGGTCCAACAAGTAACCTAAAATAACAATTATGAAACTAGTAAAATGTATAATTCCATCAGTAATTAATTTCTTTGTTTATTTAATCTTATCGCTTATAGCAATTTACTGTTTAATTTTTATTGCTAGTTATTTTGCAAGCCAAACTTATGCCATAACTCACGGAGAATATTTTTTAATTTGGATTGTGATGGCAGTTTTTATTAGACAAGTCAGCGGAGATGTTTCGGTATTATTTTTTAATAAATCTAAAAGAAAATAATCTTAAAATATAAAGATTATTTAATTCTTAACTTCCTTTTCCAAGATTTTCACTAAAATATTTTAACTTGCATTTGACCCCTCGCCATTTTTCTTAATGGTTGCGTATCTTTTAGCATCCAATTTACCTTGTTACAGTTGTACATCTAAACCTCTAATCAGGTGTCTAGGTGATGGAATAATACTATATCAGCACTCAGTGTTAAAAATTTACCAAGTATCAAACTTTATAAACTTTTCAACTCTATTAGAAGAAGTGGCACATGGTGTTTTAAAGCATGCCGCAATTCTTAACGTCATCGTTGAACTGTTATAGCAAATAAAATTATGTCCAAGATTTCCATCACCATTAGGACCTCCTTTATCACTGCAATTTGTAGATCCATTATCATTATGGGTCCCATACGGGTTTTTAAAATTAACTCCTTGGAGAAATATATTTTGAATAATATTAACTGATCCATCATGTCCACGATTCATATACTCACACCGCGCAGTACCTATAGAAGTTCCATCAGTATAACTTTTTAATACAGGTTCACTACTATCCATAGCTAAACATCTGGCATTTTCCACACTCCATAATTTATAAATTGATTTAATATTTTGCTGAACCACTTTTTGTTTAGCACTACTCGTATACCCATTATAAGCAACCACACCTACTGCAGCGAGGATGCCGATGATGGCTACTACGACCAGGAGCTCTATTAGGGTGAAGGCTTTAAGTTTTACTGACACCAATGACCCATTTGGAATATTGCATTGTTTCCACCATTCCACCCATAATTCTTATCATCTATTTGAGTCCAAATTACTAATTGGGACTTACCAGCTGGTTTTCCACCTGGACATTCTGTTTGATCCAATCTCATCCCTCCAAGTACGTTCCCACCCCCACCTCTTCTAACTACTGCGTCTGCTGTACTGTCATAAGTATTTTTGTATCCAATATCTAAAAAATGATCTTTAAAAATATCAGCTATTTGATTCACACCTGATGCAGTATTTACAGTGTCACAATTAATAGATCTTTTGTCACTAAGTTTTAAAATTCCACCTTGAATGTCACACAAAGCAAATTTTGCACTAATAAATTTTGATGCATTTTTCCAATTTGCGAGTGTTGCACTTCTTTTGGCAAATAGTGTATATTTGTTATAAGCAACCACACCTACTGCAGCAAGGATACCGATAATGGCCACAACAACTAAAAGTTCGATTAATGTGAAACCATTTCGTTTCATATCAAAAGCTTAACATAAAAACCTACGGCGTAATACCAACGTAATTCAATAGCAGTTTCTACTTTTTAGCATTTCAACTCTGTTGCAAAATAACGATTATAGAAGAACAGTCCAGGGCACCGGGTAACAGAACACCCCTACTTGCTACGTGATTAATTGGACACATAAACACATTTATTAATGCAAACGTCCTAGGTCGTACATAGGTCGTAATTTTAGTTGCCGTTCATTGTGTTTGTACAAAATGTTGGATTGGTTCTTCCTATGACACACCTCGTTCCTCAATTACTTGATGGACCTGTGTGTAAGTGAGACCGATGTGCAACCAAAATTAAGAATACTATTAGAATGAAGACTTTTGTTTGCCTATGGGGAACACGTATCACAGGCGACCACATCCATTTTAAACACAGGGCAATTGTGGCCGATGGGTCCTATGCAGGTGCTGATGGTGAGGCCACTACTTTGCCCACCCGAGGGAGGAGTTGAAAAGTACGTCCACCCTGGCTCTCCTGGAGTACCACCACCCTGTTGGGCCTGTGTCTCCGATGAGTTGTAAGGATTTTTCCAATCAGAACCAATGAAGTGTTCACGTATTGCGCTTCTCCAATTAGATAGGGATGAATTACAAGGTACTTGTTGGGTGACTCCGTGAAACTGCATCATTGTCACTGAAGGAGGGTTGGTTCCAACTTCCCCTCCCACTTCACACAGAATGGAGGCGGTAGTGGCAAATTTAACAAATGCCACATGGTTGCTTCTCGTAGCATTTACTTTCGCAGCACCCGTATACCCATTATAAGCAACCACTCCTACAGCAGCTAGAATACCGATGATTGCTACTACGACTAGGAGTTCTATTAGGGTGAAACCATTTCGGTTCATTTAATCAACTGGTATAGTCGCGCTTAACTGATCAGCTGAAGCACAACCTTGTCTAATGCAAGTCATAATTGTTACATTTGTTCCACTAGAGTTTACTCCCACCATGCCAAGTGTATATGTATTAGCATTATGTAAAGCATTAACCGATGTGTTAAATGGATTTTTATCTTTCAGATTTGCAATTGCTCCCTTATATGCTTTTACAGAATTGGCAGGACAATCTTGGTTGACCATAAATTTTGCTTCACCTAGACTACATTTCATAACTTCGGCTGAAATATACTTTACTGTTTGAGCATGGATTGTTTTTGTTGCAGAAACTTTTGCAGCACCCGTATACCCATTATAAGCAACAACACCCACAGCCGCTAGTATTCCTATAATAGCTACAACGACTAGGAGCTCTATTAGTGTAAAACCATTTCGCTTCATAACAAACCTTAACACAAAATTGTGGGTCGTAGATAGGTCGTAATTCAGTTACAACTTCTGCTATAAACTCCCACAATATCGTTGCAAAATAAGAATTATAGAAGCACGGTCTGGGGCACAGGGTAACAGAACGCCCCTTTTAATTAACAAACTTAGTTAAGTCTGGTTTAAAATATTTCGGTCCCTTCATAACTTTTCCTGAATCATTATATATAGGTTTTCCATTTTCATCTAACTTACTCATATTAGAATTTTGAACTTCCTCAAAACATTTATCAAGATCAATACCAAATGCATGCCCAGCGCCATAAGTTACATACAATATATCCGTTAAAGCATCAGCAACTTCTAAAAGATCTTTATTTTTCATTGCAACCTTGAGTTCCTCTAACTCTTCCTCAATTAGATCGTATCTGAGGCTATTAATCTTATCAGCACTAAAAGAAGGTTTAGTTTTAACCTCTTGACCAAAGGTTTCCATAAAAGTTTTTACTTTGTTAAAATTTGACATTTAGCTCCTGTAAGTTTTTTAAAATTTAATATATAAGTATAACAAATTATTAAATATTAATTATATATTAATCAATGAAATTAAGAAAAGAATTTGACAGTATTGGAAGTGTTAATGTACCTGATGACAAATACTGGGGCGCATCAACACAAAGATCTAATAAATTTTTTAATATTGGAAAAATTTTAGTTAATATTTCAATAATAAAATCTATTGCTATTATCAAAAGATCTGCTGCTCTCGTTCATTATAAAGAAAAACAAATTAACAAAAAAATAACCAATTCAATAATTAAAGCTTCGGAAGAAGTTATTAAGGGAAAACTAGATGAAAATTTTCCATTAAAAGTTTGGCAGACCGGTTCTGGTACACAAACAAATATGAATGTTAATGAAGTAATTGCAAATAGAGCAATTGAAATTATGGGTGGGAAAAAAGGATCAAAAAAACCTGTACATCCAAATGATCATGTAAATAAATCTCAATCTACTAATGATGTCTTTCCTACAGCCATGCATATATCTGTAGCTCAAGAATCTATATCTAAACTATTACCAAATTTAAAAATTTTAGAAAAAGAATTAGCAAATAAATCTAAAGAATTTAAAAATATTATCAAAATTGGTAGAACTCACTTACAGGATGCAACACCCTTATCTCTTGGCCAAGAATTTTCGGGATACCAAGTTCAATTAAAAAAATGCATTGAAAGGATAGAGCTTGCTCTCAAAGAAATATATTTTCTTGCACAAGGTGGAACAGCGGTTGGAACTGGAATTAATTCTAAAAAAGGGTTTGATAAAAAAATTGTAAAAGAAATTGCCAAATATACTAAAATACCTTTTAAACCGGCAGATAATAAATTTGCAGAATTAGCTGCTCATGATTCAATTGTACACTTCTCAGGAACATTAAATACTTGTGCTGTTTCGTTAATGAAAATATCAAATGATATAAGGTTTCTAGGTTCTGGACCTCGGGCGGGATATGGTGAATTAATACTTCCTGAAAATGAGCCTGGCTCATCTATCATGCCAGGAAAAGTTAACCCTACTCAATGCGAAGCTGTAACAATGGTTTGTGCTAAGGTAATCGGTAATCATACTGGAATTACAATAGCTGGTTCTCATGGACACTTTGAATTAAACGTTTTTAAGCCAATGATTGCTCACAACATACTTCAATCAATAGACCTTATTGCAGATAGCGCAAAAAACTTTGCTATTTATTGTGTAAAAGGGATTAAAGCTAATAAAAAAAGAATTAAAGAACATTTAGATAATTCTTTAATGTTAGTTACCGCTCTAGCTCCACACATAGGATATGATAATGCAGCAAGAATTGCCAAAGCAGCTTTAAAAAATGGCACTACATTAAAACATGAAACTCTTAAAACAGAATTAATTAAAGAAAAAGACTATGAGCGAATAGTAGATCCTAAAAAAATGATCTATCCTGCGTAGACTTTTAATAACTCATTTAACAATCTTCTACTTTTATTTAAATTATTCAGATTATTGTCATTAAAACCATCAATTATTATTAAAAATTGGCTATCAACATCGCTATTGTCTATTTTCAAATTATTAAATTTAATCTTATTCTTGAAAAAATTATAATCTAAATTAATCAAAATAGTTTTAAAATCTTTTCGAGACGACTTATTTGTATTGAGAAAAGAAAAGAGATTTTCAGAATTTTTAATATCTACTAATATGTTAGCATTTAATACTAACTCATTATTTTTTAAAAAAAGATTACTGCTGTTAAATTGCAGTGAACCAATATCATTATTAACAAACTTTGTTTTATTAAAATCCATTTTTCCATTAATAATATTAAAATTAATATTTGCATTTTGAAAAATCTCATTTTTTATATTTGAATTAATATATGCAGAAGTATTTACACTTATATTATCATTGAATAGTAATCCTGATTTAATAAATTCCAACAAAACGGGATTTATATCAAATAGTTTAGATATTTTATGATTATTTAAATTAATATTTAAATCTAAATTAAATGGGCTAATTGACAGTTCGCCATCATAACTAACCTGAGCGCTATCTAACTTAGAGTAGTCTGACTTAAAAATAATTAATTTTTCTTTAATATTATATTTTGTATTAATCGAAGAATTTAAAAACGAAATAGCATTTTTACCAGAAGTTAATTCTTTTTTTGTACTAGATTTATTGAAAATATTTAATCTAAGTAATTTTGAGTTGAAGTTAATCTCTTCATATTCGTTAGAATTATTACTGTTATTAAATTCAAAAGTAAAAGGTATATTAAAAATCTCTCCTTTTAAATTGAGAAAATTTGATAATTTTTCATCATCAAAAAATAAGGTTGTTTTATCTACTTTAATAATTGAAATTATATCCCCAAAATTATCTTTGAAAAAAATATTACTATTATTAATTGTAATTTTCTTATTTGAAAATTTTTTACTTGTAAGTTCATTTAATATTTTAAGATCACTTCTTAATAGTGAAAAGTTAGCCTTATTAATAATTATTTTGTTAATATTTAATTTTTCTTTGTTAAAGAGGTTTCTTTGACTGAAAAATATTTTGAAATCTTTAATTTCAGCTATTGATTTTATTTTTTCGCCCTCGTTTACTAGGATTTTAGAATCTTTAATTAAAAAGTGTGGTGCTGGAAGAATGCGATATGAAATATTTGCAGAGGTGCTTAAATTTACTTTAAATTCATTAAGTAATTTGCTTTCAATATTGCTCTGTAGCCATGTTTTGTCATATAAAATGGGTATTAATAAGTAAAATAAATAAACAAACAATGAGACTATAAAAGTTATTAAATACTTGTTAAAGCCACTAATGTTAAAGTTATTATTTGTTTTATTCTGAACTTTGAATATTGTCTTTTTAACTATGTTATTAAAATTTTTAATAATTTTTTTCATAAATACCGTTAAAATTTAGTAACTTATAAAGAAATTTTAAAAATGATAAACTCTGAATATTTAGAAAATCTTAATAAAGCTCAAAAAGAAGCTGTTTTACACCTTGATGGTCCATTACTTATAGTAGCTGGAGCAGGTTCTGGAAAAACTAAAGTTTTAACCTCTAGAATTGCCCATATCATTAGAGAGAAGAAGGCATTTCCCAATCAGATACTCTCAGTAACATTCACCAATAAAGCTGCCAAAGAAATGCAAAGTAGAGTGAGCTCAATTCTTAATTCTGAAGCTATAGGATTATCTTGGCTCGGAACATTTCATTCTATTTGTGCAAAGTTGTTAAGAAAACATGCTCCTGCAGCTGGTTTAACCTCTAATTTTACAATCATAGATACTGATGACCAGGTTCGATTAATCAAAAATATTTGCAAAGCAGAAAATGTAGATATTAAACAGTTAGCTCCTAAATACATCTTGTCTATTATTGATAGATGGAAAAATAAAGGCTTTTATCCTAACGAAGTCATTGTCAATAAAAATGACATCTATGAAAAGACTATACTTCCACTTTATAAAATTTATCAACAAAAATTATTAGATTTAAATGCTTGTGACTTTGGTGACTTAATATTGCACGTAGTAAAAATTTTAGAAAGAAATTTAGATATAAGAGAAATTTATGCAAATAATTTTAAATATATACTAGTAGATGAATATCAGGATACAAACTATATTCAAAGTAGATGGCTCTATCTGCTATCAGAAAAACATAAAAACCTTTGTTGTGTTGGTGATGATGATCAATCCATATATAGCTGGCGTGGTGCAGAAATTAAAAACTTTTTAGAATTTGATAAAGTTTATAAAAATTCAAAAGTAATTAGATTAGAAGAAAACTATCGTTCATCTCAAAATATTTTATCAGTTGCTTCAAACCTTATTGCAAATAATCAAAATAGAGTTGGAAAAACTTTAAAAACCACAATGGAAGAAGGTGACCTCGTTAAACTAAACTGTTTTAAAAATGGAAAAGACGAGGCTATAGGAATTTCTGATGAAATAGAAAAAAAAATTAAAAAAAAATATTCATTTAACAATGTAGCAATCTTAGTTAGAGCAATATTTCAAACAAGAGAATTTGAAGAGCGTTTTTTAAAAATTGGACTACCTTATAGAATTTTAGGTGGCACAAAATTTTATGAAAGAGCGGAAATTAAAGACTGTGTTGCGTATCTAAGATTAATTCACCAACCAAAAGATGATTTGGCTTTTGGTAGAATAGTAAACAATCCCAAAAGGTCTATAGGTGAAAGTACTATTAAATTAATACATGAATTTTCAAAATTAAACTCTGTAAGTCTAGAAATTGCCTCAAAACAATTAATTGAACAGAATTTAATCAAACCAAAAACAAAAATGGGCTTGAGCTCTTTTTTATTCTTAATTGATAAATGGAGAAATGATATTAATATTAAAAAAATCAATCATGTTAAACTCTTACAATTAGTTTTAGATGAGTCTGGCTACTCAGGCATGCTTAAAAATAAAAAAGATTTAGAAAACGAAAATAGACTAGAAAACATTAAAGAACTTTTAAATGCCTTGAAAGAATTTGATAACTTAGAGGCTTTTTTGGAGCATGTGGCATTAGCGACTGCAATAGATCAAGATTGGGATGGGGAAAAAGTTAACATGATGACAATGCATGGATCAAAAGGTCTTGAATTTGATGTGGTATTTTTGCCAGGTTGGGAAGAGGGGCTTTTTCCTCACCAAAAATCTATTGAAGAAAAAGGTCAAAACGGACTTGAAGAAGAAAGAAGGTTGGCTTATGTCGGAATAACTAGGGCTAAAAAGAAAGCTTTAATATCATTTGCTATGAATAGATTTTATCAAGGTAATTGGATTGACAGTATGGCATCTAGGTTTATCGATGAGTTACCTGAAAAATATTTAGAAAAAAATTCATTTTTTGATGAGTCTAAAGACGATGATAATGATTTTGAATTTAATCAAGATTTTGAAATTGATGATGGAAAAAGAAGCCCTGGTTGGGCAAGGTACCAAAAAAGAATTAAATGATAGAAAATAAACTAAAAATTTTAAAAGAAAAATTTAAAAAATTTGAAATTGATGGCTATATTATACCTAAGAATGATGAGTATTTTTCTGAGTATGCAAAAAATGACAGATTAAAAAATATTAGTAATTTTTCTGGTTCTGCAGGTATTGCTGTTATACTTAGGAAAAAAAACTATCTATTTGTTGACGGAAGATACACCATTCAAGCGCAACAAGAGTCAGATAGAAATTTTAATATAATTGAAATCCATAAAAAATTGCCTCATACTATTATTAAGAATTGTAATTTAGGTTATGATCCAAAGTTATTTACATCAAAAAGTATTAAAAATTATTTTTCAAATAATAATCTTATTCCAATTAATGATAATTTAATTGATCAAATATTTAAATTTAAAGAAAAAAAAACCAAACCATTTTACTCTTTAGAAAAAAATATAACAGGTGAAACACATCAATCAAAAATTTTAAAAATAACAAATTTTCTAAAATCAAATAATGCTGATTATTTATTTATTAGTGCTCCAGAAAATATTGCGTGGCTTTTAAATATAAGAGGATATGACAATCCACATAGCCCAATACCTAATGCCAGATTAATTATAGATAAAAATAAAAAGTTATTTTTAATTACTAAAAAAGATAATGCCAAGAAAATTATTAAAGAAAAAAAAATAAACAAAAAAAACGTTATTGATATTGAAGATATTACAAAATTAATTGACACCCTAAAAAGAAAAAAATTTATAATTGATAATAAAACTTGCTCAATTTTTTATGAAAATATAATTAAGTCAAAATTTAAAATCTTAGATAAAAATGACCCAATTTATAAATTAAAGTCGATTAAAAATTCATATGAAATTAATCATATGATTAAGGCTCATAAAAAGGATGGGTTAGCACTTACAAAATTTATTCATTGGATTAAAAACATAAATAAGAAAACAATAACAGAGGTAGATGCTCAAAATAAATTAGAAAAATTTAGAAAACTAAGTAAAGACTATTTATTTCCAAGTTTTAATACAATAGCTGGTTCAGGATCGAATGGAGCCATTGTTCATTACAGGGCAACAACCATAGCTACTAAAAAGATTAATAAAAAAGATGTTTTTTTGGTAGATTCAGGTGGGCAATATAGCTATGGAACAACTGATGTTACTAGAACTATTTGTTTTACTAATCAGAAACAATCAATAAAAAATGCCTATACTAATGTTTTAAAAGGCCATATCGCTGTCGCTCTTACAAACTTGAGAAAGGACAATACTGGTAAAAAAATTGATATTAGAGCTAGAAAATTTTTAAAAAAAGAGGGTTTAGATTATGCACATGGAACAGGGCATGGTGTTGGATTCTTTTTAAACGTACACGAAGGACCTCAGTCAATCTCTAAACACAATTCTTTAAAAATTGAAAAAGGTATGATTTTAAGCAATGAGCCTGGATATTATAAAAAAAATCACTTCGGAATCAGAATTGAAAATTTAATTTATACCAAAAAATTAAAAAACAAATTAGTGTTTGAAAATCTTACATTAGCTCCTATTGAAAAAGATTTAGTTAATTATAAATTATTAAATAAAACTGAAAAGGATTATCTATTTAGATATCATTTAAGTATTTACTCTGAATACTCAAGTTCATTAAATAAAAAAGAAAGAAAATGGTTAGCTAGTCTTATTTAACATTTCCATCCACTCTTTTTGGTTGATAACTTTTATATTTAATTCTTTTGCTATATTAACTTTTCTTGTTGTTGGTTTTTCACCAGCAATTAAATAATCAAGTTTTTTATTTACATTGCTAATTATCTTTCCAGAATTCTGTTCAATTAAAGATTTAGCTTCTGCTCTACTAACTCCATTAAGTTTTCCAGTAAGCATAAAGGTTTTATTTTTTAATAGACCTTTGTTATTTATCAATACTGTATTCTCTATTTTAATATTTCTTCCTAGCTCAGATAAAACTTTTATGTTTGTTTTATTTAAAAAAAATTTTTTAATTGATTGAATTTGAGTGTTACCTATTCCATCTATATTTGATAAGCTTTCTATATTTTTATCATCAGGTAATTTAAAAAAATTTATTACTGTTTTTAAATATCTGGCAATAATTTTAGCATTTTCTTGTCCTATATGCCTAATTCCTAATGAATAAATAAATCTATCTAAAGAAATTTTTTTTTTTTGGTTTATTGAAAACTTTAAATTTGTTACTGATAATTTTCCCCAGCCTTCAAGCTTTTCTATTTTGTCAAAATTAAGATTAAAAATATCCTGTGGTAATCTAATTAATTTCAAATTCCAAAAATTTTCTACAATTTTTTTTCCAAAACCATCAATATTAAATGCTTCTTTTGAAACAAAATGTTTAATTTTTTCTATTGCAATTTTTTCACATTCGTATCCTTCACTTACACATCTTCTGACAGCGTCTTGTTTTTTAGTTACTTCATTATAATCCTTTACAGTCATGCTTCCACAACATGGGCAATTCAATGGGAAAATAAATTTTTTTGAGTTTTTATTTCTTTTTTTAATATCTACTGAAATAACATGTGGAATTACATCTCCAGCTCTTTCAACTGTGACTGTGTCTCCAATTCTTATGTCTTTCCTTATGATCTCATCTTCATTGTGAAGTGTTGCGTTTGAAACAATTACACCTCCAATATTAACAGGTTTAATCTTTGCGACTGGTGTTAGTGCCCCTGTTCTACCTATTTGAATTTCAATGTTTATTATATCAGATATTGAGCTATTGGCAGAAAATTTGTGTGCAATTGCCCATCTTGGTGCATTGGCTGCAAAACCTAGTCTTCTTTGTAAATTAAAATCGTTAACTTTATAAACAACACCATCAATATCAAAAGCTATTTCTTTTCTTTTTTCTTCTAAATCTTTATGATTTTTTATTAAGTTTTTAATACCTGAAATTTTTTTATTAAAAGGATTTATTTTAAAGCCCCATATCTTTAAATTTTTTAAAAAATCAGTTTGGCTATGAATGTTCATTTCTTCAGCGTACCCATAAGTATATGCAATAAATTTAAGTGGTATTTTAGCTGTAATAACTGGATCTTTTTGTCTTAATGATCCTGATGCAGCATTTCTAGGATTTGCAAATTTTTCGTTAATTGTTTTAAAATCATTGTTTTCTATAAACACTTCTCCTCTAATATCAATTTCTTTTGGAAAGTTTTTTACAGTTATATCTGGAGGTATATCATTAATGGTTTTTAAATTTTGTGTAATGTCCTCTCCCTCTGCACCGTCTCCTCTTGAAAGACCTTTTGTAAATTTTCCATTAATATAAATTAATGATGCTGATATTCCATCAATTTTAGGTTCTGCACTATAATCAATTATATTTATTTCTTTTAAACTTAAAAAATTGTTTATTTTTTTTTCAAAATTTTTTAAATCCTCTTCATTAAAAGCATTCCCAAGTGACAACATTGGAAATTTATGTTTTGACTTTTGAAAACTCTTCGACGGTTTAAAGCCTACAGATTTTGTTGGCGAATATTCACTCTTTAAAAATTTATATTTCTTTTCAAGGTTAGTTATATCTATTTTTAATAAATCAAATTTTTGATCTGAAATAATTGGTTTATTTTTATCATAATAATATCTATTATATTTTTTGACTAATTCTATCTTTTTTAAATATTCAATTTCTACATCTTTATCATTCATGTTATTCGAATAATCTCTTGAATCTTTTTATTAAACCTATTTTTTCTTTTTTATCTTTTTGCAATTCTTTAATGCCATCCCTGTAGTTTTTGTTGAAAACCTTATAAGTATTTTTATACCAATCTGATGATTGATAGTTATAACCCAATGTGTTGGCATATTTTTTTGACTCTTCTGTTAAGCCTAATTTATAATTGATCTCTACCAGTCTGTGAAGTGCTTCTTCGGTATAAATGGTTGTATTGTACTCATTAACAACTGTTTTAAATCGATTTAAAGCCGGTATCCATTTGCTTTTATTTAAATAATATCTAGCTAAATACATTTCCTTTGATGCAAGGATTTCATTAATAAGATTAATTTTAAATTTTGCATCAATTGCAAATTCAGTAGTGGGGTACTCTTTAATTATTAGTTCAAATTGTTTTTTTGCATCTAGTATTGATTTTAAGTCTTTTTTTTCATCTACTATCTGTACATAAAAAGTCATACCTAATAGAAAATGTGCATAAACTTTATCTTTATGATTAGGGTAAGTTTTTAAATACCTCTCTAACTCATAAACTGTGTCACTATAATAATCTTGCGTGTAATATGCATAAGCTGCCATAATTGCTGATTTTGGTGCCCAAGGGGACTGAGGGTATAAAAGTTCTGCTTCATTAAATTTTTTTGCAGCCAATAAAACATCACCTGCTTTTAACTCAATATAACCCTCCTTGTAAGCATTTGACATTTGTGATTCCATATCAACTTCTACAATTTTTGATATTTTTTTTGTTTTATCTCCACAAGAGTAAAGTAATAAAAACAAGCTTATAATGAGTGAAAATTTAAATTTAGAAATCATTATCTTATTCTAGCAGATTGTGAGTAAAACTCTATTTTTTAAGCTATAGACTTTAAATGACTTTTATTAATAAAAGTATTTGGCAAATGCTTTTCTGTAATTTCTATTAATGAAAAATTTTCATCATTTTGAAAAACTTTTCTTAATAATTGATTTGTAAGTTTGTGACCTCCTTGAGAGCAAATAATTTTTCCAATTATTTTATAACCAGCCAAATATAAGTCTCCCATGCAGTCTAAAATTTTATGATTTACAAATTCTTTTTCATTTCTAAGACCATTTTCATTTAAAATTTCATCTTTTTTAACAACTATTGCGTTATCAAGACTTCCACCTTTTGCTAACCCCATTTCTTTCAATTTTTCTATATCTTCAAATAAACAAAAGGTTCTAGAATTGTAAACATCTGTTAAATCAGATTCATAAACTTTAACTAAATTTCTTTGGGTTGCTATTAATTCATTTTCATATTTTAACTCAAAATCTATATCTAGACTGATTTTACTTGGTTCAATAGAAATTGTTTTATTGCCATCATTGAATTCTATTTTCTTTTCAATCTTAATTATCTTAATTGGGGCATTGCTATTTTTAATTCCAGTTTGGGCAATTGCTTCAATAAATAGTTTTGCTGAACCATCTAAAATTGGTACTTCTTGATTATCAATTTCAATTAATGCGTTATCAATGCCAAGCCCGTATAAAGCTCCCATTAAGTGCTCTATTGTGGAAACGCTAGCACCAGTTTCATTTGAGATAGTTGTGCAGAATACAGCGCTGCTAACATTAAATATATTTGGTATTATTATGTTATTTTTCTTAAGATCTATTCTTTTAAAAAGAATTCCAGAATTTGGTTCTGCTGGTTTTACAGTCATTGTTACTGCTAGACCGTTATGCAAGCCAACACCCTTGAAAGTAATATCTTTATTAATGGTTTTTTGATTTAAAACAGACATGAAATTCTTATAAATAATTGAACTCAATTAAGAAAAACAAGAAATGTTACGAGAAAATACTATTTCATCTAAAAAAATGGAAAAACTTTTCAAAAAAACCATGTTTTATTTGTCTTTTTGGTATCACTACAACCTCTTGTTTATTTGGCCTTGTTGTAAATTTAAGTCCCGACTGACAAATACCTTCTGAAGTTTCCTCTAAAAAATCTATATCATTTGAAATAGAAATTATATCTTTGTGTTGATTCTCAAGTATTTTTGAACCCTCACCCATTAATACCATCTTAAACCGAACTGAAGTAAGAGAGGTTGACTCTGCAGATTTGACACATAATTTAAGTATTTCTTCAGTTCGAGCAAAAATTATTTTTTGGAGAGTCTCTACTGAAATATTCAAATAATTTGGAAGTTTATGGCCCTGACTAAAATTACGTTTAGCTTTCTCTGATCTTTCCAAATCTAACTCTAAAATTTTTGAAATATCTCTAGTAATATGATTACCACCAAGAGGCAAAACATCTAAGGAGAGAATTTTTTCATTAAAGTAAGAGATTACTGATGTTCTGTTAAATCCAATATCAATAAATGATGTGTGCCCACTTGGATTCAGTTCATCTTTATAATTAATTGATTTTGCATAACTTGAACAAATTATTTGATCAACTAAAATATTAGCTTTTGAAAAAATATTTTTGAAATAAACTACTAAGTCAGTTGGTAGACAGATAAAAAGCATATCTAAAGATATAAAATCACATTTAATTTCATCAGGCAGATAAGAGTAATTAACACTATCAATTTTATAATTATTGATAATAATATGAGCGATATTATGATTTTTATAATATTTCAATATTTGTTGTTTGGCCTCTTGAACTAAGAATTGAATATTTGCCTGTTTTAATTTAGAACCATCAAACTTTTTAGATAATGAAATACCAACTGACAACACTTTAGGACTATCTATCATCAAATTTATATTATCGATATATTTGTTTGTGTTTTTTTCAAGAGAGGTAATAATTTTTTTAATTTTTAACTCTAAATTTGATTGATCTGTAAAAAATTCACTTTCAAAATAAAAAGCTTCATTATTATTACTTGTATTAAATGTACCTGCTCTTATCTTGGAAAAACCACAGTCAAAAAAGGTTTGAAAATTTCCGTTATTCATTATTTTATAATTAAATGATTATTTATTCTTAAATCAATAAAATTTTTATTTTTGAAATCATTACCACTTATAATCTTATAGGAAAGATTAAGTGATTCAGAAAGATTATCCTGAGGTAACTTAATTAAAATATCATCAGTGGTTAAAATATCCCATCTATTTGATGGGAAAAAATATAATGTTTTAAAGTTAGTAAAGGCAAATTTAGATTGCAGAATATTTTTTTTAAAATGTAAAAAATTGCTAGAATTGAATTGTCCAAATATATAGGGCAATATCTCATTATTTTCTTTATCATCAATAAGTTTACCATTTGCTCCAACCAATTGATCATTACTAGAAAGTCTCGCAAGAAATTTTGTTGGCTTTATGATTATATTAATTGTTGAAGGGTAAATTTTTTTAACACTATACTCTTCTATAATATTATGTTTATTTATAACTCTTTGAATTTCTTCTTTTTTAACTAATAATATATTTTTATAAAATATATTTTTTAATTCATTGGAAATCTTTAAGTTATCGATGCTTGAAAGTCCCTCAATATTAATTTGACTATCTAAAGAGGGGTAATTATTTTGATTTTCTAAAAATTTTCCACTTGTTGTGCTTAATATCAATAAGAACAATAAATACACTATTATCTTATTTTTTTTATCTATTAATTGATGCATCTTTTAAAATCCATTCAATTAATTGTATAAAACTTATGCCCGCATAGTTGGCTATTTCAGGAACTAAAGAAAGTTTAGTCATTCCTGGCTGTGTATTAATTTCTAATAAATAAAATTTTCCTTTATAAAACTTAAAGTCTGATCTAGTAACCCCCTTACAACCAATAAGTTGATGAGCCTTACGGGTAATATTTGTGATTTTTTGCAAGTTTTTTTTACCAAGATTTACGGGAATTATATGTTTTGTTTTTGCACTTGAATTATATTTCGCTTCATAGTCATAAAATTTTCTCTTTGGCTCCAGTTCAATTGCACCTAATGTTTTAGCTCCCATTATAGCTACCTGTATCTCTCTGCCTGGAATAAATTCCTCAATCAAAATTTGATTATATGTACTTAATATTTTTAAATTTTTGAGTATATTTTTTTTAGTACAAATATATACATGTACACTTGATCCTTCGTTAATTGGTTTTATGACAACAGGAAATTTTAATTTTTTTTCAATAATTTTAATAATATTATTTTTCTTTTTTTTATAATCTAATTTAATATATTTTGGAGTTAATATTTTATTTTTAATAAAAATTTTTTTTGAAATTTCTTTATCCATTGCTATGGAAGAAGCAATCACACCTGAATGAGTATATGGAATTTTTTGAGTTTCTAAAAATGTTTGAATATAACCATCCTCTCCAAACTGTCCATGCAATGCATTAAAAATTATACCTGGTTTAAATAGTTTTATATTTTTCAATAAAGTGTGATCGGGTTCACAAGTTATAACACTATATTTGTTTTTTTTTAATTCGTTGGCTACTTGTTTTCCTGTATCCAAGCTTATTAAACGTTCTTTGGATATTCCTCCACAAAGTACTAAAATTCTTTTTTTCATAATTATTCCAGTATCTTAATTTCTTTTTCTAAAATAATGCCTGTTTTTTTTTGAACTGCGTCCTGAACAAATTTTATCAATTTACTCATATCTTTAAAGCTAGCATTATTTTTGTTTACAAAGAAATTACAATGTTTATCTGAAATGCACGCATCTCCAAAACTTGTATCTAGTGATACTGATTCTTTTATTAGTTGCCAAACTTTTTTATCAGATTGATTAATTGGATTTTTAAACGTGCTACCGCTAGTTTTAATTTTTGTTGGTTGGGTACTTTCTTTTCTATTTTTTAATTCAAAAATTTCTTTTATAATTTTATCTTTATCTTTTTTTTTACCTTTAAAAGAGGCGCTTAAAAATATTAAATCATCAGACAAGTCATTGTTTCTATATTTAAAAATAACTTTGTTTGCTGGTATTGTTAATACTCTACCTTGTTTGTCAATTGCCTGTATTGAGATCAGTATGTCTTTAAATTCCTTATTAAAACATCCTGCATTCATCTTTAGTCCACCACCAACAGTCCCGGGTATGCACGCTAAAAACTCAAAATTTCCTACTTCATTTTCTAAGGCAAAATCTGATAATTTTTTATCCAGGCATGCACTGCCCGCAACTATTACACCATTAGGTAATATTGAAATATTAGAAAAATTTTTTCCTAATTTAATAACTGCACCATTAAATGTATTGTCACTTATAAGTGTATTTGATCCTGCTCCCAAAATATGAATTTTTTCTTTATTTCCAAATAGTTTTAAAAACAATATCAGATCAAGTAAATTATCGGGTCTAAAGTAAATTTTAGCTTTACCACCAATATTAAACCAATTTGTTTTTTTTAAATTGTAATCAAAATAAATTTTACTACTAACTTCATTTGAAAATTTTTTTAGTTCTTCTGATGGCATCATATTAAGCTTGGTAATTTCCTCATCCATGCTGAAATAGTACCCGCACCCATTCCAATAACTATTTTTTTTCCATAAATAGTATTTTTTATTAACTTTGCTAATTCATATTGATCACTAACCATAAATAGCTTAACCTTTGAGTTTTTAATTATTTCTTTTGCAAAGTCGTTGTAATTAAATCCTAATTTTATTTTTTCACCTGCTGCATAAACTGGACATAAAATTACAGTATCAGCTTTTTTAAATGATAAGCTAAATTCTTTTTTGAGATCTTTTAATCTAGATATTCTATGTGGTTGGAATACACATATAACTTCTTCTTTGATGTAAGCGGCTCTCACTCCATTTAAAACTTCCATAATTTCTGTTGGATGATGAGCATAGTCATCATAAAAAGTAGTTTCTCTGTATGTAAAAATTTTGTTAAATCTTCTTTGAACACCCTTGAATTCTCTCAATCCCTTTTTAATAACATTTTGAGAAATTCCAATTGTTACTGCTACAGCAGTAGCTGCTGTTGAATTTAAAATATTATGAATCCCAAGAAGTGGTATCTTAATTTTATTAATAACTATATTTTTTTTTCCTGGTAATTTAATTGCTAAATCATACTCTGAAAACTCTTTTACTTGTTTAATATTTTTAATACGAAATTGTGATTTTAAATTTACACCGTATGTATAGAAGTTTTTTATTTTTATTTTTTTTAATAAATCATTATTATTTTTATTATCAATACAAATAAATGATTTTCCAAAAGATGGAACCTTATTAATAAACTTTATAAATAAATTTTTAAGATCATTCATTGAATTGTAATAATCCATATGCTCGCGATCTATATTTGTAACAATAGAATAGGTTGGTGGAACATGAATAAAGCTACCGTCGGACTCATCAGCTTCTAATATACACCAATCACTTTTTCCAAGTTTAGCTGAACTTTTAATTGCGTTAAGAACGCCACCATTTATGATAGTTGGATCTAATTTAGTTTTTGAAAATATTGATGCCAATAAAGATGTTGTTGTAGTTTTACCATGAGATCCGGTCACAACAATATTTTTAGTCAAAGACACTATATTGGCCAACATTTGTCCACGTTTGTAAATCGGAAGTTGTTTTTTTTTGGCCTCTACTAACTCTGGGTTATTTTTTTTAATAGCAGATGAAATAACTACAATAGTAGCTCTCATTATATTTTTTTTTGTATGTTTAATTTTAATTTTAATTTTGTCTTTTTTTAATCTTTCAATGTTCTTATTAATAAGAACATCGCTACCTTGAACATTAAAGCCCATTCTTTTCATTATCAGCGCAAGACCGCTCATACCAATTCCGCCTATTCCAACAAAATGTATAATTTCAGTTTTAGCTAGTTCTATTTTCATTAATAACAAATATAATTTTCTGATTTATATTATTCCATGTATTTTGATAGCTAAAATTTTTCATATTTATTTTTTTAACTAAGAGTTCGTCTTTGTTATCTATAATATTAAACAATTTATGTGTTACAGCTTCATCATTGATTTCATTTTGATTTAAAATCCAATTGCAACCAATTTCGTTATAAAAAAAAGCGTTTTCAAATTGGTGGTTATCTTTTGAAGTGGGCAACGGTATTGCCAAACAAGGTAAATTTAAAAAGACTAACTCTGCTAAAGTTGAGGCACCTGCTCTACTAATACATATATTTGATTTACTCATAAGATTTGAAATATCCCCATTAAAATCAAATAACTCACAATCAATATTATTATCTTTGTAGAATTTTTTTAACACATCAAAATTAACTGAATTGGTCTGTTGATAAATTTTTAAACTGTATTTTTTTGATAATTCGATTATTGAAGATTTAACCATCGTGTCAAATATCTTTGCTCCCTGGCTTCCTCCTATTATCAATAAATTAACGTTTTTGTCGATGCCGTCAGCTTTTTTAATATCGTAAAATTTTTTTCTTAATAATGCTGGGATTACACTGATTTTACTTGTATATTTTTTTGGAAGATTTTTAATTTTATCTGAATAGCAAAAAATTTTTTCGCATGATTTAATAAAAAATTTGTTTGATCTTCCTAAAACCATATTTGGTTCAAATAAAAAAAGTTTAATATTTAAAATTTTTGAAGCTAAGCATAAAGACAGAGACATATAGCCACCTGTTGAAATTAATATATCTATTTTTCTTTTTTTTAAAAAAAAAATAGATTTTATTATTAAAAAAATTATTAAAAAAAACTGAAAAGGAAGTAAAAAAATATTTTTTGATATTGGGATTATATTAAAAGTTTCTAGGTTATACTTATCCTTATCAAGAAACTTTAGGCCTCTATAATCTGTAGATATTGATACATCAAATTTATCTTTTAGATGTTCGTACAATATAGTTGCGGGCACAACATGACCACCTGATCCGCCCGTGCTAATTAAAATTTTTTTTGTCATTTAATCAATTTTTCTTTTAGTTAAATTTAATATTATTCCAGATAATATTGATACACCTACAATTGATGAGCCCCCATAACTTAAAAAAGGTAAAGTCATGCCCGTTGTAGGAAACATTCTAATATTAACTCCGATATGTATTAAAGCTTGGAAAATAATTAAACACATAGTTCCAGTTAAGACTAATTTAATTTTTTCATTTTTTTCCAAATATATTTTTTTGAATACGGTGTAGATAAAAAATAAGAACAAAGTCAATAATAGTACAATTGTGACAACGCCAAATTCTTCCGATATTACAGAAATAATATAATCTGTGTGGGCCTCAGGTACTCTGTTTTTTAAAGTACCTTCACCAATTCCTTTCCCAAAGTAACCACCACTACTAATCGCATCAATTGCTTTATCAGATTGAAAGTTATGCGTTCCATCATTAGGATTAAAAAATGATAAAATCCTATTTTTGATATAAGCGAATTTAGTGATAAAAAAAACCACATAAACCAAAGATAATAATGAAAAACAAAAAAAAGTTAAGATTATTGGCAAACTTATGCCAGAGATAAAAACTAAAGTAGCCCAAGCTAAGAAGATGAGTAGTGTTTGGCCAATATCAGGTTGCATCATTAATAGAAGGCAAGCAGGCACAATAGCTATGAATGTTAATAAATATTTAAAATAAATATTGAAACTTTTTTCACTACACAAAATTGTAGAAATGAAAATAATTATAAAGGGTTTAACTAGCTCTATTGGTTGAAATCTTGGTAGAAAAAAAAAATTAAGCCACCTTTTAGATCCTTTTACTTCTATACCCAAAACTGGCACTAAAAATAAAAGAAATAAAGATATAAAAAAAAAATAAAAAGAAATCTTAAATAAATTTTCCTTACTAAGAGATGAAAAAAATATCAAAACAATCATACCAATAAAAATATATGCCAAATGTTTAAAAAAGAAAAAATAATTATTAGTGTCTAATTTATCAGAGGCAATTAAGGAAGTTGATACTAAAGAAAAAAATAATCCCAAACTAAATAAAAATATTATTAATATAAAAATTGTTTTATCTATATTTTTCCACCATTCATAATAAAACTTATATATTGAAATAAAATTAAACATTTTTATATTTTCTAATAAGCTGATTAAAATATTCCCCACGTTTCTCAAAGTTTTTAAAATTATCAAATGAAGCTGCTGATGGACTAAATAAAATTGTTTTATGAGTTCTATTTTTAGAAACTTTAATCTCAGAAAATAATTTTTTGACTAAACTTTTTAAATCTATAAAAGATTCATACTTCATTAACTTTTTTATTTTACCTATAAAAAAATTTTTATCCTTTCCATAAATATATGCTTTAATATTTTTACAATTCTTTTTAGATAATAAGAATTTATCTCCTTTTTTAGCTTGACCACCAACTATCCAGTAAACATTGGTTAGAGATTTTAACAAACTGATAGATGAAGAAAAAGTTGTAGCCTTAGAATCATTAATAATCGCTAATTTTTTTGACTTAAAAATTATTTCTTGTCTATATTTTAATCCCTTAAATTTTTTTAATGTTTTAACTAGCAAAACTTTTTTAAGCTTTAATATTTTAGCAATTGCTAAAATAAAGTTTAAGTTTTCCTTGTTACCTTCAGTATTAAAATATTGATTATTTATTTTTTTTAAGAAAATACTATCTATATTTTTTTCAATTTTTATTATTTTAGGTAAAAAGTTTTTAGATTCTAATTCTCTCTTAATATAAAAATTCTTTATATTTAAAATAGCAAAATCTTTTTTGGTTTGATTTTTTATTAATTTAAATTTAGCACTTACATATTTATTTATAGTCTTATGTCTTTCAAGATGGTCCAATGATATATTTAAAATTACTGATATATTTGATTTGAATAATTTACTGTATTCTAACTGGTATGATGAGGCCTCTATTACGAAAACTGTTTTATTTGTTATTTTTTTCTCTAAGAGTACTGGATTACCAATATTGCCAACTAATCTAACATCTACTTTCTGATCCCTTAATGCTTCATATAAGATTTTAGCAGTAGTTGATTTGCCGTTAGTTCCAGTGATTGTTATCTTATTATTTTCCTTATAATGGTTATAAAAAATATCTAAATCCGTATAAATCTTTTTAGAATTATTCTTTAAAAATTTACTTAATTTGCATTTATTAATGTCTATTCCTGGGCTAATAATTATATAATCAAATTTAATTTTTGTTATTTTTTTACTATCAACTCTTATTTTATCGTCATGTGTAGTGATTTCGTTATCTTTCTTTAAAAATTTAAGAACAGATAAGCCACTTTTTCCTAGACCATAAATTAAAATTTTTTTCTTATAAAAAATATTTAAATTATTTAACATTATCTAAGTTTCAATGTCGCCAAACCAATCATTGCAAGAATTATTGCAATAATCCAAAACCTAATTACAATAGTGGATTCTGGCCAACCCTTTTTTTCAAAATGATGGTGAATAGGAGCCATTCTAAAAACTCTTTTTCCTGTCAGCTTAAAAGATATTACTTGCACAATAACTGAAACAGCTTCTAAAACAAATAAGCCACCAGTTATTGCCAAAACTATTTCATGTTTAGTGATTATCCCAATAGCACCTAATGATCCGCCAAGCGCTAAAGATCCTGTGTCACCCATGAATATTTTAGCAGGTGGTGCATTAAACCATAAAAAACCTAGGCATGCTCCAATAATTGATCCACAAAAAATAGCCACCTCTCCCATGCCTTCTAGATAAGGTATATTCAAATATTCTGAAAATACTATATTTCCTGTGACATAACTGATAAATGCAAAACATCCTGCTACCAATATAACTGGTACCGTTGCCAATCCATCAAGTCCATCAGTTAGATTAACTGCGTTTGAAGATCCTACAATTATGAATATCGAAAATGGTATAAAGAACCAGCCTAAGTTTACAATTAAATTTTTAAAGAATGGAAAGTATAAATTTGTTAATTCAATATTTTGGGATAATTGCGACAATGTAAATATACCAATTGTTGCTATTAAGATTTGCGCAATAAGCTTAAATCTAAATGAAATACCAGACGAATTTTTAAACTCAATTTTTTTATAATCATCGTAGGCCCCTAGTAAACCAAAGCTTGTAACTATATAGAGTAAAAACCATATGTGATAATTAGATAAATCACCCCATAAAAGTATACCCGAAAATAAACCTAACAATATTAAAACACCTCCCATTGTGGGAGTTCCAATTTTCTTTACAATATGCTCTGATGGACCATCTTCTCTTATTGGATCTAAGATTTGTCTTGCAGAAAAAAATTTAATAAATGGCGTACCCACTAATAAGACTATAATCATCGATGTAAACATCGCTAACCCCGTTCTAAAGGTAAGATATTTGAACACATTAAGGAAGCTGTATTGATCCACAAATTGAGAAATAAAATTATAAAGCATTAATCTTACCTCTTTTTATTTGATTGGATAGGCTGTTAAGACCTGTTGAGTTAGAACCTTTAATCATTAAATAATCATTATTATTTAAATTGTTTTTAATCAAATCAATTATTTGAGATTTCTTTTTAATAACAATCCCTCTTTTGTTTTTATTAAGGTTATTGAAAATCCATTTAACATGCCCACCAATAACATTAATATTTGTAAGAGATGTTTTGTTAATATTTTTTCCAATTTCCACGTGTAATTTTTTCGAATATTTACCAAGTTCCAACATATCACCAAGTACTACATGTTTTTTTGAATTATCAACTTTAATCATATCAAAATTTTTTAACGCTGATTTTAATGATAATGGGTTTGAATTATAACTTTCATCAACAAGATAAAAAAATTTTTTAAACAACTTTACTTTCATTGTGTCGCCTCGACCATTAGTTGCCTTATGGTCATAAAAAATATTTTTATCTAATTTATGTATATCTTTAAAAATTGATATAATTGTAATTGTTGCTAAAAGATTTTTAAGATCATTTTCAAAAAAAGAAGTTAAATAAAAGTATTTTTTTATTTTATTAATATTTATAGAGATTTTATATTTAGATTTTTCTTTTGAAATTGAATCTAAATTAGTTGTTGCACTTTTATTCTTTAAACTAAAAGAGAGAATTTTCAGATTTCTTTTTAAAGCTATTTTTTTATGAAAATTATAGAACTTGTCATCTCTGTTTAAAATAAGGTAACCATCATCTTTTATATTTTTAATAATTTCTGATTTAGCTAAAGCTATTTGTTTAATATTTTCAAAATTTTTAATATGAGCATAGGAAATATTTGTAATAACACCAACATCAGGTTTGATAATTTTAGATAAATAATCAATTTCTCCTTTCTTATCCATTCCAATCTCAAAAATACCAAACTCATCATTCTTTTTTAAATTAAATAGACTTAATGGAACACCAAATTTATTATTAAATGATTTAGGAGAATAGGTAGTTTGACTAATTTTACCCAAGGATCTTCCTGTTAATTCTTTAAGTGAAGTTTTTCCACAACTGCCTGTTATTGATATAATTTTACTTGATAAGTTTTCTCTTAAAATAGAGGATGCTTCTGTTAAAAATTTTAAAGTATTTTTTACTACTATTTTTTTCTTAGATTTTTTTTGATTATTAACTATTGCTAGAGATGCTCCCTTGGCAAGGGCCTCTTTAACAAATAAATTACCATTCTTATGTTTACCCTTGAGTGCAAAAAAAACATTATTTTTTTTAATTACTTTGGAATTAATTGATGCATTATTAATCTCTAGATTTAACGAAATATTATTTGAATTACTCAATTCCTTTAAAATATTTAATTTAAGATTACTTGAAAGTGTTTTATTTTTAATTTTAATATTTTTTAATATTTGTTCCTGATCAGAAAATAGTTTTTTTATTTTTTTATATTCTTGAATTTTTTCATGCCCCTTACCTGCAACAATTAAAATATCACCTGTTTTCATTGCAAATATTGCTTTCTTGATAGCATTAGCTCTATTAGAAGTCTCATAAATTTTAGATTTATTGATATTTTTTCTTATAGAATTTCTTATTGTTTTTGGGTTTTCATGTCTTGGATTATCATCTGTTAAATAAATTCTATCACAATATTGATTAGCAATTTTACCCATCATTGGTCTTTTTGCTTTATCTCTGTCTCCACCGCACCCAAAAACTATCGAAATTCTTCTATATTTAAATTGTTCTCTTAAACTCTTTAAAGATGCTTCTAGTGCATCAGGCGTGTGTGCATAGTCCAATATAACTTTTGAGTTGTTTTTAATAATTCCAACTTGTTCTAATCTTCCACTTACTGGTTTTAGATTATCAATTGTATTAATTATCTTTTTAAAACTTAAGCTACTCTTGGTTGCAGCTATCATTGCCATTAAAATATTTTTAATTTGAATCTTTCCTATTAAGCTTGTTTCAAATTTATAAATATTTTTATTATATCTTATTTTAACTATTTGTTTTTCGTTATGATATTCATGAGAAATTATTTCTAAATTACTATTATTATTTGAAATTGTTTCAATATTGAATTTATTTTTTAAGGCTATTTCTTTAATTTTCTTATATTGAGGAATTTCTATATCAGTAATTATGTTAGCTTTTTTTTTGAGTAATTTTTCAAAAAGGTATAATTTTGATTTAAGATAATTACTAAATGTTTTGTGATAATCTAAATGATCATGAGATAAATTTGTAAATATACCTGTTTTAAACCTCAAACCATCTAATCTATTCTGTTTAAGTCCATGACTAGATGCCTCCAATATAACATCATTAATCTTTTCTTTCTTAAGTTTATTCAGAATTATATTTAAGGCAATTGGATCAATAGTTGTGTTTGAAACTTTTTTTATATAGTTCTGCGTTTTAACACCTAGGGTTCCAATTGATGCTACTTTTTTTTTATTTAATCTTAAAATTTGAAAATAAAAATCAGCGACTGAAGATTTTCCATTTGTTCCTGTTACTGCAATTATATTATTTGGTTTGACTTTATAAATTGTGTAAGCAAATTCAGATAAAGATTTTCTTACGTTTGAAGATCTTATAAATAATATGTTTTTTTTTATGCCTTCAAATTTTTGATTGGAAATAATAGTTTTTGCACCCTTTTGAATCGCTTGGTTGATAAATTTATTTCCATCTATTTTGATTCCTTTTATCGCAAAGAAAATATTATTTTTTTTACACTTTAGGCTATTAAAACAAATACCCGAAAAATAATGATTTCTATGTTTTAATTCTATTCCTTTAATAAAATTCCCAATGATCATGAATGAGCTAATTTTCCTTATATTTTGTGGCTAAAATAGGCCCGATTTTTTGTATAATCTTTCCAGCAACTTCAACCGATGTCCATCCAGCAGTATTAAATGGTGTCCCTTTATAAGACCCGCTCTTGTTCTTATATTCATAAATATAGTCTTCAGATGTTTTTGGTTCGTCTAGCAATACTACCATTACATATTTAGGCTTAGATGTTGGAAATATGGATGCAAAAGTATTTATTTTTGCTTTTCGTGTATAGCCTCCAATTATAGCTTTTTCTGCTGTTCCTGTTTTGCCACCAACCTCATATCCATTTATATTTGCAAATCCTGCCGTACCCTCTTTTGTTGCTACAATTTTTCTTAATATTTCATTTATTTGTTTTGAAATGCCTTCTTTGATAATTCTTTTTTTATTTTGATTGTCTTCTAAAGTTTTTTTAATAAGACTTGGTTTAATTTTAAAGCCCCCATTTGCAATAATTGCGTAACCTTTTGCTAGTTGTAGCGGCGTTGTAGTTATACCATGTCCAAATGAGACTGTTGCTAGTTTACATTTTCCCCATCTAAAAGGAATTGGTTCACCAACTTCCTCAATATCAAAATCTATTTTATTTAAAACACCTATTTTTTCCAAAAATAATTTTAATTTGTCAATTTCAAGTTTTTGCCCGATTCTAACTGAGCCTATATTACCTGATTTAATTAAAATTTGCTCAACCGTAAGATTTGATGGAATTTTTTTATCATATTCTGAAATTATATTTTTTCCACATTTTAGTCTTTTTTCTAAATTTAAAAATTCTGTATCTGTTTTAATTAAACCTTCCTCTAACCCTGCCGCTACTGTAAAGGTTTTAAAAACTGATCCTAATTCATAAACACCTTTAGTAGCTCTATTTATAAAATTTACATCACTTACTGTTTCTCTTTTATTAAGATCAAAGTCTGGATATGAAACCATTGAAATAATCTCTCCATTATTAACATTCATTAAAATTGCCGTACTGCCCTTGCTTCTAAATACCGAATGAAACTTTATTAACTCTTCCCTAATTAAAAATTGTATGTCGGTGTCCACAGTTAATTGAAGTGGTTTTTTTATTTGCTTTAATTTATTATCAAAAGATTTTTCTAAACCTGATATTCCATTATTGTCATCATCTATTTGCCCAATAATATGACTAAAAAGATTCTTATGAGGATATATTCTTGTTAATTTTTCTTCAGACTTAATTGACTTATCTCCAAGCATCATTATTTTTTCATAATCATCTGCCGTTATTTTTTTTTCTAAATAAAAATATTTATTTTTTTTAAGTTTTTTTGATATCTCAATGTAATTTTTATTTGGGAATATTAACTGCAAATTAATTAAAAGTTTTTTTTTATCTATCACTTCTATAGGATTAATCCCAATATCTATGGAACTAACTGTTTTAACTAAATAGTTTCCATTTCTATCTATTATATCTGCTCTGTAGTTTTTTTTTGTAATTAAAGACTTAATTTCACTCTCTATCTTTAATGACCCTAAATGGAGAAGTTGTATTGAGTAGATTGTTGAAATTACTAAAAATACAAAGAAAATAAAGGCAATTCTATTAAATTCTATATTTAGATTTGTTTTACTTTTCTTATATGAAAATTCATTTTCATACTCCTCTAAAAAAACATTATTTCTTTTATCGTTCATCAATAATTTTCTCTATAAAGTCACTTACTTTTATATGATTGTTTTTTTTTGTAAGCTTTTTGATTTTTGTAATATCAATTTTTATTAAATCTTCTTCAAAATATTTAGTTTGATATTGAGTTAATTTATCTGGTGAGCTTAAATAATTATACTCTAAAAGCAAATCTCCTAACTCTGATTTTAAAGGTCTAATATTTTCATTTACCATAAAAATTTTATCCTCTATTTCTTTTGTAGAATTTTTTACTAATGATGTGGCTAGGATTAATACAAAAATAATTGCAAATACTACTTTCTTCATAATTTTTTAGAAAAATTTTCAATTTTAATTAGATGATCAAACTTCTCTAAAATATCTGTTTCAAAATTGTAAAAGTCTTCTTTTTTAATAACATATCTCAATTTTGCTGACCTAGAGGGTGGGTTTTCTCGAATTTCTTTTTCAGATGGAACAATTGGTTTTCTATTAATAGATTTGAATAAATTAATCTGCTCTTCAACCTTTGGCATATATCGAGAAACGCTTTTATTTTCTGATAAACTTTTAAAGAAATATTTTACTATTTTATCTTCTAGTGAATGAAATGTGACAACTGCTATCACGCCATCTTTTTTAACAACTTTTGCTGCATTAATTAATCCATAAATTAACTCACTAATTTCTTTATTAACAAATATTCTTAATGCCTGAAAAACTTTTGTTGCACTATGTGTTTTTAAATTTTTTTTTCGTTTTGATGATTCAATGATTCTTACCAGTTCTTCTGTTGTTATTTTTCTGGTTGCTCTATCCTCTACAATATTATGTGCTATTCTGTTGCTATCTTTTTCGTCTCCAAAATATTTAAATATTTGAGCAAGCTCTTTTTCCTCTAAATTATTAATTGCTTCTTTTGCAGAAAAATCATTTATTCCCATCTTCATGTTAAGTTCACCAATAGTCTCAAAAGAGAGTCCTTTTTTAGGATCTTTTATTTGTGTATAAGAATAACCTAAATCAAAAATTACTCCTTTTATGTTTTCATTTTTTAACTTTAAATTATTTAATTCACTGAATTTAATATTTTTAAATAAAAATCTATCTTTAAATTCGTTTTGAATTTCTTCAGCCTTTTTTAAACTTTCTAAATCTCTATCAAGAGCAATAACTTTTGTCTTTTCAAAGTTTAGAATTCGCTTTGTATATCCGCCTTGACCAAACGTGCAGTCAATGAATGTGCCACCATATTGAGGGGTAATAATGCTAATTATTTCAGTTAGCAATACCGGATAGTGACTTCTCACATCTGGTATTATGGTGGCTATCATGTATTTTTTTGAAAACCATTAATTTTTTTGTCTTCTTAAAAATGCTGGAATTTCTAGATCATCATCTTCAGAAATATTTTCATTAATCTCTGTGGATAATAATCCTTCTGTTTCTGTACTTTCATTGTCTGAACTAAATAAATCTGGAGCACTTTCACCTTCTACACCAAAATTTTCAAGTCCATTAGAAATATGATCTTCTTCTGTTGAGTTGTTTTCTTCAATTTCATTAGTGGCACTATGCTCTTCTTCTGAAAAAGATTGTTCATAATCATTTGATTGATTTTCCTCAATAATACTCCCAACTTCTTCATTTGTAGCAGCCTGTTCACTCATAATTTCTGATGCAGGGTTATTTGTAACTGGTTCTGCAATAATTTCATTTTCCAATTTCAATGCATTAGCGCCATGAGAAATAGGGCTAGTCATTGTAGGTGAGAAGTTAAATGATTGTGCTGAACCTGCAGCATTGAAGTCTGAATAACCAGGATTTCTATTCTGTATTCTATGAACCATATTGATTACAGATTTACTTTCTGGTTGTTGTCCGTCTAGTGCTGTTGCAACAATTGAAACTCTGATTTTTCCTTCAAGATCTGCAGAAGTGATAGCTCCAATAATAACTTCAGCTTCTGGGTCTACTTCAGCTCTTATTTTGTTTACTACTTCATCAACTTCAAAAAGTTTAAGGTCCTTACCACCAGTAATATTTACCAATAATCCTTTGGCACCT
This sequence comes from Candidatus Pelagibacter sp. uisw_098, assembly GCF_059512505.1. The sequence goes on from NZ_CM183454.1 coordinate 1,012,651, forward strand.
TTTAAAGTGTAGTCATCAATTAATGGATTGCTAATTGCCATATCTGCTGCTTTTGCTGCTCTACCTTCTCCTTCAGCTTCACCAGTTCCCATCATAGCTTTACCCATTGAAGCCATTACAGTTTCAACGTCAGCAAAATCTAAATTAACTATGCCCGGTCTAACCATTAAATCAGTTACACTTTGCACACCTTGCATTAAAACATTATTTGAAAGATTAAACGATTCTTCAAATGTAGTTTGTTCGTTTGCAATTTTAAATAGGTTTTGATTTGGAATTACAATAATTGTATCCACATGTTTTCTTAATTCTTCTAAACCTTGTTGAGCTCTTCTCATTCTTGAAGGTCCTTCATATAAAAAAGGAAGTGTCACAACACCTACTGTTAAAATATTTAATTCTTTAGCCGCTCTTGCAATAACGTGTGCAGCACCTGTTCCAGTTCCACCACCCATGCCGGCAGTTATAAAAACCATGTTTGCACCCTGAAGCGTATTTACAATTTCATTCAAAGACTCATCTGCGGCTGCCTGACCAATGTCATGCTTTGCTCCAGCACCTAAACCTTTTGTTAAACTTAGGCCAATTTGAATTCTTGCTTTAGCTTTACTTAACTTTAAATCTTGAGCATCTGTATTTACTGCTATGAACTCTACTCCTTGAAGTCCATTATCAATCATTTCATTAAGTGCATTTCCGCCTGCTCCGCCAACTCCGACTACTAATAGTCTTGGTTGTAATTCTTTTATTTCTGGTGATTTAAAGTTAATTGTCATTTTTATTTCCCCTCATTGTTATTAAAATGTTTTTCCCATTTAAGACTTGCACGATTTAGATTTGCTTTTTTTCTTGCGTTGATCTTAAATTTCTCAAATGCTGCAGGTTCCCATATTTGGAATGTTTGACCCTGGCCAACAAAGAACATGCTGTTTTTTATTTTTGCATGTTTTAATAATTTTGTTGATAATGAAATTCTACCTTCACTATCAAATTGTAAATTTATACTTTCAGATAAAATTGATGTTGCAAAATAATCTCTTTTTTCCTCGAACGGACTTAATGAGTCTATACTTGTAGAAAGTTTTTCAATTCTATCTTGTGAACAGGCTTCTATAGACTGATTATTAAATGAGGGATAACAGATAACACCATTGTACCCTAAGTTAGAAAGGTGAGACCTAAAACTAGCAGGCACAGACACCCTTCCCTTTTTGTCTATTTTGTTCTCGTAAGTAGATAAAAACATATTTTTTATATTTCATAAATTCCATATTTGGGAATATATGGGACAATATGGGTTTTTAACTATAGTGTCAATATGTTCGTTTTGGACCTATTTGTTAATAATTGTGTATAACTTTTATGTATCTTCATTAAGTCTAAAATCAATTTTTAGCTTCAACTCAATATAATTCTAGGGCTAAAAATAAGAACAAAAATGATTCAATTATGAATCAAAAGGTGAACATTCATACATTTAGAAAATGTTTCTTGTGGATAAGTTTGCTAGACAAACTATAAGCCGGGTTCTGTCATTTAAACCTATCATTTCTCTAGGCTTAAGATCACTCTTAAGCTCAAGCAACTAACCCTGATGACTAGCCAAAGACGGCTTTTAGTTTTGCAACAATGTCATCTCTACTTAGTCTTGCTCCCAGTGGGGTTTTCCAGCGTTCATTGTTACCAATAGAACCGGTGCGCTCTTACCACACCTTTTCACCCTTGCCATGTTATGGCGGTATATTTTCTGTGGCACTATCCCTAGGGTTTCCCCCGCCAGGTGTTACCTGGCACTGTGTCTTTGCGGAGCCCGGACTTTCCTCTTTAAATAAATTAAAGCGACAAGTCGTTCATCTAGCGAAAGCAATTTATTACTAAACCATAGAACTTCAAGAAAAATTTAATTATATCTCTTGAGAAGATTTTTACTAATAAGCAAGCATTCTCTATCAATTTTACCATCAATTAACTCTTGTCTAAATCTTCTTTGAAAAGCTCTGATTATGTCCTTTAAATATCTGTCTTTATTTAGATCTTTTGGAATTTTTTTTGAATATCCAATCTTAAACAAATTATTAAGAAAAATTTTTTTTTCTATTTGGTTAGTTCTAAAATTTCTATTTTTCACCAACTCTTGTTTCTTTAATGTGTGCCATAAACCTATTTTATTTTTAGATAAATACTCCCATGGAAATTTTTCTCCAGGGTCTTTTTTTCTTTCTGGTGCTATATCCGAGTGTCCTAAAATACCTTTGTGGCTAATCTTATATTTGTCTATTAAAAATTTGCTTAGCTTTAAAAGAGAAGTAACCTGTTTTTTAGAAAATTTTTTGTAACCGAACTCGTGACCTGGATTTATAATCTCAATTCCGATAGAATTTTGGTTTAAAGATTTAAAATTCCTCCATGAAGATTTGCCAGCATGCCAAGCTACATATAAATCGGGCACCATCTTGACAATTTCTCCATTATTTTTAATTAAGTAATGGCAACTAACCTCAGATTGTATATCCGTGAGTCTGTTCACAGCAGCAGATTCATTTTTCATTCCAGTATAATGAAAGATAATCAACTTGATTTGCTTTGAGATTCTTTTTTTAGGATTAAAGCTTGGAGAATAATTTAATAATGTTTTTAAAGCCATTTTTGCGACATATTTAGAGCTAAATCTAGATTTACTTTAACATAATATACATTATATAATCAGGTAATATGAAAAAAATTTTAATGACATCTTTAATAAGCTTAATATTAGCTTCAAGTGTGAGTGCTGGCACAGATGGTGAAAACAGCTTATCTAAAAAAAATTCTGGACATGTTAAAGATTGTTTTGAGAATTTAAACAGAGCAACGTTTAAATTAAACCAAGTTTTAGATAGTGTAATTTTTGAACCAGTTGCAAAAACCTACAGAATTTTACCTTCTCCGGTTAGAGCTGGAACAAGCAATACACTAGATAATCTTTCTACACTTTTAACAATACCAAACAATATTCTCCAAGGAGAATTTAAAAAAGCTGGGATTAACACGGGTAGATTTATTGTGAATACAACAGTCGGAGTTGTAGGATTATTTGATGTAGCTAAAAAAATTGGTTTTCCAGGATACGAAAAAGAAGATTACGGTCAAACACTTGGTGCAATGGGTGTTGGCGCAGGGTGCTATATTGTTTTGCCTGTTTTGGGACCATCAACAGTTAGAGATACCGTTGGATCATTTGCAAATGTATTAGGTGGAGATGTTTGGTACAATGTAACTGTAGCTAATAATACTCAACATTTTTCTGATTTTGATTATTACGCATCAAGATTAGGAACTGGAATAGATTTTAGAGCAAAAAATATAGATTCATTAAATAATCTAGAAAAAAACTCTATGGATTTTTATGCTTCAGTTAGAAGTTTGTATTTACAAGATAGACAACAAAAAATAGCCAACTCTAATTCAATAACTGAAACCCAAAATGACAGTGATTGGGAAGAAATAGAAACTCAATAAATTAAAAAACTTAATGAGATCAAAAAAGTTTTTAACGTTACTTACCTTCATTATTATTAATATAATTAGTGTTAATTATTCTTATTCAATAGAACCAGATGTATTTGTTCAGTCAACAGTAAACAGAGCCTCTGAAGCATTAAATAATAAATATTCAATAGAAAAAAAAATAGAAAAACTTAAAGAGATTGCAAGTGAAACTGTAGATATTGATGGTATAGGCCGTTATACCTTAGGATCTTACAAGAATGAGATTACAGATGGTCAGATGATAGAATACAAAATTTTATTTAGACAATATTTCTTAAAAAGTTTTTCTAGTAGGCTTGCTGAGTATTCAAATCCAGAGATAGAGGTAGTTTCTAAAAAAAAATTAAATAAAAATTATACAATGGTTTCAAGTATTTTAGTTTCAACAGAACAAAGGCCCGAAGTTAAAATTGATTGGAGAGTTAGTACAAAAAATCCTGACAACCCCTTAATAATGAACTTGATCATTGAAGGTTTAAGCCTTGCAAGAACTCAAAAAGAAGAGTTCTCCTCTATAATTCAAAGTAATGATGGAGATATCAATGCTCTTTTTGCTTCTTTAAAAGAATTCATTAAATAATCACAGAATAAAAGATAATTTTTGGTGGGCCCACCAGGACTCGAACCTGGGACCAATACATTATGAGTGTACTGCTCTAACCAACTGAGCTACAGGCCCTAAAAATTAAGCTTTAAATATATTATAATGTAACAGATGTCTAGCATAGCTAAAAATATTAAGAATGGTGGGACTGGTTGGTTACGCTCCAACTACCCCTGCAATGTCAATGCAGTACTCTACTATTGAGCTACAGTCCCTTTACTATTGAGCTACAGTCCCTTTGAAATTTTAACTTTCTAAAAAGCTTTTTAATTGTTTGGATCTGCTTGGGTGTTTCAATTTTCTAAGCGCTTTTGCCTCAATTTGCCTGATACGCTCTCTAGTTACTGAAAATTGTAGACCTACTTCTTCAAGAGTATGATCTGTATTCATTCCAACACCAAATCTCATTCTTAGAACTCTCTCTTCTCTTGGCGTCAAAGTTGATAAAATTTTAGTAGTCGCTTCACTTAAATTAGATTTAATCGCTTGCTCTAAAGGTGCCAAAGCTTTTGTGTCCTCAATAAAATCTCCTAGACTGCTGTCCTCTTCGTCACCCACTGGTTTTTCTAAAGAAACAGGTTCTTTCGAAATTTTTAGAACTTTTCTAACTTTATCTAAAGGCATTCTTAATTTTTGAGCTAGTTCTTCTGGAGTAGCTTCTCTACCAAACTCACTTAAAATTAATCTTTGAGTTCTCACAATTTTATTAATTGTTTCAATCATATGAACTGGAATTCTTATTGTTCGTGCTTGGTCGGCAATAGATCTTGTGATGGCCTGTCTTATCCACCATGTGGCATAAGTTGAAAATTTGTAACCTCTTCTATATTCAAATTTATCTACAGCCTTCATAAGACCGATATTTCCTTCTTGAATAAGATCTAAAAATTGAAGACCTCTATTGGTATATTTTTTTGCAATTGAAATTACTAATCTTAAGTTAGCTTCAACCATTTCTTTTTTTGCTATTCTAGATTCTTTTTCACCTTTTTGAATTCTACTAACTAATTTTTTATAATCTGTAACAGAAATTCCGAGCTTATGACTTATCTCAATCAGTCTTTCTCTTATGTTTTTAAACTCATCTTTATTTTTAGAAAAAAACTGTTTCCACATAGGATTGGTATCAAGAAACTTTTTAAGATTTGGATTTATTTCATTGCCTATATAAAACTTAATAAACTCATTTCTTGGTATTTTTTGATCCATTGCCAATCTCAAAAGGTTTCCCTCCAATGAAACAATCTTTTTATTTTCAACATAGTGTTTTTGAACCAATTCTTCTGTTACAGATGGAGATAGTTGAAGTGATTTAATGTTTTCTAGAATATCACTTACAATTTTTTCGTATCCTTTTTCTTTAGCTGTTGAAAAAATTACTGAATTTAAAATACAATCTAATTTTTCTTTTTGATATTTAATTAATTTTCCATACTCTTTAGTTAATGTATTAACAGTTTTTAAGACTTTAGGCTTAATCTCAGTTTCCATTGCAGCAAGTGTAGGATTAAACTCATCATCATCATTGCTTTCTTCATTTTTATCTGTTTCTCCAGAATTTCTTTGCTTAGCACTCGGACCTGTACTTGCATCTTCCATATAATTGGTATCAATATCTATAATTTCTCTAACTAAAATTTCATCTTTGTGAAGTTTTTCATCCCATTCAAAAAATTGTTGGGCTGTGATAGGACTTTGTGCTAACGCGATTAACATCACATCTTTTCCTGCTTCTATTCTTTTTGCAATTGCAATTTCTCCTTCACGAGATAAAAGTTCAACTCCACCCATCTCTCTTAAATACATTCTTATTGGGTCATCACTTTTTTCAATAGTTTTACCCTCTTCTTTTGATGAATTTTCTTTTTTTCTTAAAACCTTAAAATCAGATTTTTTTTCTACTAAGGCAACATTTTCATCCAGGATGTGCATAAATGCTTGTTCTAGATTTTCGTCTGAAAGATTTCTTTTACCTAAAGATTTATTCAACTCGTCAAAAGTTATAAATCCTCTATGGGTTCCACGACCCATAAGTCTAGCAAATGATTTTGTAATTATTCTTTCCACAATAGTATATTTGAGATGACTTATATAAGCGCAATTTTAGAAAAATCCATGTATTTTTTGTTTGTTTTAATTGATGTTTTTTTGTTTTTTTAGCTCTCTTATTTCATTAAAAGTGTTTTCACTTAAATCCTTAGAAAACTTCGATTCAAGCTCCTCAATTCTGAACTCTAAATCATAGTTTTTAAGGTCTCTTGAAACTTCCTCTAATAATTCAAACATCTTATTTTGATCATTTTGATGGCTATTTAAAATATGCTTAATGGAAGCAAATTTAAAAATTTTTTCAGTCAATTGTGGGTCAATTGGTATTTCTTGAAGGGTCAGCTTTTCACCACTTTTTAATTTTGTTATAAGTGTTTCAAGAATTAATTTATTATCATCACTAAATAATTCTATATTTTCAATCAAATGAATATTTTCTTGAAATATGTCTAAATTATTCATTATCAAATAAAGCAATGAAAACTCTTTAAGCTCTACTCCGCTTAACAGCTTACTTTCATTGAAATGTTTTTGCGTAGATTGTAATGATTTAATTTTTTTAGTATAAAATTGTTTTTTACCAACATTGCTATGCGGTGTTAATGATGAGATTTTTTCTAAAAAAAACTCAAGTACATACTTTTTAATAAAATCATCTTTTATAGTTCCAGCAATAGATCTCAATTTTTTTTCGAATATAGCCATCGACGAAGGGTTGTTATCTGTTTGCTGCTTATAATGATTAAATATAAATTGATGAATTGAAATTTTTGCCTGTTTTGTAAAATCAATAAAGTTTGCCTTACCATTTTTGTTTGCATAACTATCTGGGTCTTCCCCATCTGGTAAAAAAAGAAACGAAATTTGTTTTTCTGGCTGTAATTCTTTAATTGAATTTTCAGCCGCTCTAAGTGCTGCTTTATACCCACTCTCATCACCATCAAAGCAAATAATTATGTCGTCAAAAAATTGATTAAGAATTAAAATTTGCCTGTCAGTTAAAGAGGTTCCTAAATTTGCAACAACGTTTGCAATTCCATTCTTACTTAAGCCAACAACATCCATATAGCCCTCTACAAGATATACGTGATCTATTTTATTAGATAATTTTCTAGCTAAATCTAAATTATACAAGTTTGAACCTTTTTTAAAAAAAGGCGTTTCAGGTGAATTAATATATTTTGCTAAATAAGTATTCTGCTGAATGGTTCTCCCCCCTAATCCTATAGGTTGACCCGAGATATTATTAATTGGAAATATAACTCTGTCTCTAAATCTTTCTACATATGTATTTTTTTTTTCATCTAGGTAAAAAAGTCCACTTTCAACTAAAACTTTTTCGCTAAAATCATTTTTTAATTTTTCATAAAAGTTAGAATTCCTTTCTACAAATCCAATTTTAAAATTTTTAACTTCATTTTTACTAAGACTTCTTTTTTTTAAGTAATCTCTGGCAATGGTTAAACTTTCGTTTTTTAAAATTTCATCGTGGTAAAATTGAACGTATTGATTATAAATAGAACAATACTCTTGCCAATTTTTTTCCCTTTCTTCATCTTGCTTTGAAAATGTATAAGGTCTCATTCCTGCAAGATTTGCCAGAGCTTTAACAGCTTCACCAAATTTCAAGTTTTGAGTTTTCATAACAAAATCAAAAATATTTCCATGCTCGGATGTTGCAAAACAGTGATAGAATTCCTTCTCATCATTTACTGTGAAAGAGGGTGTTTTTTCTGTTTTAAAAGGAGATAGACCCACAAACTCTTTACCTCTTTTTTTTAAACTAACAGATTTAGAAACTACTGTTGAGACTTTTAAACGAGTTTTTATTTCGTCTAAATACTCTTTTGGATATTTCATTATTTATTTAATAGTTCTTTAAGTAATGGACCAGCTTTAGCAAAATCTAAATTATCTGGGTATGATTTTTTTAGTTCACCCATTACTTTACCCATGTCTTTAATGGATTCTGCACCTAACTTACTTATTGTATCAATGCATATTTTTTTTGTATCTTCTTCATTTAGTTGTTTGGGTAAAAAACTAGACAAGAGATCAAATTCATTTTGCTCCACTTCTAATAAATCTTTCCTGTCATTCTTTGTATAGATTTCGATTGATTCGACTCGTTGCTTAATCATTTTTTTCAAAAGCTTCTTTACATCCCCATCATCTGTTTCTCTCTTACCCGCTCCAGATCGATTGAGAATATCTAGATCTTTAATTGAAGATAAAATTAACCTGTAGGTTGAGATTTCCATCTTATTTTTTGATTTTAAAGAACTTTTGTAGTTTGTTTCTATTGTTTCTCTCAATGTCATAATAATTTTCAATGTACTTCAAAGATAAAATTCTTCAAAAGAAAAATTGTTTTTTTATAATTTTATAATACATCTGTGTTGCGATAATTAAGCTTTTATTGTATTAACCTTTAACTCATGAGTTGTAATTGATCAAAAAAGCAAAAAAAATTAGCTCACACAAAATCTCACAGATTCCCACAGGTATTTTAGTTCTTGAAGATAAGACTATCTTTAAAGGTGTAGGCATTGGATATCAAGGGGTGGCTACTGGTGAGGTGTGTTTCAATACTTCGCTAACAGGATATCAGGAAATTATTTCGGACCCCTCTTATGCTGGACAAATAATCAACTTTACATTTCCTCACATAGGTAATGTTGGGGCTAATAAAAATGATTTAGAATCTGACAAGGTTTGGACTAAAGGTGTAATTTTTAATTCAGAAATAACAAGTCCGTCAAATTATAGATCTTTAATTAACTTAGATTTATGGTTAAAAAAAAATAAAATTGTAGGGATCACAGGTCTAGACACTAGAAGTTTAACTAACTCTATTAGAGATAAAGGCGCACCCAAAGGAACTATTTCTTTTTCTAAGAAGGGTAATTTTAATATCAATAAATTGGTTAATGTTACCATTAAATGGAGTGGACTAAAAAATCTAGATTTAGCAGAGCAAGTTACAACAAAAAAAAATTATATATGGCCTGGTTTTAAAACTTGGAAAAAAGAAACTGGCTATTCAAAAAATAAAAAAAACTCTTTTCATGTTGTGGCAATTGATTATGGAATTAAAAAAAATATTTTAAGATACTTTTCAAACCTTAACTGCAAAGTAACTGTAGTCTCGTGTAAAACCAATGCAAATGACATACTAAAATTAAATCCAAATGGTATTTTTCTATCTAATGGTCCTGGCGATCCTGCGGCAACTGGAAAATATGCAATTGAAATCATTAAAGAATTAATCAAAAATAATTTACCTATTTTTGGTATTTGTCTTGGTCATCAAATTCTAGCCTTAGCGCTTGGTGCAAAAACCAAAAAAATGAAACTTGGTCATAGAGGTGCTAATCATCCAGTTAAAAACTTAATTAAAGATAATGTCGAAATTACCAGTCAAAACCATGGCTTTGAAATTGTAAGGGCAACATTACCAAAAAATATTGAAGTAACCCATAAATCTTTATTTGATAATTGCATTGAGGGAATTAGATTAAAAAATAAACCTGTTTTTTCTGTTCAATATCACCCTGAATCAAACCCTGGTCCACAAGATAGTGTTTACTTATTTGAAGAATTTATTAACAACATAAAAAAAAATGCCAAAAAGAAAAGATCTTAAAACTATACTAGTCGTTGGTGCTGGACCAATTATCATAGGTCAAGCATGTGAGTTTGACTACTCAGGTACACAAGCCTGTAAAGCCCTTAAAGATGAGGGTTATAAAGTTATTTTAATTAACTCTAATCCTGCAACTATCATGACAGATCCTGGGGTTGCAGATAAAACTTATATTGAGCCTATAACTTTAGAAGTATTAGAGAAAATTCTAAAAAAAGAAAAACCAGATGCAATTTTACCAACAATGGGTGGCCAAACTGCTTTGAATTTAGCAATGGAAGCAGAGAAAAAAGGAATTCTTAAAAAATATAAGATTGAGTTAATTGGTGCAAATTCTAAGGCAATCTCTAATGCAGAAGACAGAAAAAAATTTAGAAAAAATATGTTAGATATTGGATTGGACTTACCAAAATCTAAGGTAGTAAATCATATTAAAGATGCTGCAAAAGCTTTAAGACAAATTGGATTACCTGCAATAATTAGACCTGCATTTACTTTGGGTGGTTTGGGTGGAGGAATTGCCAAAACTGAAAAAGAATATCTAAAAATAGTTAAAGATGGTTTACACGAATCCCCTGTTAGCCAAATTTTAATTGAAGAATGCCTTGAGGGTTGGAAAGAATTTGAAATGGAAGTTGTCAGAGATAAAAAAGACAATTGTATTATTATTTGTTCTATTGAAAACATAGACCCAATGGGAATTCACACTGGAGATTCAATTACAGTTGCACCCGCCCTAACACTTACAGATAAAGAATACCAAGTTATGAGAAATGCCTCAATTGCTTGTCTTAGAAAAATTGGAGTAGAAACGGGTGGATCAAATGTTCAATTTGCAATCAATCCTAAAGATGGCAGAATGGTTATCATTGAAATGAACCCAAGAGTTTCTAGGTCTTCGGCACTTGCATCTAAAGCAACAGGGTTTCCAATTGCAAAAGTTGCAGCAAAACTAGCTGTTGGCTACACACTTGATGAGTTAAAAAATGAAATTACCAAAACAACACCTGCCTCCTTTGAGCCTAGTATTGATTATGTGGTAACCAAAATACCAAGGTTTACCTTTGAAAAATTCTCTACTTCTGAGGCAATTCTTGGAACTTCAATGAAATCAGTTGGTGAAGCGATGGCAATTGGTAGAAACTTTAAAGAATCTCTGCAAAAAGCATTGGTTTCTCTTGAAATTGGCTTTTCAGGCTTAGATCGAATTTTTTCACTTAACAAAAAAGAAATAGAGAAAGAATTGAAAAAAAATATTCCAAACAGAATATTATTAGTTGCTGAAGCGTTTAGAAAAAAAATGAATATTAAAAGAATTCACCAGCTTTGCAAAATAGACCCTTGGTTCTTAGAACAAATAAAAGAAATTGTTGATGAGGAAAATAAAATTCAAAAAAAAGGTCTCCCTAAAGACTACAATGAATTTAATAGAATTAAATCAATAGGTTTTTCTGATAAAAAATTATCTGAAATTACCAAAATTCCTGAAAACCTTGTTAGAAAAAAAAGAACTGCTTTAAAAGTGTTACCAGTTTACAAAAAAGTAGATACTTGTGCTGCTGAGTTTAAATCTTTCACACCTTATATGTACTCAACATACCAAAGAAATTTTGCTTTGAATTCAGAGTGTGAAGCAGAACCTTCTTCAAGAAAAAAAATCATAATTTTAGGGGGTGGACCAAATCGTATAGGCCAAGGAATTGAGTTTGATTATTGTTGTTGCCAAGCAAGTTATGCTCTTAAAGATAGTGGTTTTGAAACTATAATGATTAACTGTAATCCTGAAACAGTTTCAACAGACTACGATACAAGTGATAGACTTTATTTTGAACCTCTTAAAGAAGAGTATGTTTATAATATTATTAAAAAAGAACAGCAAAAAGGAAACCTTGTGGGGATTATTGCTCAGTTTGGTGGACAAACTCCTATAAGACTTGCTAAATTTTTACATGATAACAAGCTTCCAATTTTAGGTACGCAGTACACCTCTATAGATTTAGCTGAGGACAGAGATAGATTTAGAAAATTACTTGATAGATTAAAATTAAAACAAGCAGAGAGTGGTATTGCCAAAACTTACAAGCAAGCCATTCAAATTGCTGAAAAAATTGGTCTGCCATTAATGGTAAGGCCTTCTTATGTGTTAGGTGGAAGAGCGATGGAAATTGTTCATGAGAAAAGCCAATTAAAAAACTTTGTAGAAGAAGCATTTAAAGCTGCAGAGGATAATCCAATATTAATAGATAAGTTTATTAGTCACGCTATGGAAGTAGATGTTGATGCGATATCTGATGGCAAAGAAGTATTTGTTGCGGGTATCATGCAACACATTGAGGAAGCGGGTATTCACTCTGGAGATTCTGCATGTTCTTTACCTCCAATATCTATTAAACCAAAGCTGATAACTGAAATAGAAGTTCAGACAAAAAAATTGGCTTTAGCTTTAAATGTTAAAGGTTTTATGAATATTCAATTTGCTATTAAGAATGATGAAATTTATGTAATCGAAGTAAATCCAAGAGCAAGCAGAACAGTTCCTTTTGTATCTAAGGCCAAAGGATTACCTCTTGCAAAAATTGCCTCAAGAGTAATGGCTGGTGAAAAATTATCTAAATTTAATTTAAAAGGTAAAAATAAAAACTTGTTTGCAGTTAAAGAAGCTGTATTTCCTTTCAATAAATTCCCAAATAGTGACCTATTATTGGGGCCTGAGATGAAATCAACAGGTGAAGTTATGGGATTTGATAAAGATTTTGGTATGGCTTATGCAAAAAGCCAAATTGCTGCTTCAAACTCATTACCAACAAAAGGTTTAGCATTTATCTCTCTCAAAGATGGTCATAAAGATGAAGGTGTAGATTTAGCAAAACAATTAATAAAATTAAATTTTACTTTGTGTGCTACGGGTGGAACTGCAGATTACATTCGTAAACATGGAATAAAATGCAAAACAATAAACAAAGTTAGTGGAGGATCACCTCACATTGTTGATGTACTAAATTCTAAAAAAATTGCTTTAGTTATTAATACAGGTGGTGGAAATAGTGAGCATCGTCTGCATGATGCAATGGCTCTAAGAAGAGCAACACTAGGTAACAAAGTTCCTTATTGTACGAACATGTCTACTGCTCAAGCTTGCTTAATGGGGATTAGATCTTTAAAAACAAAAGAGATCACAGTAACTGCACTTCAAGATATCTAATGTGAAGACAAGCCAGTATTTGCAATACTAAAAATCATATCTTCGTAACTCATATCAAGGTTTAAAACACACGATCTATAGAAATAACCTTTTCGAAGACCTGGCATTAAATTTGCTTCTATAAAATGAGGAACACCTAAGTGATCCATTTTAATATCTATTCTACCTAAAGATTTTCCACCTAAAGCTTTAAAGGAATCTTTTGCTAATCTAGAAAGTTTGTCAAAAACTACAATATCAGAAACAAGAATTACACTCTCTTCATCATTTTTTTTAACATTAAAATCAAGAATACAATGACCATCTACATTTTCTTTTACGATAATTTCAATTGGCATAGCTCTTAAAGTTCCATCAATGCTATCTTCAAAAATACCCACACTATATTCTTTTCCTGCTAAATATGTTTCAACTAAAGAAGGTGAGTTTTGTTTTATTTTAATATCTAATACTTTTGATGTAAAATCTTCAAAATTAAATACAATTGAATTTTTATCTACACCTCTACTGTCTCCACCAGTTACTGGTTTTATAAAAAGGGGAAATTTTATTGGTATTGAAGATTCTTTTAAGTATTCACCAGGGTTTGTTATAAAAAAATCTGCAGTTCTAATATTATTTTTTTGCATAATCTTCTTTGCTCTATTTTTATCACTTTCATTATCAAGGGCTGCTTTACTTGAGGCGATATATGGAATTTCAAACATCTCTAAATAATCATTTAGCCATATTTTTCTATTATTAAAAAAGAAATACTTAACACCAGAGAATACTAAATCAGGCTTTCTTTTAACCAGGGCTTCAAGATCTTCTTCTGAATTAATTTCAGTAATTAAAACATTTTTATATCGTTTAGATAAAATCCTTAGAACATTTTTTTCTTCTATAATGATTCCAACGTTATCTTGATGTGAATTTATCTCACCCAAATTAGGAACTATGACTATTTCTATAGTCTTACTAATTTTTATTGGAATAATATTATTTTTTTTTAAAGGTAAAATATTACCTATTTCTGGTATTCCTTGTTTAACTATGTCTTTTATAATCATAATAAATCCAACACATAACCCACACAAAAAGCATGAATGATGAGCTATTCTAATAAAGTTGTTTTCTAAAAAATTATTGCCTAAGTAATGAAGTGTAAAATTATCTGGCAGTATCTAAAAAAACTAAGTGTACGCCCTATCGATGGTGATAGATACAAGTCTCTACAAATTTAATACTACTTAACTTTCCAATCCGTCGGAAAAGAGACGTAATTAACTTGTAAACAGCGTCTTTCTTTAACTATTTTCTTTTTTTCCATACCATGCCAAGTGTTTGGGCCACTTGTAAACATATATCCGTAGTTATTTTTGTAAGGAACTGTTTTAACCTTTTCTAATTTTTCATTATAAAAATCTGTTCCAAGCTCTTCAGATTCATTAGAATTATTTACAAATATTAACCCTGACATCAGTTTTTCTTTAATATCACAATGAGGCTTTAACCAAAACCCCTCCCTATCACAAATAACCTCAACTCTAACATAAGAGTTCGATAAATCTCTATCGATCATTTTTGAAATAGTTCCATGAACTTCCTTGGATTGAAGTTCTTTAATAAATTCTACCAGGTTTGGAAATTGTTTTTCATTTTCATTTGTTACAAAGCATCTAAATTTTATAGCCTCTCCGCCTGATGCTATTCCCTCTCTAAACTCTGCAGCACCACCATCAATTGCTCTGGTTCCATCATAATTAAGATTGTGCTTACTTACATCTGGAATATCAGCTTTAATAATTTCCTCAATGGCCCCATCTGATAGAGCATTATTGTATTCCCAGTGATCAAAAGGAAATTCATATTTTTTTGTCTGATTTTTAATTGAATTTAAGAATGACATTAAGAATTAATTTTTTGTTTAATAATATTTGCTACTCTATTAGTTTCATCAAGTTTTGGATAGGACCAATTTTCAACCACTTCTCCTAAATTTCTAGTTATATTTAATTCTCTAAATAAATTTCTAAATCTTTGAAATCTTTTGTCATTTTTTTTAGGCAAAATACTAGCTATATAGATTGGTTTACCAGTCAAGGCTGCTTCTGAAATCATAGAACTAGAGTCACATGTAACTATAATATTTTCAGAAATTGCTAGGGCTGATAGATAAGCTTTTTTATCAACATCCATTATTATTGTGTGATTTTCACCAAAAAATTCTTTTGCATAATGAATAGTATTTATTGGTGTTCTCATTGAGGGAATTACCACAAGTTGAAAGTCATGTTTTTTTAACAATTTATATAATGCTGTAAAAATATGTTTCATATTTTTAGTTGAATAATCATAATACTTGGTGGGACCACCCATTATTAAGGTCCAAATTTTTCTTTCGTCTTTTTTAATAAATGAATTTAGATAATCTTTATTTTCACTTATCTCATTTTCTGTAAGATAATGAATCGCTCCTTTTGTAGTAATGACATTCGACCCTTCTATTGCGTCATGTTCTGGAGCTACAATAAAATCAAAATGAGTTAAATCTACTTTTGGATCTTGAATATGGATATTAAATACTTTTTTATTTGATGTTTTTTTTAAATGAATTGATGGAATAACACTTTTTCGTCCGCAGGAGATAATCACATCAAAATCATCATGATCAATTTTTTTAAACACGATCTGTGAAACAGGGCTAAGATTTGGTGGAATTAATTTCCATAAATGATTTAGTTCAACCTTGTGGTGTGTAAAATCTATATCTAAAGCTTTAGCTAAACCCTCTACTTGACTAATCATGCCATGCATACCCTCAGTCAATAATATCCCTTTTAATTTTGTCATTTATCCTTATATAACTTCTGCATGAGTGAAAATCCAACAAAACACACAAAAGTGTTAATAATAGGGTCAGGTCCGGCTGGCTATACAGCTGCTGTGTATGCTGCTCGAGCAATGCTAAGCCCTGTTTTAGTATACGGCTCTGAACCAGGTGGACAATTAACTACAACAACAGACGTGGAAAATTACCCGGGTTTTTCAGATGTAATTCAAGGTCCATGGTTAATGGATCAAATGCGAGACCAAGCAAAAGCAGTTGGTACAGAAATGATTGAAGATCATATCGGATCAGTAAATTTAAAATCTACACCCTTTGAAGCAGTTGGTGATAGTGGACAAAAATATACTGCAGATAGCATAATTATTTCTACAGGTGCTCAGGCAAGATGGTTAAATATAGAATCAGAACAAGCATATAGAGGCTTTGGTGTTTCAGCGTGTGCAACATGTGATGGTTTTTTCTTTAAAGAAAAAGTTGTGGCAGTTGTTGGTGGTGGAAATGCAGCAGTAGAAGAGGCAATGTTTCTTACAAAATTTGCATCGAAGGTAAAATTAATTCATAGACGAGATACTTTAAGAGCAGAAAAATTACTTCAGAAGAAATTAATGGAAAATAAAAAAATTGAAATAATTTGGGATAGTGCTGTTGAAGAAGTTATTGGTGATAGTGAACCTAAAAATGTTACAGCGATTAAAGTTAAAAATTTAAAAACTAATAAAATTGAAGAAATGAAAATAGATGGCTTATTCATTGCAATTGGTCATGATCCAGCAACGGCTCTTTTTAAAGGTCAATTAGATATGGATAAAGAAGGTTATTTATTAACTAAACCAGATTTAACAGAAACTAATATCCCTGGTGTTTATGCTGCAGGTGACGTTAAAGACAAGACTTTCAGACAAGCAGTTACAGCTGCTGGTATGGGCTGTATGGCTGCACTTGAAGCTGAAAAATTCTTATCTCACTAACTTAAATATTTACTATTTTAGAAATTTCTTTTTTCCTACCTAAGCTCCATTTTTTTAAAGCAGATATTATTGGTATTGCTGAATTTCCAAATTCACTTAATTTATATTCTACGTTTTGAGATTTATTAATAATTTTAACAACCAAACCATCTTTTCTCATTTCATCAAGTTTTCTTGCCAAAACTTGGGAACTGATATTAGTTACTATTTTTTTAAGCTCATTAAATCTTATTTTCTTATTTTCATAGATTCTTGCAATAATAAAAATTTTCCATTTTCCTCCTAATAATTCCATAACGTTTGAAAAAGGACATGATTGTTTTTGATTAATTTTTTCCATATCTCTTTTTTAAACTAATAACAAAAAATGACCAGTCATGATTTAAGTAACTTTGAAGTGACTAGTAAGTTTATAATTAGTTGATAAAAGATTATTTATGTCCATATGTATCAAAACAAAAATTTAATTAAAAAGGAACAACAAAATGACAAATAAAGTATTATTAACTGGAATAAGCGGCTGGATTGCAAAACATATAGCAATTGAATTATTAAATTCTGGATATGAAGTTTTAGGAACTGTTAGAAGCCAAAACTCATTAGATAAAACAAAGAAAACTCTAAGCGAATATGTTTCAACAGATAAATTATCATTTGTTGAATTGGACTTATTAAAAGATGATGGTTGGGTTGAGGCTGCTAAAGATTGTAAATATATTATACATACTGCGTCTCCCTACCCTATGAAAAGTTCAAGAAATAGAGAAGCTTTAGTTCCAGCTGCTAAAGGTGGGGCGTTAAGAGTTTTAAATGCTGGTATAGAAGCTAATGTTGAAAAAATAATTCTTACTTCATCAATAGTAGCTATGTTTAAAAAACCTAACAGAACAAACCCATATAATTTTGGGGAAAGTGATTGGTCAGATACTGATTGGAGTGGATCAAATGACTACACTACATCAAAGACAAAAGCTGAACAAGCTGCATGGGAATTAATGGAAAGCAAAGGGTTAAAAGACAAATTAACTGTAATTAATCCAGGAGGAGTTTTTGGTGATGCTTTAGATAAAAAAACAAATACCTCAACTAGTTATGTTGAACTTTTCCTTAAAGGAAAATATCCTATGGCTCCAAATTTTGGAATATTAATTTCTGATGTTAAAGATGTAGCAAGAGCGCATGTTTTATCTATAAAAAATCCTAAGGTTAATGGAAGACGTTTAATTATTGGTTCAGAAGTAAAAAAAATGCTCGAAGTTTCTAAAATTATGGCTGAAGCATTTCCAAAGTATGCAAAAAAACTTCCAAAAAAGGAAATGCCAAATTTTATGGTTAAATTGATCGGTTACTTAGATTCTTCTGTAAAGATTATGTTGCCTGATCTTGGCATTTTAATGCAGACTAATACTTCATATTCTGAAGATTTATTGGGTATGAAATTTAAACCTGCAAAAGATAGCATTATAGATGCTGGGAACTCAGTAATTAGACTTGGATTAGTTTAAAAATACTAACTACTTATTTCTGATATCTCGTTAGACTCAAAAATAGTTTGCTGAATATCATTTTGAATAACAGCTATCATTGCTCTTGCAACTGTTTCGGAATGAATAGGTTTCATTTTCTTTAAAGGACCTAAAAGTAATGGAGAAAGTAACTTAAATACAAAAATACCTATTGTTTCACTTGCTCTCTTTTCTTTTCTATTACCTATTAAAAAAGATGGTCTCATTATTCCAAGTTTTGGAAAATTAAGTTCTTTTAATTCTTCTTCAACCAGTCCTTTGAATCTTACATAGTCTCCCGAACT
Source organism: Candidatus Pelagibacter sp. uisw_098 (assembly GCF_059512505.1). The sequence goes on from NZ_CM183454.1 coordinate 1,031,291, forward strand.
CTTGGGGTTTGCATATAATGCAGAGACAAAAATAAATGAGTTAACCAAATTTGATTTTGCAATTTTTGCAACTTCTTTAGGAATATCAAGTTCAACTCTTTTATATTCATCTTTATCAGGTGAATTTTTTTTTGTTGTACCAATACAAACGAAACAATCATCTCCTTTGATATCTTCTTTGTTATTTTTTAAATTACTAAAATCAGTCTTAATAATCTCTACTTTTGGATCACTAATTTCAGGAACTGAACGAACAAATAATTTTATTTTAGAATAATTAATATCCTTAATTAATTGATTAAGAAGATGCCCTCCAACTAAGCCGGATGAGCCAAATAACAAAGCAGTTTTCATTACTTTAAGGAACCTTCCAATATATATTTCAATATACGAAAAGCTTGTTTTTGATCTGAAGCAACAGCAGCAGCAGAGCCATCCACTTCTTTAAGAGCATGTTGATGATCATCGTTATGAATAACAATCATAGATTTATTAAGTGCCGTAGCATATCCCGCATCAAATGCTGCATTCCATTGCTTAAATTTCTCACCAAACTTAACAATAATTACATCACAATCTTGAATAGATTTTTTGGTTCGAATGGAATTAATATTAGCGCCTTTTCTATCTTTCCAAAAATTTTTTTCTTCAGCACCTAAGATTTCTACACCACAATTGTCAGATGCCTCATGATCAGTGATGGGAGATGTGAATTTAACATCTAACTTCTCCTTTTCACAAAGTTGAATAATTTCCTCTCGCCAATTACTGTGAATTTCACCTGCTAAATATACACTTAACATTTATGTCTCCTTATTGCTTTTTTAGTTTAAATATCATTTTTTAATTCATTATAAAGTCTAATTTGCTTGTAACAAATTTTTACTAATCAGTTATATCTAGATTGTGAAAAAGGGTAAATACATTAAGACTTTTAAACTGTTGCTTCCTTATTTGTGGCCTAAAAAAAGAAAAGATTTAAGGATACGAGTTAGTTTTGCAGTTGTTGCTTTAGTTTTAGCAAAAATAGCAAGTGTTAGCACTCCTTTAGTATTGGGTAGTGCGGTAAACTCTCTGACAGAATTAAGTTCAGGCATTAATTTATTTATGCTGGTACCAATAGCTTTAGTAGTTGGCTATGGTGTTACAAGAGTTATTGCTTTCACATTTGTTGAAATTAGAGACGCCTTATTTTCAAAAGTTTCCCAGCATTCTATTAGACAAATATCTTTGACAATGTTTCAACATCTTCACAATCTGTCTTTACAATTTCATTTAAATAGACAAACGGGTGCACTAGCAAAATATATAGACAGAGGAACTAAAGGAATAGATTTTCTCCTAAGATATGTCTTGTTTAATATTGCTCCTACTTTCTTTGAAGTGTTCTTAGTTTCTGGGATTTTATTTTATCTATATGGCCCATGGTATGCTGTTGTAACACTTGTAACTATTGGCCTTTATTCTTTCTTAACTTTTAAGATTACTGAATGGAGAAATATATTTAGAAAAAGAATGAACCAAGCTGATAACGATGTTAGCACTAAGATGATTGATAGTTTATTGAACTTTGAGACAGTTAAATATTTTAACAATGAAGCCTTTGAAGCTAATAGACTTGATCAATCATTAGAAGAATATGAGTTAGCAGCAAATCAAAGTAGACATTCTCTTTCACTATTAAACATAGCCCAAACATTTATCATAATGGTGGGTATTACTATTATGTTGGTGATGTCAGTTTATGGGATCAAAAGTGGAGAGATTAATATTGGTGGGTTTGTTGTAATTAATGCCTACATGCTCCAATTATATCAGCCATTGAATTGGTTGGGTTCTGTTTATAGAGAAATTAGGCAAGCACTGACTGATATGGAAAACATGTTTAGCTTATTAGAGGTTGCCCCAACAACAAATGATGATCTTGAGGATATACCTCAAAGTAACGATGCAGAAATTAGATTTGAAAACATTAGTTTTGATTACGATATAAGAAGAACTATCATTAAAAATATTTCATTTACTGTTCCTAATGGAAAAAAAGTAGCCATCGTAGGACCAACTGGTGCTGGTAAATCAACAATAAGTAGACTGTTATTCAAGTTTTATGATCCAAAAGAGGGAAATATTTTTATTAACAATACAAATGTAAATAAAATTTCTCAAAACTCTTTAAGAAAAATTATTGGTGTAGTTCCACAAGACACTGTCTTATTTAATGACACAATTTATTATAATATAGCTTATGGTAATACTGGTGCTACTAAAGAAGAGGTTATTAGTGCTGCCCAAAATGCAGATATACATGATTTTATAACTATTTTACCAGATGGTTATGAAACAATTGTAGGAGAAAGAGGGTTGAAATTATCTGGTGGTGAGAAACAGAGAGTTGCTATTGCAAGAACTATTCTAAAAAATCCTAAAATATTTTTCTTTGATGAAGCAACATCTGCATTAGATACTAGTACAGAAAAAGAAATTCAAAAAAATCTAGAAAATGTCTCTAAAGGTAAAACAACTTTAATAATTGCTCACCGACTATCTACAGCTGCAAATGCTGATAATATTATTGTTCTTGATCAGGGTTCTATTATCGAACAAGGGACGCATGAGAGTTTATTGTTAAAAAAAGGTAAATATTTTGAGATGTGGGGAAAGCAAAAACCTAGCTAAGACTTTTGCAAAAAGAAGATATTTTTTCTAAAGCTTTTTTAAGATTTTCCATAGAAGTTGCATAAGATATTCTAAAAAAACCTTCTAAACCAAAAGCAGAGCCCTGAACAACTGCTACACCACTATTTTCTAATAAAGACTGAACAAAATCAGTATCTGTTTTAAGTTCTTTGCCACTTGTATCTTTTTTTCCAATTAACCCTTTGCAGCTTGGAAAAACATAAAATGCCCCATCTGGATTTAAACATTCAATTCCGTCTATTTCATTTAATGCTTTAACAACAAAGTTTCTTCTCTCTTGAAATGAAGTTGCTCTTTCTTTTATAAAATCTTGAGTTCCGTTTAAAGCCTCAACAGCTGCAGCTTGACTAATTGAAGATGGATTTGTTGTTGATTGCGATTGTATTTTAGCAATTGCTTTAATAATTTCTTTAGGACCAGCCGCATACCCTATTCTCCAGCCAGTCATTGAGTAAGCTTTACTTACACCGTTCATTGTAAGAACTCTTTCTTTCAAGCTATCAATTTGTGCAATAGTAAAAAATTTAAAACCTTCGTATGTTACGTGCTCATAAATATCATCACTTAAAATATGCACGTGAGGATGTTTTGTTAAAACATCTGCGATTTCTTTAATATCACCTTCAGTATAACAAGCACCTGTTGGATTTGATGGTGAATTTAATATTATCCACTTTGTTTTTGGTGTTATAGATTTTTCTAATTCAGCTGGATTAATTTTAAATCCTTGTTTTTCATTACACTCTAAAATAATTGGAGTTCCACCAGCTAATAAAACCATGTCAGGATAAGAAACCCAATAAGGCGCGGGAACTATAACCTCATCCCCTTCATTTAGGGTTGCCATCATGGCATTATAAATTACATGTTTTCCACCAGCACCAACTGTGATTTGATCAGTTGTGTAGTCTAAATTGTTTTCTCTTTTAAATTTTTTAACAATGGCATCTTTTAAGGCAGCGGTTCCATCAACGGCTGTATATTTGGTATCACCGTCATTAATGGCTTTTATAGCCGCTTGTTTGATATTATCTGGTGTATCAAAGTCAGGCTCACCTGCCCCAAGTCCTATTACATCTTTTCCAGCAGCTTTTAACTCTCTTGCCTTTTGAGTTACAGCAATAGTTGGCGATGGTTTAATCTTTTTTAGACTGTCTGATATAATGCTCATTGAAATATATTTTTATTCTAATAGTTTTATAGATAATGCAAAATACTTATCAAGATTTAATTACAGATATACAGAGTAAAAATCCTGAAATTCACCAGAAACTAGAAGGTGGAAAAAAATTTAAACTTGTTACAGATTTTAAACCTGCCGGTGATCAGCCAGAAGCAATAAAACAATTAGTTAAGGGTGCAAATAAAGAAGAATTAAACCAAGTTTTGCTTGGTGTAACAGGTTCTGGAAAAACTTTTACAATGGCCCAAGTAATTGAAAAAACTAATAGACCAGCTCTAATACTTGCTCCTAACAAAACACTAGCTGCACAGCTTTATGGAGAGATGAAATCTTTTTTTCCAGACAATGCCGTTGAGTATTTTGTATCTTATTATGATTACTATACACCTGAGGCCTATGTACCAAGGTCTGACACTTATATTGAAAAAGAAGCATCTATTAATGAACAAATTGATCGTATGCGTCACTCAGCTACTAGATCACTATTAGAGAGAGATGATGTAATTATTGTTGCAAGTGTTTCTTGTATCTATGGCCTGGGTTCTGTTGAGGCGTACAGTAAGATGACGTTGAGTTTAAAGAAAGATTATGAATACAGCAGAGAGCAACTAATAAAAACTTTAGTAAATTTACAATACAAAAGAAATGATCAGAGTTTTTATAGAGGAACTTTTAGAGCTCGAGGAGAATATCTCGAAATATTTCCCTCACACTTTGAAGATAGAGCATGGAGATTAAGTTTATTTGGTGATAAATTAGAAAAAATAGAAGAATTTGATCCCTTAACAGGAGATCTAATACAAGATTTAGATGTAATAAAAGTTTATGCTAATAGTCATTACATCACGCCCAAACCAACTATAGAGCAAGCAATCATTAAAATTAAAAGAGAATTAGAAGTAACTTTAAAAAAATTCAAAGAACAAAATAAATTGCT